>NYZA01000214.1 GCA_002686955.1 Gemmatimonadota bacterium
CAGAGAGCGGAACGAAGACGGATGCTGAGCGAAGCGAAGACTATGCGCAACAGGCTCCTAGTGCACGCCGGGCGCGACGATCGTGAAACCGACGGCCGCCGACGCATCGGCCGGGCCGCCGATCGCGCCGCCCAGGTTGATCGTCCCGAGATACTCACCTTCCGGAACCGTCAGGTCGGTGCCCAGCACTCCAGTGTTGAAGATGTGGGATCCCGGTGGAAATACCGTTGCTTGACTCAATGGAATGTCGGTACTCGGCGCGACTGAGAGCCAGAGCACTTTGGTTGCATCCCTCCCTGTGTTGTTGCGTACTTTCACCGCGAGGGGACCCCCGTCGTTCCCCACGAAGAGACTCGCCAGCTCTTCATAGGTGGCAACAAAATCGGCGAGCGCGCCATCACCACAGATCGCGTCGTCGGGCTCGATCCCGAGAACCGGGAAATCGCAAGAAAACGCCGCTACATCGGTGACCGTGAGCTCGACCGTCGCCGAGTTCAGGCCGAAGCCCCAGCCGACCCCGAGGGGTAGCGCGCAATTCGCCTTTCTGACCAGATCGCCTTCTCGGAGCTGGAAGTACTCCATCGTATTGGCATCTTGATTGATCATCATGAAGGTGCCGGAGCAATCGTCGTATTCGAGCGATGCGGTGGAGTGCGTTTCACTGTAGCCACCCCAGGGCACCGGCCAGCGCCTGCCGGTGGGGCTCACCGATCCGTCTTCGACGATCGAGTACTCGATCAGCTCGTCCGGATCGGAATTCGTCGAAGCGTAGAGCAGATCGCGTTCCTCGTCGACCGCCAATCCGGCGATCGGCTCGGCGATTGTCTGTGATCCCACGGCGACGAGCTCGGGATCGAGCCGGTAAAGGGTATTGTCGCTCCAGCCGGCGACGTAGACGGTTCCGCTGTCGTTGTCATAGGCGCAGCCACGCTGGGAGATCTGGTCGAACGAGACGTAGCGATCGATCTCACAGGACTCGGCACCCATCCAGAAGACGCCGCCGGGCGAGACCACGTCGAGGGCCGCGAATCGGTCGTTCCTCCGATCGTACGCGAAATCGGCGACGAAGGCGCTCCGCGGCTTGGGGCAAATGGTCCCGCGGAGACCGAGGTGGTCGCAGCTTGCCTCCATGCGGGGGGAGGGGGTCGGAAGGGGGGCGCCCTCGGGAACGACCTCGTTCGGTCCCGTCGCGAATCGGGGCGTCGATTCGCGCAGAGTGGTCGGGTCGGAGGGAAGAGTGTGGATCGGGGATCGCTCCCGAAGTCCGGCCGCCACGATTTCGAATTCGACGTCGGTCGATGCTTCGGGTGTGCCGGCGAAGCTCCGACTCAAATGTGCTCTGCTCGCATAGCTCCCCGGCCCCATCGGCAAGGGCCCGACGCTGCCGTAGAGCCGGGTCATGCCGGGAGGGAAGGGGAAGGAGCCAAGATCAGCGTACACGTGAGGATCGTCGAGCTCCAGCCAGATGTCGCGGGTCAAGATCTCGCCCGTGTTGTTCTCGATCCGGGCGCCGAAAGGAAGCGCGAAGCCCTGCACCGCCACCGAAGCGATCGGATCGTAACGGATGGTCAGATCGGCCTGAGGGGCGCCGGGGATCGCCACGTCGGGCGCGCCACCGATGAGTGCCGCGGACAGGGGAAACATGAAGGCAAGCGTTGCTAGCATCTGCGGGTCCTCCGCTACTTCAGCCTACTGAACGTTATGCGAACGATTCACGCTGTCAACGGGCGCCCCGCGGGGACTTCCGGCTATCATGCGTTCATGAGGTCGAAATCATGAGATTGAGCGCCCGAGAGGAGTACGGCCTTCGCTGCCTTCTCCATCTGGCCCGCGCCGCCCCGGGCGCCTGCGTGACGATCGCCGAGATCGCGAAGGCCGAGGCTCTGACCGACGCCAATATCGCGAAGCTGATGCGGCTCCTGCGACAGGCGGGGTTGGTCAATAGCGTGCGAGGCCGGAGCGGCGGCTACACGCTGACTATCACGCCCGAGAGCCTCTCCGTGAGCCGAGTGGTGGACGCGATCGGCGAACGGCTGGGGCATGCCTGCGATTGCGGGCGTTTCTCCGGCATGGGGGAGCGGTGCGTTCACGGCGACGACTGTGCAATGCGGGGGCTCTTTGCCGGCATCGACGGGGTGGTTCACGACTTTCTATCCGGCTGGACTCTCGCCGACCTCTTGTATCCGGAGGGGGAGATCCGGGAGCGGATCGGCCGTCGCGCGTCTCGAAGCCGCGCCGCTGAAGCTTGACCTGGAAGTCGAGATTTCCCATCATGAGGTCGAGTGTGGTGCCCCCCAACAAGAGGAGAGCCGATGGCCACCGAGACGCGGCCGCACGTCGGACCCGTGCAACGCGCGATCACTGAGAAGCTCAGGACCGCCTTCAGCCCGGATCATCTCGAGGTGATCAACGAAACCCATCTGCACTCGAGCCCGATCGGGGCGGAAGGGCTCTTCAAGGTCGTCGTGGTGAGCGAGAGCTTCACGGACCGGTCGCTGTTGGATCGGCACCGCGCCGTACACGAGGCGCTGGTCGAGGAGCTGGCGAACGCTGTGCATGGAATCACGATTCATGCCCGCACACCGGCCGAATGGGCCCGATTGGGCGGAATGACCCCCGCAACCCGCCGGTGCATGGGGGATGCGGAGGCGGGAGACCTTCACTCGCAGTAGAGAGCGAGGTCGACCGCGGCATCCGAGGGGGTGAACGACACGAGTCCGCCGGGCAGGTTCGACCAGCTATCGACCGGGCCGTCGAGCGAAGCGAGCGCACAGCCAACCCAAAGCTCGATCGAGGCGCCCTGGGCATCCTGCAGGTGTAGGGTCGTTCGATCCTCCGCCCAGGAGACCGCCAGATCGATCGGGATATCGCTGGCCAGAATCGGGCGCCCGAACGCCGAGACCTCTGTGCATTCCGTCGCCAGTAGCGCCTGCGGGCTTTGCGGTTCACGCCCCAAGAAGAGCCCCACGAAGAGCCCCGCGAATCCATCGAAGCGTAGCGGGCCTAAGCTCATCGCCGACCGATCCTCGCGACTCGACAGGAGTGCGCGTATTCCGTCGGGGTAGCGACAAAGCAGGAGCGCGGCTCCGGGCCGCGACAGATCGGTGGCGATCGCCTCTTCCTCTCCGGCTGCCGGCAAGTCGAGTAATGTCGCGAAGGCGGTGCTGGGGCCGGTGGTGACGGCTCGCAGGGCCATGTGGGTTTCCATCGAACCCCAGACGAGACCGTGCGACATCTCTTCGGCACCGAGCAGCGGTGCGGAGCCGGCGGCCGCCACATGCGCCACCAGCGATCCTCCGGCACGGTCCCAGCGGGCCCCGTCGCCCGTCAACGCAAACGATCCGCCGGTGCTTCCGCCTCCGTTGCCGTGAAGAACCCACTCAAAATCGTGGCTTCCCTGATCGGCGGCTATTCGATCCAGAACCGCCACCCAGCGATGATCGAAGGCGGCGACGATCCGAAGCACTTCGGAATCGCGGTAGCCGGCGGCCACTCGCACGGCGTCGATCCGATCGGTATCGGCCTCCAGATCCTGAGCGGCATCGACTCCCACCGGTGGGATCAGCTCGGGCGCCGGCGGACCTTTGCCATCGACGAGAATCAGATTGTGGTTCTCCGCGGCGTGCACGAGTAGACGATCTTCCCATCGCCCGTAGCCACTGTCGATCGCGAGCGGCTCCGAATGCGCTTCGATCATGAAGCTGGTCGCGTCGGCATGCTCGTGCAGTCCGCCCGCGACTCGGGAATCGTCGTGCTCCGCCAGAATATGCACCCGCATGTCGCCGTGCTCCCAACCCTCGCGCAGGATCGCGTGCCCGCCGGCTGGTAGAAAGACCGTCGGCGAGCCGGTCGGTTGCACGCGTGCCTGTCCATCGTCCGCAACACAAATCGCATCGGCACGCAGATCGTTGACGTCTTCCACCTTGAGAGCGTCGGCCTCCCACCAGTCCCATGCCAGAATCGGATCGTCGCGCACGACGGCGCCGAAGAAGCCGAAGTAGCCGATGGGATTTGCGTCGTCAAAGGGGGAACGGAGCCCATCGAAACGCCGAATCGCCACTCCCCAATCGTCGATCGCGGCATAGAGATCGGAAATGAGAGGATTCTCCAGCTCTCGCTCCTCGCTGACGACGATCTGTCCGAAGATGCCGTAGCGCCGATAGGTGAATACACCTCCAGCGCCATCCCGGAAGAGATGGTACGCATACGCAAAAGGCAGATGGTTGACGGCAGAGTAACACAAATAATCGGGGCCTTCACCGTAGGTGCCGTCCTCTTCGACCGTCTGGTAACGCAATATGTCGTCGACGACCGTCATGCCCCAATCGACCCAGATGCTTGCGTCCTCATCCTCGTTGAGTGCGAGCCCGGCCATGCCCATCGCCGCCGCCAGTTTCGAGCGGTGGTTGTTCATCATCAAGTGATACTGAAGCGGGTTCCCCTTAACGTATCGTTGGTACGTGGAACGGGCCAGCGTGGCCAGACGATCGTGCACGGCGATCGAATCGGAAGGGCTCAGCGCTCCGGTGGCGAAGAGAAGATCGGCCGCTTGCGCATACGCCATGATCCCCTCGGCCAAGTGGATATCTTCGCCGATCAGCAGGGGGTTGAGAGTGAGATTCGGAACCGAATCTTCGCAGACGAGCAACACATCACGGGCGCGCGACGCGGCCGCCACATCGTCGTCGACGAGCGCCGTGAAGGCCGCCGCTTTGGCGATATTGCCGTTCGCCGACTCTCTGCTGGGATCGTACCCTTCGTATGGAGCGGGGCTCGCCTGCGATAGGGCACGAAGCCCGCTCATCCAGGAATCGTAGGGCGCGCGCCCGATCCGAGCCCGCACCGTCGCCAGATCGTCTGCCTCGAGCATCAGCCGGGGGCGGTGGCGGACCTCGGGATCGAAGGGATCGGCATTCGCCGGGCGGCCGAAGGCGGCCGCCAGGGCCAGAGTCAGGGCGGCGAGAGCGTGATGGGTGCGCTGGCGCATGCGATTCTCCGGTCGATCCCTCCTCGCCTCCATTATCGGTGATCCGGGGCGGTGGCGCTACGGGTGAGCGGAAATCGAGCGGGTCGGCGAGCGGTCATGTCGTGCCGGCCTTCAGCCAGTCTTCCGCGCGGCGGGCTACATCGTCCAGACGGTCGCTGTTCCATGTGTGGCCAGGCACCGGCAATTCGCTGCGTGTCTGGTGCTCGCGCTCGCCGTGCGCGTGGCGGAATGCGCTCAACGCCAGCGTTTTCTTGAAGCGAGCTCCGGAATCCTCCGCGTCGATTCGCAAATACGCTTCGCTCAGTCGGGCCAAGCCTTGCAGCTCTTCCCGCGCGAAGAGGAATATGGCTTCCAATGGCGCGAGAGCGCTTCTTCAGGGCGACCGCTCTCGAGCAGCCGGTCGGTCTCGACGATGGCCAGCACCAGGCGGCGCACCGCCGAGCGCGGTTTGTCCTCCCCGGGAGTTGCCGGCCCGATCGTTTCCAGGCACAGATCCAGCTCGCATTGCCCATCATGTCGCGGACCATCCTCCCAGGCTTCGCGGGCGGCATCGACATCTCCGATGGCGAAGATGGCTTCGGGTGTCACGAGCGACCGCTCCATCCCGAGGCAATCATCGAACTCGCGACAGATGCGCCTGGAATCGAGGTCGAGGACTCTCGCTACGATCAGCTCCCCGGCCTCGCGACGAGCGATCTCCATCCACACGAATCTCGTGCCCGGAACAAAGAGCACGCTTTCGATACGCTCGTTCTTCTTCAAGTGCTCACCGAGGAGGTGCCATCGCAGCACCCGCCAGTCGTCCAGAGAGATCTTGATCAAGCCGCCCTCTTCACAGGCGATCCACAGCTCAGCGCCGTTCACCACCAGATCGATCACCGGGCCCAGAGCTTGGGGAGCGCGCATACGGATCCGCTCCCGGACCACTCCGCCTTCTACATCGATCAGCCAGATGAAGATCCATTCCCCCCAGGAGTTGGCCAACAAGACTTGTCTCCCGTCATCGCGCAGGAGCAGCTCCGGCCGATCCCGATCGTAGTGGGGCCATGCGCCGGCAACATCGGCGCCAGCTCCCTCGGCGATCTCGATTCGCCACTGCGAACGAACCTCGTCCCCCAGGTCGGCGTGCTCCCGCAACCACCTCTGGCGCTCATCGCCGGAGTTCAGCTCGATCAGCCGCCGAACGATCACGCCGGCGCGTACAGGATCGTGCCTCCTCGAGGCCAGCTTGCCCTCGAGACGCCGCAGGTCCGCTACGCGGCGCAGTGCGCGATCGAGTGCCGCCGCCTGCTCCCCGCGCTCCTCGTCGAGCAGCTTCAGGTTGGTATCGTCCAAGCATGCGCGGGCCTCTTCGATCCGTCCCAACCGAAATGCGTCGCTAGCTTTCTCAATTCGTCGCAGCGCTTGCGCTCGATCTTCCCGAAGGGCGTGGTCGGCGGCTTCGGCGAGGAGAGATCCGGCGATCCGAAGGTGGCGGAGCTGGCGCCGGTGCGGTGCGAGCATCGAGGAAACCGTCTCGTACTCACCAAATGCGGCGGTCGCCTTGGCGTCGCGCAGAGCGAGAACCGCCTCGACCGCCGCTCCCGCCTTGCGCCCGGATTCGAGCGGTCTCGACTCTTCCAGCCAACCCAGGTGCTCGACTCCGGTCTCGCTCCGCAAAGCCGATCGTGACTTCTCGTCCAACGACAGATACTTCAGAAGCGCCGCCGCGTGATCACCCCCTCCCAGCAGCTCTCGCACACGAGTGACAGTCTGCTCTTCCTCAGCGGCCCGTGTTTCGCGCTCCAGCTCCGCCAATCGCCACCGGACATCCGCCTTCGCGCCCAGCTCCAACGCCCGGCGAAGCAGCGCCGCGGCCCCTCTCGCATCGCCTTGCTCGAGCACGCGATCGGCCCGTGCCGACAGATCTCGGATCCGGGACTCGCGATCCTCCCGCTCCAATTCGCTCACAATCCGCCGCGCGACGGCGCTCTCCGGCCACTGCCCCACGATCTGCTCGGGGAGCCGCAGCGCATCGGTAGCCCGCCCTTCCGCCAGCGCCGCCTCGGCCTGTGCCTCGAGTGGTGCCCGTCGTGCCGCGCGCCAAGCGCGTCCTCGAGCCGCGTGACGTCGGAGCGCAACGCCCCTCGATCGCGTGCCCGGCGCAGCCACAGATCCGCACGCTCCTCGTCCTCGCTCTTCAGGGCCGCCTCGGCAAGGAGCCGGCAGGCCTCGCCGATGCGATCCCCCTCGATCCCCCAAATGAGCCGCTCCACGGCATCGTCCAGACCGCCGCACCGAAGCAGGCGCGCGCCCGGTCGTAGTCCCATTCCTCCAGAGCGGCCCATCCCGCTTCACGGAGCTCTCCGGCGCCGAGGTGCTCGATCTCTTCCGCGATCGGTTCGGAGGTCGGCTCGGCTCTCGACCGTGACGCCCCCCGGCTCCCGCCCCGCGACATGGGAGCCGCCCGATCCGGTTCATCGCTCGCGCCGATATCGAGCTGCCGCTGCACCCAGCTTCGCACGTCCGGATCGAGCTCGTTGAGCCGCGCATGACAGGCGTCGCCGGCGCCGTAGCGATCCGCGATGGCGACGATCTCCCCATCGGGCTGTTCCTCGACCCGCAGCCGATCCCGAGAATTGCGCAACAGAATGCTCTGTAGCTTCGACTTTTCCGCGTAGCGCCGTGTTGTTTCCTCGGCGGGTAGATCCTCCCCGGTCGGGTTGCTGTCGTGGATCAGGATCAGCAGCTCATCGACGCCGGGGACGATCCGTCCAGCCAGCACCGCGGATCGATCCAGGCGTCGCGTCCGGTCTTTCCGTTTTGCCAATTGGTCACCGCCTCGTCGATTCGGGTGGTCGAGAGCGCCGCGCGGGGGGCGAGATCCGGGCGGCGGAGTCCCGCATTCTCGCGCCCGTGAGAGGCGCGGGCAACTCTGGAGTTCTCGCATAATTCGAGAACCTAATTGACAAATTATACAGTCGGCGCCACGATGCACTCATGATTCGACGCAACTTGGCCGTCGTGCTGAGAGAGTCGGCTTCTTACTATCCGGTGGTCACGCTGACCGGCCCGAGGCAGTCCGGCAAGACCACCCTGTGCAAGGCCGTTTTTCCCGACTTTCACTATGTCTCGCTGGAGGACATCGGGGCGCGTGGCTACGCCGAGGATGATCCTCGCGGTTTCCTAAGAGAACACTCCGCGGGTGTGGTCATCGATGAAGTGCAACGCGTGCCCGAGCTGCTCTCCGCGTTGCAGGTCGAGGTCGATGCCAAGCCAGATCCTCCCGGACGTTTCATCCTGACGGGCTCCCAGCACTTCGGCGTCTCCGCCGCCGTCGCCCAGTCTCTCGCCGGTCGCACCGCGGTCCTGACACTGCTCCCACCCAGCCTCGACGAGCTCAAGCGCTTCGCGAGCCCCTCCAACGACGATCTGATCGAGATGCTCTGGACGGGAGCCTATCCACGCATCCACGACCGGAGGATTCCGGCGGGTCGATGGCTCCGAGACTACATCGGCACCTATGTGCAGCGGGATGTGCGAGAGGTGCTCAATGTTGGCGATCTGACGGCCTTCACCACCTTCACGAAGCTCTGCGCCGGGCGCACCGGCAGCGAGCTCAACCTGAGCAATTTGGCTGGGGACGCAGGCATCACCCGCAACACCGCCAAGGCGTGGCTCTCCGTCCTCGAAACGAGCTATTTGTGCACCTTGATCCCAGCGTGGCACGCCAACCTCCGCAAGCAGCTGGTGAAGCGGCCCAAGCTTCATTTCTACGACACAGGCTTGGTCTGTGCCTTGCTCGGGATCTCCAGCTCCGACCAACTGAGGCACCATCCGCTGCGCGGCCCGATTTTCGAGAGCTGGGTGATCGCCGAGATCACCAAGGCGCGATTGCACGCGGGAAGGGCTCCTGGAGCTCACCATTTCCGAGAGTCTCGCGGCCTGGAAGTGGACGGCGTGATAGACGAGGGGAGCGCTCTGGTCTTGGTGGAGGCCAAATCGGGGGCGACCCTCAGGTCGGAACACTTTCGGCCGCTGGCGAGACTTTCCGAGCTTCTGCGCCAGCGTGACGATAGTCGCGGGATTCAAGCCGTCCTGGTTCACGGAGGAGATGAGAGACAACGACGCTCCGCCGGTTTGGCGCTGCCCTGGAGCGGGATCGAGCACGGGCCGTGGGTTGAAGGATAGCGGTTCACCGGAAACGGCGGCGGAGCTCCCGCATGAAGAACGGGATCGGGCGGCCGAGTTCCTCCGCGACTGTCGCCCGTCACGCCATTTCGCCTCGCCTTTCCTGATTGGGGGCCCGGAAAGAAATAGACGTGCCACCTCGCATCCCATCTTCGGGCCATCTTCGGCCGACGCCTCAATCGTGCAATCCTCGACGTAGGCTGCGACTACGCCTCCGGTTGCACTCAATCGGATCGGCCGAAGCTGACCCAAATCTGGGCGCGATCCGACACGTCTATTTCTTTCCGGGCCCTACGAAGATCCCCGGGAGGACCGAGCACTGGCCGGCGAGCCGCCGCCATTCGTCGCCAGGCCCGCCCCGCGGCTCCGCTTCGCCGAACGCGACGCCCTTTTTGCCCCCGGCGATGGATGTTTGACTTCTCCCCCTCGACCAGCCATACTGCTCGCTTGCTCCGCCGACGTGATGCGGAGGAGCGCTGAAATGAATATCCGCCCAACCCCCATTGATGAGGGGTGGAACGAGCAGGGGGCGCCGCCTTCGGGGGGTGTCCGAGATCGAATCGCCGAGCCCCGGTGGTCGCATTCCTCCTGTCAGGTCGGCCGAGGCCACGGGTCTCGGTGGGGCGTTTTTCTTTTGGACGGAAGTCGATGCGCAAGCAGATTCAGGTTCTTTCGGGGACTTCGAACCGGCCGCTGGCCGAGGCGATCTGTGGCCAGCTGAAGATCCCACTCGGAAATGTGGAGCACCGGCGGTTCTCCGATGGCGAGGCGTTCGTTCGGATCAATGAGAACATCCGGGGGGCGGATGTTTTCATCGTGCAATCGACGAATCAGCCCGATGCGAATCTGATCGAGCTTCTGCTGATGCTCGATGCGGCGCGTCGAGCGTCGGCCGATCGGATCACTGCGGTGATTCCGTATTTCGGCTACGCGCGACAGGATCGCAAGGACCAGCCGAGGGTCGCGCTCACGGCGAAACTGATCGCGAACCTGATCGTCGCGGCCGGGGCGACGCGCGTGTTGACGATGGATCTGCACGCCGACCAGATTCAGGGTTTTTTCGATATTCCCGTCGACCATCTATATGCCGGCCCGATCATGGTCAACCATTTCTTGGGGATGGGGATCGAGAAGCCGATGGTGGTGTCGCCCGATCTGGGTGGGGTGAAGATGGCGCGCTGGTTCGCTCAGAAGCTGGGCGAGTCGGTGGAGATGGCGGTGATCGACAAGCGGCGACCGAAGCCGAACGATGTCGAGATCATGAATATCATCGGTGATGTTCGGGGCCGCACCTGCATCATCGTCGACGACATGATCGACACCGCCACGACGACTGTAAGAGGTGCGGCCGCCTTGTTGGAAGGTGGCGCGAAAGATGTGTACGCATCGTGCACTCATGCGGTTTTCAGCGGAAATGCGGAGGACTGCCTGAAGGCATCCGATATTCGTTGCTCGCTGGTAACCGACACCATTCATCATACCGTCGACGGCGAGCGGATTCGGAATCTGACGGTTGCCCCGCTCATCGCCGACGCAATCAACAGAATTCACGAGAGCGAGTCGATCTCGATTCTCTTTCGCTAGCCGGTGGTGCGGTCGGGTTGTTGTCGGCCGCTCAATTCACCAGAGGAATCGAAAGACCCATGGAAAAGTACAACCTGGTCGCCCAGCCGCGATCGGAGAGAAAGAAGCAGGCGGCGAAGCGACTTCGACGCGAAGGCAGGGTTCCAGCGGTCGTCTACGGGGGCGATGACGATCCGATCGCCGTGTCGGTGGACGGGCGCGATCTGAACACCGGACTGCACACGGAGCTCGGCCTGAATACGGTTTTCGATCTGCGGATCGACGGGGGTGATGGTTGCGATGTCGTGGCGAGGCAGATTTCGCGGGATCCCCTGACCGGCGATTTCATTCATGTCGATCTGATGCGCGTGGACGAAACGAAGAAGCTGGTCTGCCGCGTGCCGATCGAGTTCACCGGAACGCCGAAAGGGGTTCGCCTCGAAGGCGGCGTGCTGCAGAAATACGGCGGCTTCGTCGAGCTGCTCTGCGCGCCCGCGGAGGTGCCGCGGGGGATCGCGTGCGACATCGACGAGCTTGGAATCAATGAAGCGATCCATGTGGACGAGCTCGATCTCGGCGGTCTGGAGGCCGTGGCCGACGGCCGCAGCCCGGTCGCCGCGGTGCATCCGCCGCGTGTTCAGGTCGAAGAAGAGCTCGAAGAAGAAGAGGAAGGCGCCGAGGAGGCAGAGGCCGCCGAGGGCGAACAGAGCGAGGAGAGTGCGGAGGAGTGACCGGCTCGTCCGGTGTGTCGCCCTTTCTCGCCGTTGGGCTTGGGAACCCCGGTCCCGACTACGAGGAGACCCGACACAACCTGGGCTTCGAGGCCGTCGATCGGGTCGCCGAGACCCTTTCGGCGACCTGGCGCCGGGGAGCCGGCCGATGGTTGGAAGCGCTCGCCGATCGAAAAGGCGTGCGGGTCCTCCTGCAGAAACCGATGACATACATGAATTTGAGCGGCGATGCGGTGGCTTCTTTCGTGGCCATTCATCGCCCTGAACCGGAGAGGATCCTGATCGTTTGCGACGATATCGATCTGCCGCTCGGAAAGCTTCGACTGCGCAAGCGGGGCGGAGCGGGGGGGCAGAAGGGTCTTCTCTCAATTTTGGAGATTCTGGGTACCGAGGAGGTGCCCCGGCTGAGGCTGGGGATCGGACCGAAGACCGGCGACGCCTCCGATTTCGTTCTTTCACCTTTTGACGATCCCGAACGCCCCGCCGCGGACGAAATGCTGTCGCGGGCGAAAGATCTGATCTTGGAGCTACCCGGCTCCGATCTCGATCAGGTCATGAATAGATACAACCGATAGTCGAATCTCGCTGGTCGCCGCCCATCGGCGACCGGGGGGCGCAACTACGACGCAGATAGCTCGCGAGTCACGAAAGGCCGCGAGCAAGGAGTCAACGAATGGATCCCCAGGGGATGCTCTTCACCGTACCGATCGCGGGTGTTCTGGCGTTGCTGTATGCATATGCGAGGTCCGCCTCGATTGCCAAGAAAGATGGCGGCAACGAGACCATGCTCGAGATCTCGGGGCACATCAAAGAGGGTGCGATGGCGTTTCTCGGACGGGAGTACAAGGTCCTTTCCATCTTCGTGATCGCCGTCACGGTGCTCTTGGTGTTGGCGTACAGCGGCAGCGCGCAGAGCCACGCCTTGGTCGGCTTGTCGTTCGTCTGCGGCGCTACCTGCTCGGCTCTCGCGGGCTTTTTCGGAATGCGGGTGGCAACCACGGCGAATGTCCGCACGACGAACGCCGCGCAGAAGGGGTTGGCGGGCGCCTTGGAGATCGCATTCGGCGGCGGCGCGGTCATGGGGATGAGCGTCGTCGGCCTTGCGGTGCTCGGTCTCTCGCTTCTTTTCATCGCCTACACCCGCTTCTTCGGTGCCGCGGGGCCGGGCGCGGCGCTGGATCAGACACTTTCGGTGCTCTCCGGCTTCAGTCTGGGCGCTTCTTCGATCGCGCTCTTCGCGCGCGTCGGCGGGGGGATCTACACGAAGGCGGCCGATGTCGGCGCCGATCTCGTCGGCAAAGTGGAGGCCGGGATTCCCGAGGACGATCCCCGCAATCCCGCGGTGATCGCCGACAATGTGGGTGACAATGTGGGCGATGTCGCCGGTATGGGCGCAGACCTCTTCGAGTCGTTCGTGGGCGCGATCGTGGGGGCGATGGTGCTCGGCGCGCTGCAGTCGGCCGCGCATGTGATGCTTCCTCTCTACATCGCCGGCGCGGGGATCATCGTATCGATCATCGGCACCTTCTTCGTGCGCACGAAAGAGGGCGGGAATCCGCAGGCCGCCCTCAACATCGGAACCTTCGGCGCGGCCATCATCATGGTGGGCGTGATGTTCGTCCTCTGCCGGATTCTGCTGCCAAGCGTCGCCACCGCTGCTCTGCCGACCACGGCGATCGGCGCTTTCGGCGCCACCGCGGTCGGCCTGATCGCCGGTGTGCTGATCGGGTTGATTACCGAGTACTACACGTCTGAATCCCGCTCGCCGGTTCACGGCATCGCCGAGAAGTCGACGACCGGTGCGGCGACCAACATCATCGGCGGGCTGGGGCTCGGACTGCGCTCCGTTGCCGCTCCGATCGTTGTGTTGGGGCTGGCGATTCTGCTCTCTCACAAGCTCGGTGGCGGCCTCTACGGCATCGCGATGGCCGCGCTCGGCATGCTCTCTACGACCGGTATTCAGCTCGCCGTGGACGCCTACGGACCGATCGCCGACAACGCCGGCGGGATCGCGGAGATGGCGGGTCTCGAGAAGAATGTTCGGGAGCGGACCGACAAGCTAGATGCCGTTGGAAACACGACAGCCGCGATCGGCAAGGGATTCGCCATCGGCTCCGCGGCCCTTACCGCGTTGGCGCTCTTCAGCGCCTTCCAGACGAAGGCCGGGATCACTTCGATCGACCTTTCCGAGCCGAAGATCATGGTCGGGTTGCTCTTCGGCGCCATGGTGCCCTTCCTCTTCAGCTCATTCGCCATGGAGGCCGTCGGCCGGGCGGCGAACCAGATGATCGAAGAGGTTCGGCGGCAGTTCAAGTCGATCCCCGGGCTGCTCGAGGGGAAGGCGACGGCGGATTACAAGACCTGCGTCGACATCTCCACCGCGGCCGCGATCCGCGAGATGATAGTTCCCGGTCTTCTCGCCGTCGTGATTCCGGTGGCGGTCGGCTTCTACGATGCGCACATGCTGGCCGGTCTGCTGGCGGGTGTGACGGCTTCGGGCGTGCTTCTGGCCCTGTTCATGGCGAACGCGGGTGGGGCCTGGGACAACGCCAAGAAACATATCGAGAGTGGCCATTTCGGCGGCAAGGGCAGCGATACCCACAAGGCCGCGGTGGTCGGCGACACGGTCGGTGATCCGTTCAAGGACACCGCCGGTCCCGCGCTCAACATCCTCATCAAGCTGATGAGCGTCGTGGCGCTCGTCATTGCACCGCTGATAGCGATCGCGTCCTAGCCTTCCCCGGCGGGACGCCTTCCACTCCATGAAGGAGACGAACACATTGTCAACCAACAAGTACGAAATGGTCGTCATCATCGATGCGGCCCTCGAAGACGAGGCGATCGACCGCGAGGTCGAGTGGATCAAGAGCTATCTGTCCGAGCAGGGTGGTGAGCTCGAGACGCTCGATCTTTGGGGACGACGTCGTCTCGCCTATGCAATCAAGAAGAAGAGCGAGGGGTACTACGCGGTCTTCCGCTTCACGATCGGGCGCGACACACTTCGCGGCCTGGAGCGTGAGCTGGGGTTGCGGGAAACGGTCCTCCGCTATATGGCCGTGAAGCGATCTCCCGCCGCCGACGAGGCGTACGCCGAGGCGGCGATCGAGGCCGAATTGAAGGCCGAGCAGGCGAGGTTGCGGCAAGAAGAGGCCGCTGCCCGAGAAGAAGCGGAGGGCGGGGGCGGCGAGCAGGCTGCCGATCCGGGCGCCGATGGCGATGCCGATGCCGCCGATGAAACGCCGGCCGCGGAGAGCGCGGCCGAGGGCGATGAGCCGGAAGCCGCCGAGCCCGAGTCGACCGATCCATCGACCGAACAGAATGAAGACGAAGGCGAAGCCGAAAAGGCAGCCACTTCGACGACCGCCGAGACCGCGGACTAGGAGACCCGATGGCCAGAGAACCGAGGCGCAGGGAGTGCTACTTCAGCGCCAACCAGATTGATCATATCGACTACAAGAACTCGAAGCTGCTCAAGCGCTTCGTGAGCGAGCGCGGGCGGATCATTCCCCGCCGAACCACCGGAACGAGCGCGAAGCACCATCGAGCGTTGACGCGGGCCATCAAGAGGGCCCGCTACATCGCTCTGCTGCCCTACGTTTCGGAGATGTCGGCGTAGGAGCTCCGCGGAGGTCCGTGCCGGGGCGAATGAGCCTCGGCTCAGCTCCGCGTGGCTCGGCGCAGGCAACCCTGTCTCATGATGGAGCTGTCGAGATCAGCCCTCGTACTTCTCGCGGTGTCGATGGCCGTGGTGTTGGGGGCAATCGGCCTCGACGACGCGACGATTCGGGAGACATCGGGCCAGTACTTGCGCTGGGCTGAGGAGCAGACCGGTCGCTTCGCCAACCTGGGCGAGGAGGAGAGACGAAATGTGCTCGAAGCTTGGGCCGTCGTTGCGGACCGCCTCGCTCGGGGGGCGGTCGGGATCGGTGCGGCGATCTGGTTGGGGGTCGCGACCGCCGTCTACGCGGTGCTGCGGACCTTCGCTCCGGCCCCTGGCAAGTCCGGCCCCTCACTCGCGCGTTTCGCGCCATGGGACGGACTGGTTTGGGTGCTGATCTGCGCCCTCGGGCTCGTCATCGTGGACCTGGGCAAGCCGGGGACGATCGGATGGAATCTTCTCTTTTTCACGAGCGGTGTCTACTGGGTGCGAGGGCTGGGGGTCATGGACCACTCACTGGCGCGTCGTGGCGCGGCGCTAGGGTTGCGCGCGGTCGCGTCCGGTGCTCTCGTGCTGGCCTCTCTTTACATACTTTTTCTGCCGGTTGCGGCCGTTGGGCTTTTTGATACGTGGTTCGATTTTAGGCGGCCCGCGCCCCCTCGTTGATTCTTGGGGGGCGGAGCGTCAGGTGGACCATGGAGGTTGAAGACGATGAAGGTCATTCTGCGCGAAGATGTGAGGACTCTAGGAAAACGCGGTGATGTCGTGGATGTTGCCGCGGGTTATGCACGCAACTCTCTGATCCCGAGGAAGCTCGCTATTCAGGACTCGGAAGCGAACCGACGGGTGCTCAAAGACGAAGATGTGTCTTATGGGCGAAAAGAGGCGAAGGCGAAAGCCGAGGCCGAGCTCTTGGCCAAGGATCTCGTGGATGTATCGCTGACCATCGCCGTCAAGGTCGGCGAGGAGGACCGGCTCTACGGATCGGTCACCAATGCCGATGTGCACCGCCTGCTCGAGGAGCAGGGGATTCACGTCGACAAGAGAAAGATCGAGCTCGATGAGCCGATCAAAGTCTTGGGCTTCTTCAACGTGCCGATTCGGCTCCATCGTGATGTTCAGGTCGAGATCAAGCTGTGGGTCATGAAGGAGAGCTCCGGGTGAGTCGGTGCGTGCGCCGGGTGGCGAGCGGAGCTATGCTTGAGGCGCGAGAGGAACCGTCATGACAGAGATGGAGATCTCAGGCGTCTTTCACGACCACCGCCGTGAGTACCCGGTCGTCGTGCTGCAGCAGCAAGACGGTTCACGCATCATGCCGATCTGGATCGGCTACTCCGAAGGGCACTCGCTCCAGATCTGCCTCGGCGAGGTCGCCTGCCCCCGCCCGCTGACCCATGAGCTCACCGCTCGTGTTTGTGAGGCGATGGGCGTCGAGCTCGTTCGTGTGTTGATCATCGAGTTCAAGGACCGCACCTATCACGCCCGCCTGGTGATCCGGGGCGCGGACGATCAGCTCGTGACGATCGACGCCCGCGCGAGCGACGCGATCGCGCTCGCGGCGCGCTCCGGCTGCCCGATCCTCGCCGACGAGTCGATTCCCCAGTTCGAGGTGGGTGGGCTCGCGGCGATGAAGAGCGAGGAGCGGGAGCGTGCGATCACCGATGTTCTCAAGCGGATCCACCCCAGGGATCTGGGCTCGTTCGGTCCGCGTTGACCCGCGTTGGGATCCCTCGAAGGGCCGGCATGCGCTCGTTCCCTCTTGCCCTGATAGTGCTTTGTGGCGCGGTGTGGGTAGTGGCGGGATGCGCGCGCCAGGCGCCACCGCCACCGAGCCCTCCCGTTGAACGAGAACGTCCCTCCTCGGTGGTTGAGAAACCAACGTCGCTCCCCGGTGGCGAGCCGACGACGCCCATCGTCGAGCCACCACTCGAGCCGGCCGCTGATGACCATGAGAGCCGGATCGGCCTCTTGCTTCCCCTCACTGGAACACGATCGGAGCTCGGGCGACGGGCGGCCAACGCCGCGCGGCTCGCTGTGATCGACGACCCGATCGAGCTCTTCGTGCGAGACACCGCCGGCGATCCTTTTCAGGCCGTGCTCGCGGTCAAGGAGTTGATCACCGTCGACGATGTCGACTGTATCGTCGGGCCCCTGCTCAGCGAGGTCGCGGTCGGTGCCGCGGCAGTCGCAGAGGCGCTCTCGATTCCCCTGCTCTCGCCCACCGCGACCGACCCACGGGTGGCCGGGCTCGGGCAGAACATCTTTCAAATGAATGTATCGACGGCCGCGCAGGGGACGAGAATGGCGCACATCGCCGCCGATCTATTCCTCTGCCGAAGTGTTGCGATCGTCCACGCGAACACCTCGTACGGCGAGACGGTCTCCGACGCTTTTCGGGAGGCATTCGAAGGGGCGGGGGGAACGGTTTCGGGGACCGAATCGTACGCGTCCGCGGCACCGATCTTCGAACCGATCGCGCTGCGAATCAAGGAGCTGCGCCCCGATGGAGTGTTCATGCCGATGCCCGCGAGCCATGTGGCGCGATTGACCCCGCTCTTGCTCTTCCACGATGTGCACGCGGCGTTGCTCGGATCGAATGGATGGGTGTCCGACGAGCTGCTGGGACTAGGGGACCAATACGTGGGAGGAGCCGTGTTCACCGCGCCCTTCAACGAGCATGCGGCCGATCCCGCCACCCGGTTTTTTGTTCGGCGCTATCGAGAGGCCTACGGCGGGTCCCCGGATCTGGTGGCGGCCTATGCCTACGATTGCGTGCGCGCCCTGGTCCATTTCGCCCGCGATGGAGCGGATTCGCCGGCGGCATTTCGAGAGCGACTGGTCGGTGGCCTCGATTTCGTGGGGACTACGGGACCGATGGTCTTCGACGAGAATGGCCGATCGGTGGCCGAGCCCCGCGTGGTTTCGCTTCACGGCACAGGCGTGTATCCGGTCGGGAATCCACCCGCTCTGGAGCTTCTGCCCTTCTGGTTCGACTGGGAAGCTCCGCGGCCGTGATGGGTGGCGATGGCGTGGATCGTGCGGAGGAGCTGCGCAGCCTGCTCGGTGGGCTCGATAGGGTCGTGGTTGCGTTCAGCGGGGGCATCGATTCGTCTCTGCTCCTGCATGCCGCCACCGAAGCGCTCGGTGCCGGCCGCGTCATGGCGGTCACCACGGAATCTCCAGCGGTTCCTCCCCACGAGATCGACCAGGCCCGGCGCCTCGCCGATCTGATCGGTGTTACGCATCGGGTGATCCCTTCCGGCGAGTTGAGCCGCGACGAGTATGTCGCCAACGACGGTGACCGCTGCTACCACTGCCGCATCGAGATGTACACCCTCATCGGCGCGATCGCCCGCTCGGGGTTCGAGGGGACCGTGATCGACGGCAGCAACGCCGATGACGAAGGGGACTACCGGCCCGGCATGAGGGCCGCGGCGGAGTTGGGGGTTCGCTCGCCCTTTCGAGAGCTCAGGATCACCAAAGGCGAGATCCGTAGCATGGCGCGGGCGGCGGGCCTGCCGAACTGGAACAAGCCCGCGCAGCCCTGTCTGGCGTCACGAATCCCCGCCGGCTCTCCGGTGACCGAAGCGAAGCTGGTTCAGATCGATCGGGCGGAGCAGGCGATCCGCGCGCTGGGGATCGATGTCGTGCGGGTGCGTCACCATGGCGACGTGGGGCGGGTCGAGGTCGGCATCGAGCAGCTCTCTCGCGTCGTTGCCACCCCCTTGCGAGAAAAGCTCGTGGAAGCGCTGAAGTCGGCCGGTTTTCGCTTTGTGGCGATCGATTTGGACGGCTACCGTTCCGGAAGCGTGAATCCAGTCACGGCACGGCGCAGTGAGAGACCCGATCATGGACAAAACCAAGCCTTCTCAGAACAAACCTGATCCCGATGATCTCGGCTTCGACAGGCGCAACTACGTCGTCTTCGCCGTTGCTCTGGCCGTGATCATCGCGGGGTGGCTGGCCTTGGCAAGGGGCTCGATCACCTTCGCACCGATCGTGCTTGTCTTGGGGTACTGCGTCCTGGTGCCGGCGGCGATTCTGATCGGCATCGGTGACCGCGGCGGGTTCGGGGGCGATTAGCTCAGAGGCAGAGCAGGAGCCTTACACGCTCTGTGTCCGCGGTTCGAATCCGCGATCGCCCACCACTCGCGCCTGTTCAGAACTGTGGGGGATGCTGTTCAAGGTCTGAACAGCTACGCCCTGCCTCCATGCTCCGATCGGCCCGCGGGAGGTTCGCGCCGATCTGCGCTCCCCGATTCGCCCAGAGCTCGGCTCAGTGCGAAACGATGGATGCGCCATCCCCTAAGCCGTTACTGGTAAAGGGGATTCGACTTCATCTCCTCGCGAAGGACCCGTACCGAATCCGATCACGGATTCGGCCACGATCAAGAATAGGGGGGATGCGACGCGATCAATCAGATATGGCGCACGAATTGCTGTAATAGCTGAATTCTCATTCTTCCCGCGCCCGGAGCCATCGATGCGAGCAATCAGCACCACCGCGGCCTTCGCCATCATCATCTCGAACACAACCGGTGCCGGCGCGGCGCGGATCCACGTGCCCGGCGACTACACCACGATCCAGACGGCGATCGATGCGGCGAGTGCGGTTGGCGATTCGATTCTGGTGAGCCCCGGTACCTATGACGAGCGGGTGAACTTCAAGGGAAAGGCGGTCGTCGTTCGAGCCGAGTCCGGCCCGGATTCAACCGTGATCGACGGGCGTGGAATCGAGCCCTGTGTGGTGATGTGGTCGGGCGAAGAGGCGGGGTCGGTTCTCGATGGTTTCACGTTGACCCGAGGCTGGAACATCGACGGTGGCGGCATACACCTCAACGGCGCCTCGCCGACCCTGAAGAACCTGCGGGTGAGCAATTGTTCCGCCCAGGCCGCGGGAGGTGGTTTGTACGCACTCACCGACGCCCAGCCCGTCGTCGAGAACTGCACATTCCTTCTCTGCACGGCGGGAGACTACGGAGCGGCGATTGCTTCCTACAGAAGTGCCCCTTGGCTGGAACGCTGTGTGATCGCGAACAACAGCGCGACGACGGCGGGAGGCGGGATCTGGGCGAGCCGCGGATCCCCGACGGTCGTCAACTGTACCTTCGACCAAAACTTCGCCGGAGTGGGCGGACATGCCGCTTTTCTCGATAGCGCCGATGTCGTCTTCACCAATAGCATTGCCGTACAAAGTGCATCGAGCGGGATCTGGGCGGACGAGACCTCCCTAGTCGACGCGACGTACAACGATGTGTGGGCAAATGGAACCGACTACGTCAACGTTTCACCGGGCGAGGGGAGTATATCGCTTGATCCGCAATTCGTGCCCGATAGCTACGATCTCGATACCGGCTCACCATGCATCGACACCGGCAATCCGGACGATCCACCCCCCTCCGGCGGCGGAGCGAGGATCGACATCGGGGCTCGTGAACACGACTACGAGACCCGAGTCGTGGATCTCTATCCCGGGCAATCGATTCAGGCAGCGATAGATACTGCTCTGGCCGGTGACTTGATCCGTGTCGCTCCGGGTACTTATCACGAGAATCTCGATCTGATGGGCAAGCTCGTCACGCTCGAATCGACCGACGGGCCGCAGGCGACGGTGATCGACGGGGGGGACTCCTCGAGCGTGGTGTGGATCCACCGTGGCGAAAACGCGGCGACCAGGATTCAAGGATTCACTCTCCGCAACGGACACAATACACGCGGTGGAGGCTTATTGATCGAGTACGCCAGCCCAACCATCTCGAATATGATCATCGAAGATTGCGAATCCGATGCCGACGGTGGCGGCATCTACGTACGCAATTGGTGCGAACCGGCCATCGAAGATGTCGTTCTCAGAAGCAATATTGCGGGACAGTTCGGCGGAGGCATCGCGTGCTTCAGAGCCTCGCCGACAGTGGTTCGATCGGTAATCCACGACAACGTCGCGGCTATCTTCGGGGGTGGGGTCTTCGTGCGAGAGTCGGATGCCGCGATCTCGCATTGCAGCATTGCCTTCAACTCTGGTGGAAACGGTCCGGGTGGCTCGGGAGGGATCTACATAGACAAGGCATGCTCGCCGCGCATCAATCACACCATCGTATCTCACAGTCGAAAGGGCGCTGGAATTCGCGTAGTTTCGCCCGCGACGCCGACTCTATCCTACAATTGCAGCTGGGGACATGACGGCGACGATCTAGTCGGAATATTGCCCGGACCTGGCGGTATCTCGGAGGATCCGCTCTTCGTTGATGCTTCCGCAAACAATTTCCACCTCTCTTCACCGGCCGGTCACTTCGAAGAGGGGGTTCTAACGGACCGAACACCCGGAGTGCTCTCTCCATGCATAGACGCCGGTGATCCTCTGCTGGAGACCGGGGTTGAACCGGTTCCGAATGGCGGCAGGCGCAACCTAGGTGCATTCGGAGGAACCCTCGACGCCAGTCGAACTCCAGGACAGAGATTCGATGTACCATCCGAGTACTCCACGATCGCAGAAGCGATCGCGAATGTGGCGG
>NYZA01000215.1 GCA_002686955.1 Gemmatimonadota bacterium
ATCGGGGCGCCATCCCTCCTCCCCGGATCGGTCGTTCGGCTACCCTCTCGGCCTCGCTCGGACGGCGCTCGGCTCCCTCGAAGCAGACGTCCTCGCCTTCGACGCGGCCGATCGACGCGGCGGCGGGCACGGCCGGTGCGCGCACGACGAGCTCGGCCAACTCCGCGCGCACGGAATCGTCGATCCACTCGCCCCTCGCGGTCTCATCCCCCCTCGGACCGGTCAGCCAGCCGTAGGTGCGTTCTTCCGGAATCGATAGGATCGAATGGGAGCCCCGCTCCCGCAGGTCGTAGATCATTTCGCGGTCTCTGGAGATCACCAGATCGGCGCCCTCGGCGAGCAGCTCTCGAGCGTCGACGTTCGGCCTCACCCACACGCGCAGCGCGGACCAAGGCGGATGCCAACCGTGCTCGTTCGGCTCCAATCTCAGCTCCGCCGGTCGCCAGAAGCCGGGCAGGGGACGGGCGCATCCGGTGCCGATCGGGGCCTCGCGGGGTTCGGCCGGGGGGAGCAGCACCGAAAGGGCAGGGTGGGTGAGGAGGAGCGGCATGTGCGAGCAGGGAGCGGGGAGCGCGATCCGCAGCCCGAGCTCTCCTTCGACCGAAACCGAGTCGGGATCGATCCAGCGGAAGGGGAGCGCATCCGGCCGGCGGCGCGATTGCCAGCGCCAGCCCTCCAGCACCCGCTCGGCGGAGGGCCCGCTCCCGTCGGAGAAGAAGCGATCGCCTCGGAGCTCGATCCGCCAGACTCGATCTCCTTGCTCCGGGAGGAGAGAGAGGGCGAGGGCGGGCTCGGGGACGCCGTCGCAGCCGATCCTCGCGAGCGTCTCGTACAGGTGCGGGAAGATCAGCGCCTCGGCATCGTTCGAGGGCACCGGAGCGCGGGAAGCGAGAATCCGCTCGGTCACGGGGACCACGATTTCGGCGGTCGAGCCGCCCGACCGCGGCGCGCAGAGAGCATCCGGAATCGGATCCACGGGGGGGCGTGCCGCGCAGCCGCAGAGGAATGCGATCGGCAGCCATCCGGGCTTGCCGCCGGCGACGCGAAGCCCCGTCATGCGATACCTCCGAGCATCTCCCCACCGCGCAACCCCCCCATCATATTCGTGGGTCATCCGATCTCAAGGCTATACTGCGAATCCCCCCGCCGTTCGGTCACACAGAGGATTGCAGGGTCGCCGTGTTCGAATTCCCCAAGGGACTCTATGTCGACCTGCGTGTCGAAGACATTCACTCGACCAATATCGCCTACGTGCTCGGCGAGATCTCCCAATACACCTTGCGTGCCTATCGCGCCGCGTTCGTCCGCGTGTTCGACGGCGATCGCTGGTATTGCAAGGGCTTGACCGATGCGGAGCACCTGCAGGCGACGATCGATGAGCTGGCCGGGCTCGCGACGCCCGACACGAAAATCGAGAAGCACCCCGTGATCAGGGCGCTCGAGGTGAACCAGGGGGAGTTCCGCGCCTTCGCCGACGAAGATCTGGCTCTGGTCCCGATGGAAGAGAAGAATGCGCTCATCAAGGGGTACATCGGGGCGATCGCGGCGAGGCCGGCGGTGAAGAGCTGGACGGCGAAGTATCTGGACCGCCGCGAAATCAAGCACTTCATCTCGAGTCTGGGCGCCGATCTGATCTTCGACACTCAGCGCTGTGGGGCGGCGTTACAGGGGCAGATGGCCGCCGAGGGGGACAAGACTCACTTCGATCTGTTTTCTCGAGCGGCGGTGCGCTTCCCCGAGCTCCATGGGCTCGAGAACGACATCAGATCCACTTTCGACCGTGCCGAGCACTTTCTCGAGAATTCGTGCGCGGTGGAGCCCGGCACCTATCCGGTGATCCTCTCTCCGATGGCGGCGGGGGTCTTCGCGCACGAGTGTTTCGGCCACAAATCGGAAGCCGACTTCATGATCGGCGACGAATCGGCGGCCACCGAATGGGCGATCGGAAAGCGCATCGGCGCGGAGATTCTCTCGATCGTCGACGACGGGGGGGTGGACGGCTCCGGCCATGTGCCCTTTGACGACGAGGGCACGCGCGCGCGACGAACCGATCTGATCCGCAACGGCGTGCTCGCGGGCCGCCTCCACAGTGCGGTGACCGCGGCTGCTCTCGGCGAGTCGGTCACCGGCAATTCCCGCGCGGTCGGCTTCTCCTACGAACCGATACCCAGAATGACGATGACGAGCATCGGACCGGGTGAGCTGGACAAAGAGGAGCTCTTCTCTCGAGTCGACGACGGTATTTATGTCGAGACGATCAAACACGGTTCGGGCATGTCGACATTCACTCTGGCGCCGAACCGGGCCTATCGGGTCGTGGGGGGCAAGATCGCCGATCCGGTCAAGATCTCCGTCGTCACCGGCGAGGTCTTCGCCGCTCTCGGAGATGTAGTCGGCCTATCCGATAAAGTGGAGCTACAGTCCTTTGTTGGGGGCGGTTGTGGAAAGATGGAGCAGATGAATCTGCCGGTAGGCTTCGGCGGGCCCTACGTTCTGGTCAGGAGCCTGGACGTACGATGAGGTGCGAATCGATGCGTGAGACGATAGTTGAACGAACCCAGGTCGCGACGATTTCCCTCGTCGATTCCTCGATCGAATCGATTCGTGAAAACGACGTCGTGCGAACAGGATTGCGTCTCTACGCGAATCAACGAATCGGCGTGGCCGGGGCGCTCGGCGCTTGCGATCCGGCGGAGCTCGAGCAAAGGGCGCGACGGGCACACGACCTGGCCATCCCCTACCCGTATCCGCTCGAAGCAGATAGAAAGCGACAAGTCACACTGCCCTGCAATTTGACCGATGCGGGCCGCGGTCTCGAAGAGGCCGAGATCATCCTGCGCGAGCTGCGCGACCACGAAGACTTTCGCTTCTCAGGCAAGATCAAGCTCATTAGCGAGATCGAGGAGCATGCGAACGACCGGGGACTCGACCTCTGCTACGAGCAAGATCTCGTCACGCTGAGTCTGATCTTCAAAGAGACCAATTCCGGATCGATCATGGACGGCCATGTCGGCTACTTTGGCCGAGACTACCAGCGAGAGGATTTCGTGGAACATGTTCGCGAGGTTTTGGAGGCATACCGCAACCGCGTCGAGCTGCCGAAGGAAGAGAAGATGCCGGTGGTAATGGTCGCCAGAGATTCCGGCATGGACTCGCCCTACAGCTTTTTCGCGCATGCGCTCAATGCGCGCTCCTTCGCGACCGGCGCGTCGCCTCTCTCGAAACATCACGGAAACAAGGTCTTCAGCGACCGTTTCACGCTGTGGCAGTGTCGCGATCCCGAAGCGATGTTGGGGGCCTTTTTTGATTCCGAGGGGGTGGTTCTCGAAGGTGACCGGTATCCGCTCATAGAAGCAGGTCGGGTCGTCACGCCTTATACCGACAAGAAGAGTGCGGCGGACTTCGATCTGCCTCATACCGGAGCCGCGTCGGCCGCGTACGACGGGCTGCCGTCGCTCGGCTGTCCGCCCTTCGAAGCCGGAGAGTCGGAATGGACGATCGCGGAGCTCCTGAACGGTCGGAATGCGGTATTCGTCTTTCTCTCTCAGGGTGGCGATTTCACGCCTGATGGCCAATTCGCGAGCCCAGTGCAGCTTGCTTTTCTCTTCGACGGCCGGCGTCTGATCGGGCGTTTGCCGCCCTTGAAGATCAGCTCGACCGTGTTCGAGATGTTCGGCGACGCCTTCATCGGCATCAGCAAGGACACCTGGCCGACCATCTCCAACCACCATCTGCTCGCGACGACCATGAAGATCACGGCGACATAATTGTTGATGCGCTCAATGGGCAACACACGAATTCCAATTCTCGCGGTGCTTTGCCTGCTCCAGGGCTGCGATCTGATGGCTGGTCCGGATACCGATGACCAATCCGCTACGCTGCTCACGGAGGGCGGGCTCTTCATGGTGACCTTCGTTCCCCTCCCGAATCCGATCCCCTTCAATCAGCTCTTTGAGCTCGATGTCCGGGTCGAGGACCTTGGCGGCGCTCCGGCCCGCGACGCGGATCTGTCGGTATTCGCGAGCATGCCCTTCGAGGGGCACGCGATCGACTCCGATCCCATCGTTATAGAGCGTGGCGACGGCGGTTTTGTGGTTCAGGGGATGCGCTTCGATCGGCGCGGCCCTTGGCTTCTCGAGCTCTGGGTGGACGACGGCGTCAACTTCGATAGGGCGGCCGTGGAGATCGAGTGTTGCGCGGAGTAGCCATGAAGAACCTCGTTGCGGTAGGGGTGATTCTGGGCGGCCCGCTCGCCTCCGCGGATCCGATCTCATTCAACGCCACAGTGCTCGCCGAGCTCCCCCTTCTCTCCGCCGGTGGATGCGCCGGTATCTGGGGTGAGGGAGAGATGGTCATCGTGGCGCTCAGAGACGGTGGTGCCTCGCTCGTCGACGTGTCGGATCCCGAGGATCCGATCGAAACCGCGGTGTGGAATCCTGCAAACGTCTTTGTTCAGGATGTGAAGATGGGCAGGGGATATGCTGCTGTTTCGAGCGAGACCTACGATGGAATTGGTGTCTATGTACTCGACATCTCAGATCCCTCTTCTCCGCATGAGGTGGGGCGCATCGAAGTTGCCGGCGGGACCGAGGCGTGTCGCAACACCTGGTTCGATTCGACCGGTTTTCTGTACTGCGCGATCACGAGTGTAGCTTCCGATGATCAGGTGAGGATCTTCGATGCTCGCGATGTTCAGAACATCGTTCAGGTCGGCGCATTCGAGCATTCCGGACCGGCCGCCGGGAACGATATCGGCATCAGCGACATGATGGTCCACGACGGGATTATCTACATGGCATGGCTCGAGGGTGGGTTGGTGATCGCCGATGTGAGCGATCCTTCGAATCCCGTCCAGATCGGGGGGAACATCTTCCACGAGGCGAGCTACACGAACAACGCCTGGCCGATCGGGAGCGGCGAGTACGTTCTGACGACCGATGAGATCGTCGGGGGACATGTGAGGGTTTGGGATGTACGCGATCCGGAAGCGGTCGTTCAGGTCGGCGAGTACCTTTCGAGCGCCGAGGCGATCGTCCACAACGCCTATGTGAAGGGGGAGCTGGCCTATGTCTCGTACTACGAAGATGGAGTGCGAATTGTAGATATCGCCGATCCCACGAATCCGGTCGAGGTCGCTTTTCACGACACCTTTCCGTATGAAACAAGGGGGGAATTCGCTGGGAACTGGGGTGTCTGGCCCTTCGCATCGGAGGGAAACGAACCGGGGGAGCCGGAAGAGATCTACCTCTCCGATCTTCAAGGCAAGATGGTGGTTGTCGGGCTCGACGGCCCTCGCAGGGCCCGTGTGTCGGGCACGGTGCGGTACGCCGATGACGGATCAGCGGCGTCGTTGGCGACCGTTCGGATCCGCGAGAGTGGACGGCACGCTCGCAGCGACTCGGAGGGTTGGTATTCGCTCTCTACGGGCGCGGCCGGCTTGAAGCTCGATGTTTCCGGTTTTGAAGTCGTCTCGGATTCCTTCGAAGTGTCGTTGTCGCCGGGCGATGATCTGCGGCGTGATCTGTCGGTGGATCGGTCGCCGAGCCCCGCGGTGGTGATCGCCGACGATGATGGCGGCTTCGATCGACAAGATCCGCTCGAGCAGTGGCTCGATGAGCTGTCCTTACCGTGGCTCACCTGGGATGCGAGTGTGGATGGTCCCCTGCCGGCGACCGCGATCGAGCATTTCGATCCGCGACCGGTTCTGATCTGGATGACCGGCGATGCGGTCGTGGGGACCCTCGAAGAGGCGGAAAAGGACAGCCTGGGCGCGCTCGTCGAGATCGGCTATTCGGTCTGTCTGAACGGACAGTACATCGGCGATGAGTTGGGACCGGGCGATGCCTGGCTCTCGGAACGCTTCGGCGCCGAGCATGTCGAAGATCTCGTGGGTGTGCCGATCCTCGAAGGGATCGAATCCGATCCGATCGCCGGCGGAATGTTGATTCGCCTGGATAGGCAGACGCCGGAGCGAGCTCAGATTTCGCCCGGCGAGGCCGCGCCGATCGGCGAGGCCGAGCCGATTCTCGCCTACGCTGGATCGGAGCGATTCGCGGGCATCCGCAGAGAGAGGGCCGGAGTCCGCACGGTCTTTCTGGAGTTCGGGCTGGAAGGGATCGACAACGAATCGGGGTTCACCGAGCCGACACTTTTTCTGCGAAATCTGCTCACCTGGCTCGGCGCACCGGTCTCTGTTCAGGACGGGTCGGGGGGGGCTCCCGAAGCGATCTCCGCGCGCCTTCTTCAGAACACACCGAATCCCTTCAATCCGAACACCACGATCCGAATCCGAATCCCCGAATCTTCGCCGGGCGGTCTCGTGCGGCTCACCGTCCACGATATC
>NYZA01000216.1 GCA_002686955.1 Gemmatimonadota bacterium
CTCGAAATAGCCCGACTATTCCTCCGGTTTCGGAACTCACCGATCGACCAGGTCCGCGGCACATCTGGGCGCCAAGATGACAAGTTATTCTTGCGCGGCCCCTCAGCTCCAGGAACACCCTCGCGGAACCGGTTCTCGCTGTCCATTCCGCTACCCAAAGTAGCCCAGTGATCTGAGCCGTTCCTTCACCAACTCGTCCTCTTTCTCTGTATGAACATGATCATCCTCGAGAGCCTTCTCACCGCCGGCGGCGGTCTTGCGGATCTCTCTCGTCTTCAGCAGATCGGAATCGACGGCATCTCGCAACACTTCTCCATCTACATCATCGGGAATCGCTTCATCCAGTAGATAGAGAAGTGTGGGATAAACATCGATTATTCTCGCGTCTTCGAAACGACCTCCATTCGCGTCGCACCCATGCCCGGCCATGACAAAAATCCCGTCGTCCCTATGCTGGCCCGATTCGCCCTCTTGCTGCCCTCCTTCGAAGCGAGGATCGGACGTTGAGCGGAATATCTCCTTCGTACCTTGTGTCACACCCGGCATATACGAATGCTCGCGCATCGTCACGATCAGATCGGGGGCCGATTCGACGTACGGTCCCTCGTAGAGCTCTTCCCTGCGATGGACCGAGTCGACGACCGGAAGTCCGTCTTCAGGATCGACCAACTCACCCAGCTTCGCGATGATTTCATCTCTGAGAGCCTCGTATTCCTCCCCGGATCGCACGATTCCCTCCGGCTCTCGGCCGGCAAGATTGATGAATAGCCCCTCCTCCGAGCCGACGAAATTGTTGTATGCTTTGGTCTTGGACCAATCCACCATCATGAATGGAGGTAGCGACATAACCTTGAAGAGCGGCATACGAAAACGTCGCAACCTCTCGGTGATCTCGTGCCCGACCCCTAGTCGGGCAAGAACACCCCCGAGGCTCACCGGGCGCGGAACAGGGCGCCAACGACGCAGCCAATACGGCTTCTTGTATGCAAAAAGCCCCTGCTTTTCGAGCCACCGATTCAGATACACATTTTTTCGCTTTGGTCCAAATCCATGATCCGACACCAGCACGACTGTATCTTTCGACAGATCGATTTCTTCAAGCATCGTTCCGATCTCGCGGTCGACCCGCTCATAGACCTGCGGAATCACCTCCCGCATCTTCGCGCCCCGCTCGGTCCTCGAAGCAGGGTGCTTCTCGTCCCAGTACTTCCAGAAAAAATGCTGGATCCGATCGGTGATCGTCCACGTCACCATGAATAGATCCCAGTCTCGGTCCCGGTCCATCAGATAGCGGCCCACACGTGTGCGGATTTCCATGGCCTCGACCGATGCGCGCAGAAAATCCAGCTCTCTGCCTGTTCCGGAATACTGCATCAGGTCCATCTCGACTGGAATCCGCCCGAACTGGGCCATCAGCTCGGTATGAAGCCGCGGCGGATAGGTGAAGGCCGCCTCGGGACTTGGCGTCAACAGACCCGCCACCATCGTTCCGTTCACTTCCGGAGGCGGGTAGGTAACGGGCAGATTGACCGAGCCGACCCGATATCCCCGCTGCGACAGCGTCTCCCACATCGTTCGCGTCTTGATGCACCGGTAGTTGATCAAAGGCCGGAGCACCTGGCCGGCATTCGACACCCAAAACGCGTAGACCCCGGTCTTGCCGGGGTTCTTGCCCGTCATAAAGGCCGGCCAAGCCACCGAGCTCTGGCAGGGCTGGGTCGAGCGAAGAGGCGCCGACACCCCTTCACCCATGAGCCTGGCCAGGTTGGGGAGACGCCCATCGTCGATCAAAGGGTCGATGACGTCGAAGGTGGCGCCATCGATGCCGAGAACCAAGATACGGTTCCGATCGTCTTGCTTCGGCGCTCTCATTGGATCGACACCTCGTCGCTAGGTGTTGGCAAGTCACCGATCGCGGCGCGCTGCACTCGAAAATCGTTGGCGAGGAAGACCGCGATAACTAGAACCACCGCGACTCCGGCGCAGACGATCGAGAGACGCCGCAATCCGCTCGGCGTACCGTCCGGTGGTAGAAAGGCATCTGTCGCAATGTAGATCAGAGCTGCAGCGGCCGCGCTGAACATCAGCCCATTGAAAAGGGTCAAAAACACCAGGAACTGTACTGCAATGGCGGGCAGATCGAAGCGGGGGAATACTTCGATGAATAGAAGATCGAGCAGGAGAAGCGCCCCGAAGAAGAAGATCGAAACGCCGGTAACGCCCGCGATCCACTCCGACGGGCCGGAGAAAATATGACGCAAGGCCGGCTTTCGGCTTATGCCGTAGCACACGACACCCAGAAGGGCTCCGATGAGGTAGAGTGTGAGCGACAAAGGAACGAAGGGCGTGCCAACGTTCAGCAGGCGGCCGAGTGCATCGTAGATGTAGTCGCCCGTGATCAGATCCAGAGCAGACAGAATGACGGCGTCGAGCGTGCCTATCAAGATAAAGACCGGCAATCTCTGCGCATCGGTTTCTCGGCTCAGTGTCGGCATTCTGCTTCGAGTGCCCGCTCTCGCGGCGCAACAGCTCCGCTGATCAGCTCACATAGCCCATCGCCCGCAGGGTTTCCTCGACAGCCGCGGCTTCTTCGCCGCCGAAGTCCTCCTTGCCGCCATGGTCGGAGTCAAGGGTCGGGGGACCGGTTTCTACGCCGTGCTCGGATCTGAACTCTTCCGTGAACAAGTTCAGCATCACTTTCCCGTCCATATCCTCCGGAACCGGAATATCGAGCAAGTGACAAACCGTCGGAGCGATATCGATGAGCTCGTTGCGATCGGCCGAAGCACCAGCTGAGATACCCGGCCCCGCGGCGGCGAGAATACCGTCCATGCGATGCATTCCCGGCACCTTGTCGGTGGGCTCGGTCAGGACCTCGGCCGCGAAAAGATCCGAGTCGATGTGGTAGGCGACGTCATCGACTTCGAACTGTATGTCCGGGGCGCGCTCGACCGCCTTCCCGTGCCAAAGATCGGCGCGCTTGTATGCCTTGGGGATGAAAGGGCGACCGAGATCGGGATCGTCGATTGTCTCGAGCTTGCGACATATTTCATCGCACAACCCCTCGTAATCCGGCCCGGGCCGCACGATTCCTTCGGGTTCACGACCGGCCTGATTGATCAGAACGATCTCTTCACCCCCGCCCCACGAAGTGTACGCCCGCGTGCGAGACCAATCGACGAGATCCCACGGTGGACGATCGTAGCGCCCCGGTGCCGTCACGCGAAAACGACCGGCGATGCGACGCTTTCGCGTCTCCCACCCGCGGCGCCGCTTCTCGGCATCGGGCACCAGCACCAGATAGCCCTCATCGATCAACCACTTCGCAAGGTGGAAATGCTTGCGCAGCGGTCCCTGTCCATGATCGGAAAGCAGAAGAATCGTAGTTTCGTCGCCCACTTTCGCCAGAAGCTCCCCTGTGAGGCGATCCAGCTGGCTGTAGGTGTCCTGCAGGATCCCGCCGAATTTTGCGACCATATCGGGGGATTCGGCCGCGAACGCCTCGTCGAGAAATCGAAAAGCGACGTGTCCGATCCGGTCCGATGAGGTGAAAACGACCATGAAGAAGTCCCACGGATCTCGGTCCATGAGGTATTGGGCGATCTCGCAACGCCTTTCCTGGTCGCGCCAGATTTCGTTCAAGAGCTCGAGACGATTCGGGTTGTAGGCAACACCGCCCTCGACGTGATCCATCGGCACCCACCCCACTCGCGACATCAGCTCGGTATGCAGAGTCGGCGGCCAGGTGAAGCTGCTCTCCACGGAGGGAGCCAACATGCCGGTCACCATGGTGCCGTTGACCGGCCTGGGCGGATAGGTGATCGGCACATTGATGACGCCGATCTTCTTGTCGTGGCGAGAGAGGAGCGACCACAGAGTTTCGGTATCGATACTCGTGGAGTTGATGAGCCGGCGCTCGTAGCTGCCCGGCTTGCGCTCGACGAAGTAGTAGACGCCGTGCTTGCCCGCCTGCTTCCCAGTGGCGAAGCTCGCCCACGCGATCGACGAGTTGGGAGGAACGGTCGACCGCAGATCGCAACGCACGCCCCGCTCCATCAGGCGCGCGAGGTTCGGCAACCGCCCCTGCTCGATCATCGGGTCGGCGATATCGAAAGTGGCACCGTCCCACCCGATGACGAGCACCCGCTCGGGCTTCCGCGACGCTGGCATGAACCGACTCTCCTCGCTGACTGGAACCCGCGCGGCATGCGCGGCCACGAAGCGGTCAGGTTACCAGAATCGCGCCGATGTTCACGACTTGGCGGACCCCTTGAAAAACGCCACGGCCGCTCCTTGAGGATCGGCGGCCACGCAGAAGCGCCCGACATCGGGAATATCGGTCGGTGGATGGTGGATCTGTCCGCCCAGCTCTTCGATGCGGCCGGCCGTGGCGTCCACATCGTCGACCTGCAGGTAGTGGACCCACATCGCCTGGGGCGGTCCTCCCGGCGGCGTCGACATGAGGCCCGCAACGTCGGTCTCGCCGAGCTGGAACATCGTGTAGGTGCCCATGTCACCCATCGGGAACTGCTTGTGCTTCCAGCCGAAAACCTCGCCATAGAACGAAACGACGGCATCGGGGTCGGGGCAGATCAGCTCGTTCCAGACGAAAGTGCCGGTCCCGGTGGCCAGATCCGCACCGTCGTCGCCCCCTTGGTTGCGATAGACCGCGAAAACCGCGCCCTGGGGATCGCTCAGAAAAGCAAATCGGCCGACATCGGGAATATCGGTGGGTGGAAAGAGGTTCGTGCCACCCATCCGGGTAGCCCGTTCGACCGCCGCGTCCACATCGTCGACCAGAACATAGCCGATCCAATGGGGCGGCCCCGGCTGCTCGTCCGGCTTGCTCGAGATCCCCCCGAGGGTCTTCTCCCCCACGGTGATCATCTTGTAGGGCTCCCCCTCCCCCATCGAATGGTCGCCGTAGGTCCAACCCAGAAGCGCGGTGTAAAAATCGAGCGCGGCGGCCCGATCGGTGGTCATCAGATCGTGCCAGACGAATTGGCCTGTGAGGTTCATGAGGTTCTCCTGTTTGGCATTGAGGCGCAGGCGAACATTGTAGGCCGGTGGAGAAAGAAAGTGGGGGAGACGGCGCATTGAGATTGTGGTCTCCGCGATTCATCGCCAGGCACGCCCAGCGGCTCCGCGCCCTCCGAAGCGGTGAACCTGACGGCTCTCTCCGGCCCCTGTCGCACTGGATAATCGACATGGGTCACCGTCTGATAGAACGTGGCGGCTTGCGCGCCTTCCTCGACGACTATCCCCTTGCCGTGGGCATCATGCTCTACGGCGGGGATCGCGAGGAGAGCCGCGAGGATCGAATCCGAGTGCTCCCGGTCGACGGCTTCCTCCGCGGCGCCTCACGGATTCTCGGCTGATTAGGATAGAATGGGGCGATGCACGGGATCCCCGAACAGGAGAAGAAGAAGCCATGTGCCGCAGGGCCCCGATCGCCGCTTCCTTGCTGAGCTCGATCGTCTGGAGCACGGCAGAGCCCGCAACGATCCACGTGCCCGACGACTACGCCCAGATCCAAGCGGCCATCGATGCTGCCTCAGATGGGGACGAGGTCGTCGTCGCGCCGGGCACGTACTTCGAGAGCGAGGTCGGATTTCGGGACAAGTCGATCGTCGTTCGAGGCAGCGATCCCGCCGACCCGGACGTTGTGGACGCGACCGTGGTAGACGCCGACTCGATGGGATCGGTGTTCCGTTTCGAGTCGGAAGACGACTCCACGGCGGGACTCATCGGGCTGACGGTTACGGGGGGGAAATCATGGACGGGGGGTGGCGTCTACGTGGGTCCTCGCGCTTCGATTTTGCTCGATCGACTGCGGATCGCCGGAAACTGGGCGACCGGCGTGGACACCAGCTCGCGGACGGGGCGTGGAGGGGGAATCGCCTGCGGCGAGCTCAGCCGCCCGAGGATTCTGGCGTGCCGAATTGAAGACAACGTCGCGGGAGCATCAAGGAACAAGGGTGGCGGCCTCTGGTGCGACTCGTGGTGCGCCGCGGTGATCGAAGAGACCGTGTTTCGAGGCAACACCGCGAAAAGCGGCGGCGGAGCGTACTGCGAGCGCAGTTCCGCCCCGATCTTCGTTCGTTGTCTGTTCGAAGGGAGTCGGGGGACCAGCACCGGTGGAGGCGTCTACCTCGAAAGCGGCTATCAGAGCTCCGCACTATTCGAGGAGTGTCGCTTTGTCGATAACGATGCGATCCACGGGGGCGGCGTATACTCGCCATGGGGCGTAGGCCAAGGAACATATCGTTTCTCGAACTGTCTCTTTCAATCGAACACCGCTGCGCGGGGCGGCGGCGCCTACACTGAAGGCTGGACGACCATGGCCTTCGAGAACTCCACCTTTCGGGCCAACGGCGCCCTGGGTGCGCCTCGAGTGGCCGGCGGTGGCCTCTACAGCGAAGGATTCGCGACCATCACAAACTGTGTCTTCGACTCCAATTCGGCGACCGGGTGGCGCGGAATGGGAGGGGGCGTTTGCTCGGAACAGGGCGACATCCACGCCACCGCAACCCTGTTCACGGGCAATTGGGCATCCGGCTCCGACACCAGTGCGGGCGGCGCAGCCTTCTGTAGCGCCGGAACGCTCAAGCTCTTCAACTGCACCCTGGTAGGCAACGCGGCCACCGGTTCAGACACCGGATCGGGCTCGGGCCGTGGAGGTGCCGTGTATGGCAACGTCGCATGGGACCTCGACATTCGCAACTCGATCCTCTGGGGGAACGAGCCGGAGGAGGTTTATGGCGACTACCCGGAGGTGTCCTACTCCGACGTTGAAGGCGGCTGGCCGGGAGTGGGCAATATCGATGCCGATCCCGGCTTCTCCCCCCGCTGGCCGGAGCACCCCCTCGCCCGCTTCCTCCTCGGGATTCACTCCCCTTGCATCGACTCGGCCGACCCGACCATGACCGATCCTCCCTGGTGGCGCATCTCACCGGCCTACGCGGAGCACAATAGTCGTCAAGCCGACATGGGGGCGTACGGGGGTGACTCGGCGGTGGGGTGGATTGGAGGGGCGAGTCAGCCGACCTCGCATTGACACCCCCACGCCCTCGATACGGTCGTACCATTTGAAGGTTCGCGCCATCGCCATCCACTTGCTCCGCCGCGACGAGCGCGGGAGCCGCATGCCGCGTGAATCGGCCGACGAGCTACTCCATCAGGAGTCCGCTGCAAAGAGGTCTTTCGCGCCCATCAAGCGATTCGCCACAACCGTCATCGCCTTGCCAATGGGCGAGCCGTGCGCACTCTTCAGAGTGCCCCGAAAACGCAGGTTCAGCAGGGCGTCGGTCCGGATCCGCAGGTAGCGCTCGTCCTGACCGAAGTAGAGACGGTGCAGAAGTGTCGGATCCTGTCCCGGGTGGTTCGAGTGTTGCTCGCAGGTCAGGGTGGCGGTGTAGCCCGCCTCCGCGGCCAAGGCGCGCGTCGTGTCGTTGAAGAGGCCGCAGGGCCAACAGAGGAACCGGACCGCATGCCCCAGCTCCCGCTCCAGCTCGTCTCGGCCCTCGCACATGTCGGCCAGCACCCGCTCGCGATATGCCTCGGGGCTCTCGCGGCGTGAGGGATCGTCGCGATCGCCCGGCGCGGCGTCGCGGGCGGCGGCCCGCAGTGTTTCGCGCCAATCGTCGCGATCGAAAAATATGTCGCCTCCGGCCTCTTCCACAACGGCACGACATACCTGCGCTTCCTCTTCGGGCGGGGTCCACTGCCTCTCCACCATGGCGTAGGTGTGACGATAGACCGGCGCGCCGAGCGGGATCTCGCCGCGATAATCGGTGGTCAGCCAGTGCGGCTTCCGCTCCGGGAAAAGCTGCCAGTGAATCCAGTAGGCATCACCGTGGGGGTGGTGAAAATCGAGAATCTCGGGGCCGCAAATGATCTCGCCGTGTGTCGTCGAATGCGATTCGACCCGCAGGAGCCCGGTGGCTTCCATCGCGCGCAGCTCGTCGAAGGTGACGAAGCCGAACGACGCCTCGTCACCCGGCGCCACCCCCTCGCGCGGCCGCAATCCCCCGCGCCGGTCGATCATCTCGTTCGGCGGGAAGATCGTCGCGGGGATTTCGTAGCGCTCCAGGATCGGAAGCGCGAAGAGCCAGTTGTCGAGATAGCCGTCGTCGAGCGTGACCACGACCGGTCGCGGCGGCAGAGTCCCCGGTTCGGTCAATCCGCGCTGCGCCGCATCGAGTGTGATCGGGTTCATGCCGGAGCGGCGAATATGCGCCATCTGCGCTTCGAACACTTTCGGGGGGAGCGAAAGCACGCTCCAGACGTGCCCCTCCCGCGGCTCGTTGATGGAGTGGTAGATGAGAATCGGGACCATCGATCTCAGAGCTTTCGCGCCCACCGCTCCATCGCACCGAGCGAGATGTGGAAACGGTATTCCCGCTCCCGGATCGTCCCTTCGTCGCGCACGATGTACTCGAAGGCCAGATCCGCCCACCCCCTGCCGCCCGCGAAGCGCAATCCGGTTCCCAGGGTGAGACGGCTCACATCGACACGCCGCCACCCGCCCCCTTGCGACGCGATCCGGTACGGCAGCGGGGAAAGCGCTCCTCCCACCCGTAGCGGCAGATTTTCACTCAGGTAGGTGCCTTCGCGCCCAAGATACCACTCCAATCCCGCGGCCAGCCGGTAGACATCGCTCATCGCAGGCAAAGTCGCGCCGTCCACCTCGAAGCTCGACCAGGCTGAAAGCTCCCCGTCGGCCGCCAGCGTCACGCCTCCAAAGGGTCGCCAGGCGATACCGGCACCGGCTCTAGGCGGCATCGAATAGCTGCTATGGGTCCTCGATTCCAAGCCCGAGGCGAGCCCTTCGTATTCCTGGAAGCCCTCGGCCCAGGGCGAATAGGTGCCGAAAACGCCGATGTCGACCCCTTTCCCGCGCCAGAGCAGGCCGAGGGAAAACTGTGTTCCGAGGATCGAGGTTCGCCAACGATCGACTTGGTCGCGGATCGGAATCGGGCGATTCGAAGAATCGTGAAAAAGAGTGTCGCCTTCAAATCCGAGCAGCCAATCTTCGACCGCGGAGCCGAAAAGGTAGTCGCCTCGCGCGCCGATCGTGATCGCGCCGAGATCGAAAGCCAGCCCCCCTCCGATCGCCGAGATCGTGCCCGTCGATTGGGTCGAGCGGCGATAGACGAGACTGTCCTGCTCGAGGGTGGTCTCGATGCGGGGCGTATCGAACGACGCCTCGGTATGAAGGCCCAGCGCCAGGGTCGTCGTCTCCCCGACCGGGAAGAGCAAGCGCGCCATCTCGAATCCGAAGCTCTCGGTGCTGAGCTCCGCCTCGGGCCCCTCCGTTCGCAGAGCTCCCGGGCTCAACTCCACACCGAGCATGGCCAGCTCTTCGGCCCGCGCCGTCGCGGGGTTCACGGTCGACAGGCTTCTTCCGTCCCCCACCGCGATCGTGGCCCCGCCCATACCCAAGGCGCGCACATCGGCCGCTTCGATCGGCTCTCCCATCCCGTTCAGCGAGAAGATCGACGCCGCGCCGGCCGCCGACGGAAGCAACATCGAAGCCGCGAGCAGCAATCCGACTCCCGGGATCCGCCCCATCATGAACCTCCCCCGCCGAAACGGCCCTCACCCGCCGTCACATACTGGATCTCGAGGCGCGGCAGCGAGTCGACGGGCGCGTCTCCGGCGAAGAACGACACATACGAAACATCGCCGACCTCCGCCGTCGTGCGGAAGAGGAAACCACGATTGGTCTCGGGCTCGTTGACCCACCTCTGCACCGGCACCTGCACATTCATCGCCAAACTGTCGAGCAAAAGCTCGCCCAGCTCGAAGAGGTCGACTGTAGTGCCGGGGAAGGCATCGCCCTCGAGATTGGTGAAGGAGCCCCGCCAATTCTCCGCCTCGGCTTCGTGCACCTCGAGTCCGAAGCCGGGATTGAATCCCCAGGTTCCACCCGCGTCGGGGATCAAAACCAGCTTCGCGCTCAGCACAGTTGCGCGTGCCGGGATCGACGAGAGGTCGAACTCCATCAGGCCGCGGCGAGCGAGCCCGTTCTGAACCGTGATGCGCGCGGAGGGGTCATCGAAGGCGGCGGGGTCGGAGATGGCGACCGCATAGGTGTCCTGATCCGGGAGGACGGAGAAGATGCGGCTTCTGCCCTCGTTCCGCACGACCAGAGTCAAGTGCGCGGGCGCCGCCGCCGTGATCGAAGAGAGCGCGCTCATCGCCGGATCGCCAACCGGAAGGAGCGCCACGCCCAGATTGTCCGAGGGATCGTTCATCCACTCCTTCGCATCGTCGAGTGCCATCGGCACGGTGGCGGTGGAGGTATCACCGGCACTGAAAACCGCTTCGCCTAAGGGAATCCCTCCGCAGATCAGGTCGTCGACGACGGTGGGTGCCGCTTCGTTCGTGGTGCGCAAGCTGTCTTCGTCCCAGGCGCCGCAAACCGCCCACACCTCGACCACCTGATCGCCGACGAGCGGACGCCTGCGCAGGGTCGCGAAGCTGAGGGTCGCCTCGATCAGTGTGTCGCCCTCGGAGAGGTAGGGCGCACCGCTGCTGTCGGCCAATGGGAAGTGAAAGAGGCCCGCCGCGCGCACTCCCTCGTTCTGGCCCACGTGAACCGCGAATGCGTTTCCGTTCGCTCGCTCCCCAACCACCGACGCGTGGCTGGAGGGACGCAGGGCGACGCTCACCAGCTCACGCTCGAGTCCTCCGCGATCGGTGAAATCGGTCGGCAAGTCGCCGGCATTCTCGCCGCACCCGGCGAGTAGCAGGGCGCAGAGCGGGGGCAAGACCTTAAGGGTCCGCGCAGGAATAACTAGCGGTTTTGGCACCCAGATGTGCCGGAGATGTGGTGCAGATGGGATGCCAAAGTCGCTAGTTATTCCTGCGCGGACCCTTAACAACCTCATTCGTACCACCGCAGCAAATACGCCGCCAACACGACCCCCACGATGCTGATCACGTTCAGCTCGATCGTGAGCCCAAGAGTAAACCGCAGCACGACCAGATCGAGGGTGGTGGGCGTGAATCCGGGTGTGATCGAGCGCGTGAAAAAGTCCTTCACCACGCCGTCGACCATGAACTCGCTGATCAGGGTCCCCATGAGCGATCCGATCAGCATCCCCAGCACGAGGACGAGCAGGACCAGCCCGAGCGGCTTCTTCTGACTGCGCAACGCCATGATCGTCTTTCTTCCCGCGGGCGGGCGAGGTGCTCGTCAACGATCCCGCGAGAGAACGTAGTCGAGGATCGGCTCCAATCGTTCGATCAGACCCTCCGTCGCCAGCTCGTTCAGATCAATTCGCACCTCATCCGCCAACGCAGCGACGCGACCGCGGGCCAGGTTCACTCCTTCATGGCGGTTCACGATCTCTTCGACCTCATGCCAGGGGATCGTGGGCCGACCATCCAGTTCCGAGCGGGGCTGCCCGTCGGCGGGCTCACGCCGGCTGAGCCCCTCTTCGAAGAGGTCTTCGGTCCTGCGCCGCTCGGCGTCGGTTGCACGTTCGAAGGCGAGGATCAAGGGCAAGGTCACCTTGCCCTGGGCCAGATCGGTGTGGACCGGCTTGCCCATCAGGGCCTCGTCTCCCACGAAGTCGAGGATATCGTCCACGATCTGATAGACGAGGCCGAGCTTACGCCCGAATCCACGAAGACGCTTTTGCTCCGCGCCGCCGATCCCAGCCACCACTCCGCCGATTTCGCAGGCCGCACCGATGAGGGCCGAGGTCTTGAGCTCGATCAGCTGGAAGTAGTCCGATTCGACGAGATCCGGCTGAAAGACCACCTGCTCCTGAATCAGCTCCCCCTGAGAGAGCTCATAGGTGACATCGGCCATGATCGTTACGACATCGGGCATCGTCGCGTGGACGAGAGTGGAGAAGGCACGGGCGAAGAGATAGTCGCCCATCAACACCGCGGTCTTCCGGTCCCAGCGTGCGTTGATGGTGCCCATCCCCCGTCGCAACAAGGAATGATCGATGATGTCGTCGTGGATGAGGGTGGCCGTGTGGATCATCTCGACGACCAGCGCCGAGGTCAGCACCCGATCCGCGATCGGGCCATCGATGTCCGGTCCGGCGCTCAGGAA
>NYZA01000217.1 GCA_002686955.1 Gemmatimonadota bacterium
GGTGGCCTGTGCCACCCACGACTGGGACGAAAAGGTGTACCTGGAGATCGTGGACTGACGCCCATGTCCTCACGCCCCAAACAGGTCGTGGTGGGGCGGATCGTCGGGGCGCACGGGCTGCGAGGGGAGCTGCGCGTGGCGCCCCTTTCCGATCTGCCGGGACGGCTCGAAGAGCTCGAGCAGGTCGATCTCATGCCCAAAGGGGGCGGTGCCGTCGAGCGGATCCGCGTGGTGGAATCTCGCCCCCACGGAAAGGTGCTTCTGATGTCGCTCGAGGGCGTGTGCGACCGCGATGCGGCCGAAGCCCTGCGTGGATGCGATCTGACCGTTCCCGGTGATGAGCTTCCCGAGCTCCCCGCCGATGAGTTCTACGCTTTCGATCTGATCGGCGCGCGCGTCGAAACGGAAGAGGGGGAGACCCTTGGAACCGTCGCCGAGATCATCGGCTCCGCCGGAGCCAACGTGATCGTCGTGCGGGGCGGTGCGAGGGGTGAGCTCCTCCTGCCGGCGAGCCGAGGAATCGTCCCGAGGGTCGATCCCGCGCGCCGTCTGCTCGTCGTGCGCCCGATTCCGGGCCTGCTGCCGGAGTGAGCCGTGCGCACTTCGATCGTGATCGACATCATCACCGCGTTCCCGCATCTCTTCCCGGGGCCTCTGTCCGAGAGCATTCCAGGGCGGGCGATCGAGCGTGGCCTGGCCGAGCTGCGAAGCATCGATCTGAGGGAGTTCACCAGCGACCGACATCGCACGATCGATGACACGCCCTATGGCGGGGGTGGCGGCATGGTGCTCAAGGCGGAGCCGGTGGTGGGCGCGATCGAATCGCTACGTGCTGAAAGAGGCGAGAACGATGGCCGGATCCTGCTCATGTCGCCCCGCGGCCGCGTCTTCGGTCATGAGATGGCGGTGGAGCTCTCTCTCGCCGACCACCTCCTCGTGGTCTGTGGTCACTACAAGGGCTTCGACGAGCGGATCGCCGAGCTCACCGGCGCCGAAGAGGTCTCTCTGGGGGACTTCGTGCTTTCCGGGGGCGAGCTCGCGGCAATGGCGCTGATCGATGCCGTGCTGCGGCTTTTGCCGGGAGCGCTGGGGAATTTCGACTCCGCCGAGGGCGACAGCTTCTTCGAAGGCACCCTAGAAGGGCCGATTTACACGCGACCACGATCATTCAGAGGACGAAGCGTCCCGGAGGTGCTACTCTCTGGGGATCATCCGGCGATTAGCAGGTGGCGACTGAAAGAGGCGTTGCGTGCAACGCGCGCCCGCCGCCCCGACCTTCTGGCACGGCGTGAGCTGACTCCAGAAGAAGAAGAGCTCTTGCAGCTCATCAGAAGAGAAGAGAACGCGGCCGATGAGTTCGGCCAGGAGCCGCAATCATGAATGCAATCGATTTCGTCACAGCTGGCGAGCTGAGGAACGACATCCCCGAGTTCGCCCCTGGCGATACGGTCCGGGTTTCCGTCAAGGTCATCGAGGGCGACAAAGAGCGCACGCAGGCCTTTCAAGGGTATGTGATCCGACGTCGGGGGACCGGACTCTCCGAGACCTTCACGGTTCGCAAAGTTTCGGGCGGGGTGGGCGTCGAGCGGATCTTCCCGCTGCACGTTCCCTCAATCGAGAAGATCGAAGTTCTCCGCAGGGGCCGGGTGCGTCGGTCGAAGCTCTTCTACCTCAGAGACCTGAAGGGGAAGGCGGCGCGGATCAAAGAGCGCCGTTGAGCCAGTCCCAGCGACTGGGGCAACGTGGCGAAGAGCTTGCCGAAGCCGAGCTGCGTCGGCGGGGAATGAAGATCCTCGCGCGCAACTGGCGCTACCGCCACAAAGAGGTCGATCTGATCGCCGAAGATGGCGACGTCGTGGTGTTCGTCGAGGTGAAGACGCGGCGCGGGACAGAGTTCGGTGGTCCGCTGGCGGCCGTCACCTGGCGGAAGCAGCGCCACCTGACCACGGCCGCGGCGGCCTTCCTGACCGAGCGAAGGTGGATGGCGCGGCCTTCGCGCTTCGACGTCGTCGGGCTGGTTCTGCGAGGCGACGAAGTCGAGATCGAGCATGTGCGAGGGGCTTTCGATGCCGGAGCCTGAATCGGTCGATGTGATCGTGGTCGGTGCCGGGCTCGAAGGCTTGCTCCTGGCGACCGAGCTCGCCTGCGGCGGGTTGCGAGTTACCCTGGTCGAGCGTCGCGCCGAGGGGGGGGGGCGGTGTCGCGCGGATCGGGAAGAGGGCTTCACCTTCCCGCGCTCGATTCGGCTCGCGCGCTACGGCACCTACGGCTCGCTCGGCGAAATCCTCTTTCGCCAGGGGGATTCGACCCCTCTGCTCGAGCTCGGCAAGAGCTACGCGCTCTACTCGGGTGGAGTGACCGCCCTTCCGCTCGGTCTGAGATTCGCCTTTCCGACCCGCCTGGTCGGTGCGCGCGATCAGCTCCGGATCGCTCGACTCATCTTGCGTCTTCGTTCGGCGGCGGACGCCACCTCGGTCGAGGATCTCGATGCCTGGATGACCTCCGAGGGGATCGTAGGGCGCCTTGCTCAGCTACTCAGATCTATCGCGGGCACAATGACCATGAGAGCCGATCCCGGCCGCCTGGCCGCCCGCGAAGTGCTGGAGGCGTTGAGGCGATCGCTCGATCTGGGCATCTCGATGGCCTACCCCGCCGAAGGATGGGCGGCGCTGGCCAGGAGTGCGCTCGATCGTTTCCGTTCCCACGGAGGTGAGCTCCGATGCGAATGCAGAGCGGACCGAATCCGGATCGCCCGGGGCCGCGTGCTCGGTATCGCTTCCGCCTCGGGCGAGAGTCTCGACGGATCGAAGGTGGTTTGGACGGCGGACCCACGCCGCCTTCGCGCCGCCGTCGAGCAGCTCGACCCGGCGATGGATCGTGCCATCGGAACCGTTCGGCCGGTGGCCGCCACCAGTCTCGCTCTCGCTCTGAGCGAACCTGTGTCGACCACTACCGGCCTTTGGCGAATCGACTCCCCAAACTCTTGGGCCTTCTTTGCTTCGAATATCGCGGGCAGCCTCGCGCCGAGGGGCAAGCAGCTCCTGCTCGCGTGCGCACCGATGGAGGCTGGCTCGGCATCGGTGGGGGCGACCGCCGAAGCCCTCGAATCGCGCTTGTGCGAGCTCTTTCCCGGCCTGGCGGAGAGAATCGAGCACCGGCGCTTCCGGGCGATCGATCGCCTTCACGGATCGGACGTCGGCGCGAACGCCACGAGAAGCCATCGTCCTCCGGTGCGGGCGGCGGCGCCCAGGGGGCTCTTTGTCGTCGGAGACGCATGCGCCGCGGCGGGGCTCGGACCGGATATCGGGTTTTCCAGCGCTCGGCGATGCGTGAACACCATCCTTGGAGACCGCGCCAGCCTTCCCCCACCCGAGGTCGATGTGGCGACCGAGGCGGGATCGGCGGCAAAGAGGCGACGGAAGCGGCGGATCCGTGCCGAACATTGAGCGGGCGGCCCCCTTCGAGATCGACGCCGGAGTTGAGGCCGGCATCGTTCTGATTCACGGATTCACCGGTGCCCCCCAGGAGGTCGAACCGATCGCTTCGGCGCTGGCGGAGCAGGGCGTGTCGAGCATCGGCCCCTTGCTGCCAGGTCACGGAAGCGAAGTCTCGCGACTGAACCGTGTCGATTGGCGGGCATGGACGGGCGCGGTGGAGGACGCATATCGCGAGGCGCGCCGGCGCTGGGGCTCCGTCCTGGTCGGAGGGCTCTCGATGGGAGGTGGGTTGGCTCTGCACCTGGCCGCCCACCATTCCGCAGCGTTGCGTGGTGCGGTCGCCCTGGCGACCCCGCTCCGGCTCCACCATCTCGCGCTACCGATTCTCCCCTGGCTCTCCCGCGTCATCGACTCGACGACCAAGAAGGGGATCGGCATCTCCGATCCCGCGCTCGCTCGCGCCCGGGTCTCCTACGACCGCCGGCCGCTCGCCGGCGCGCTTCAACTGGACAGATTCTTGGGTGCATTGAGACAGGAGCTCCACGCGGTCACCTGTCCACTCTTCCTCGCCCACTCCCGCGGCGACCATGCCATCCCTTTTTCCAGCATGGGTGAGATCGTCGCCGGAGTTTCGTCGCGCTCCATCGACACTCTGGAGCTGAGTCGCTCCGACCACATTCTGCCGCTCGACGTGGAGCGGGAGCAGCTCATCGAACGGATCGTTCGATTTGTGCTGGCGAATCTGGATTGAGCCGAATCACCTACACTCCCCGCGCATCCCCACCCCAAATCGTCTTGTGGATCTGTAGGTTGAGCCGCACCGGAAGGCGATCGTCGAGAATCCAGCGAGCGAGCGCCTTTGGATCCAGCTCCCCCCACGCCGGCGCCAACAGCACTTTCGTGGGCTCCGCGAGCCGCAACGAGCCAATACGCTCAATAGCCCATTCATAATCGGCGCGGTCGCGGAGCACCATCTTCACCTCGTCCCGGCTCGAGAGCTCTTCCAGATTGCTCTCCAGAAAAGCCGTCTCTTCCCCGCTGCCCGGCGGCTTCATATCGATGATCCTGCTCGCGCGGCGATCCAGAGGCGAGATGTCGAGGCTGCCGTTGGTCTCGATCTGCACATCGAGACCGGCGTCCAGCAGTTGCTCCACCAGTTTCGGTGCATCGGATTGCAGAAGCGGTTCCCCACCGGTCAGCGTCACATTTTCGAGTCCGGAGCTCCGCGCTTTGGCGACCAGCTCTTCAACCGAACGCTCTTCACCTCCTTCGAATGCCTCGGTAGTGTCGCACCAGGCACAGCGCAAATTGCATCCCGTGGTGCGGATGAAGAAGGTCGGCAATCCGGCCCGCGAGGTCTCCCCCTGAATCGAAGCGAAGACCTCGTGCACGCGCATATCGCGAATCCAGACCTCTACCCGGAAGGGGCGAGCCGCAGTTTCGCTCGTGCCCGATCGATCGCTTTCGTCCGCTCGACGAACGACGCTTCGTCGCTCGCCCGCGCACCCAGCGCTTCATCGAGATCCGCACGCGCCTCTTCGGCCGACAGTTCATCCACCGGGATCGCCTGCTCCGTCAGCAAAGTGAGGCGATTGTCGACCATCTGCGCGAAGCCGCCATCGACGAAGAACGCTTTCGCTTCGCCTTCGACCGCTTCGACCCGCAGTTGACCGATTCCCATCTTGTGGACCAGCGGCGCCCGGTTGACGAGCACACCGACCTCGCCATCGTGCGAGGGGAAAGCCACAAAGGTCGCCTCGCACTCCAACACCGGCTCTTCCGGCGTGACCACCGAGCAGTGAAAACTGTTGGCTCCGGCCATCTCGAGCTCTCCCGGCTACGCCGCGTCCGCCTTCGCCGCCGCCTCTTCGATTGCGCCGACGTACATGAACGACTGTTCCGGCAGATGATCCCATTTGCCGTCGCAGAGCTCCTCGAAGGAGCGGATCGTGTCTTCGCGCGAGCAGTGGTTGCCGGGGAATCCGGTGAACTGCTCGGCGACGAAGAAAGGCTGAGAGAGGAAACGCTCGATGCGCCGCGCCCGCGCCACCGTGACCTTGTCCTCTTCGCTCAGCTCGTCGATCCCGAGAATCGCGATGATGTCCTGCAGGTCCTTATACTTCTGCAAGATCTGCTGTACCCGTCGCGCGACGGCGTAGTGCGCCTCTCCGATCAGCTCGGGCGAGAGGATTCGGCTCGACGAAGCCAGCGGATCGACCGCCGGGTAGATCCCCTTCTCGGCGATGGCGCGCTCGAGATTCACCGTGCTGTCGAGGTGGGTGAAGGCGGTCGCGGGGGCCGGATCGGTGTAGTCGTCCGCGGGGACGTAGATCGCCTGAATACTCGTGACCGCCCCTCCCAAGGTCGAGGTGATCCGCTCCTGCAGCTCACCCATCTCGGTGCCCAGGGTCGGCTGGTAGCCAACCGCCGAGGGCATCCGCCCCAGCAGCGCCGATACCTCGGAGCCTGCCTGCGAGAAGCGGAAGATGTTGTCGATGAAGAGCAGAGTGTCCGCACCGGTCTGGTCGCGGAAATGCTCGGCCATCGTCAGCGCTGAAAGCGCAACCCGCAGACGCGCGCCGGGCGGTTCGTTCATCTGACCGAAAACCATCACCGTCTGATCGAGCACCCGCTTGCCGGTGTCGCCGATCTTCGCCTCTTGCATCTCGAGCCAGAGGTCGTTCCCTTCGCGCGTGCGTTCGCCAACGCCCGCGAAACAGGAGTAACCCGAGTGGAAGCGTGCGAGCCGGGCGATCAGCTCCTGAATGATGACCGTCTTGCCGACGCCGGCACCTCCGAAGAGGCCGGCCTTCCCACCGCGCACCAAGGGGCAGAGCAGATCGATCACCTTGATCCCTGTCTCGAAGAGCTCGGTCTTCGACGACAGATTGTCGAACTCGGGCGGCTCGCGGTGGATCGGCTTGCGCTCTTTCACTTCGATATCACCACGGCCGTCGATCGTTTCGCCCACCAGGTTGAACACTCTGCCCAGGGTCTCCTCGCCCACAGGCACCGAGATCGGTCCTCCGGTATCGGAGATCTCGGCGCCTCGCTGCACACCATCGGTGGAGTCGAGCGCGATGGCTCGCACCCGTCCCCCGCCGAGATGCTGGGCGACCTCACACCACAGGGTCTCGGTCGTCGTGGTGCCGAGCACGGTGCGCTTCACCTGGAGATTCAGGGCGTTGTAGATGGCAGGAAGATTCTCTTCCGAGAACTGGGCATCGAGTGTCGAGCCGATGACCTGTATGACTTCTCCGACGTTCTGCATTTCGCTTTCCCGATATAGGGTCCGGCCCGCGGGCCGACTGAAAAATGGGTCCTATGCGAGGGCGTTGGCACCACCCACGATGTCCAGGAGCTCCATGGTGATGTGTGTTTGGCGGGCCCGGTTGTACTGCCGGGTGAGGCTGGTGATCATCTCTTCGGCGGAGTCGGTTGCGGCCTTCATGGCCACCATTCGGGCCACCTGCTCGCTTACGGCCGCGTCGTTGAAGCACTGGAAGAGGCGCACTCGCACGGTCGCCGGCAGGAGCTCGTCGAGAATCTGCGCCGGATCGGGCGAGAACTCGTACTGAACCGATGTCGTCGACGCAGCAAATCCGTCCGTTCTGCTTTCCTGCTTCAACGGGAGCAGCTGGATTACTTCCGGTCGCTGCCGACTGGTCGAGACGAAGCGCATATAGGCGACGTGCACCGCATCGATCTCTCCGGCGGTGAAGCGACCGATCAGCTCGTTCGCCATCGGCTCGATCTGATCGAAGCGGGGCCGATCGTCGATGTCGGTGCGCTCTTCGGCCAGCTCTCGGCCGATGAAACTGAAATAGTTGATCCCCTTCTTGCCGACCATGTGCACGTCGGTCTCGATCCCGCGTCCCTCCAACTCCTCGAGATGCGTCAAGGTGGAGCGCAGCACATTCGAGTTGTAGCCGCCGCACAGACCGCGGGCACTGGTGATCGTGATCAGCGCGCTGCGCCGCACCTGATCGCGGCTCGTGAGCAGGGGGTGGGCCGACCCGCCTCCCGTCGTCCGCGTCAGGTTGGCCGCCAGCTCCGCCAACTTCTCGGTATAGGGCCGGGTCGCCACCGCCCGGCTGAACGCCGACTGGAAGCGAGCGGTCGCGATCAGCTGCATGGTGCGCGTGATCTTGCGGATATTGCGCACCGCCTTGCGCCGCTTGACGAGAACTCTTCTGTTCGCCATCGCCTTGCTCTTCTCTCCTCCCGAACCGGCCGAAGCCGGCACGTCGGATCGCCATCGAACGCCTGGCTACGCGTCGCCGCCGGCTTTGAACTGAGCCTTGAAGTTGTGGGTGACGGACTGGATCTTCTCGCCCAGCTCGTCCGAAATCTGCCCCGTCGAGTCGAGCTCTTCGATGATCTCCGGGAACTCCGAATGGACGTGCCGCAGCAGGGCCGACTCGAAGGCCAATACCTGCGACACTTCGAGATCGTCTAGCAGCCCTCGGGTGCCCGCGAACACACTGACGATCTGATCGGCGATCGTGAGCGGGCTGTACTGCGCCTGCTTCAGCAGCTCCACCATGCGCTCGCCGCGGTCGAGCTGCGCCTGCGTCGCCGCGTCGAGCTCGGTTCCGACCTGGGCGAAGGCCTCGAGCTCGCGGAACGAAGCCAGATCGAGACGCAACGAACCCGCGATCTTCTTCATCCCCTTGCGTTGCGCATTGCCGCCCACGCGCGAGACGCTGATCCCCACATTCACCGCCGGCCGCACACCGGCGAAGAAGAGATCCGGCTCGAGGTAGATCTGTCCGTCGGTGATCGAGATCACGTTGGTCGGGATGTAGGCCGAAACCTCCCCTTCCAGCGTCTCGATGATCGGCAGCGAGGTCATCGATCCGCCGCTGTCGGGGAAATGGTGGACCTTCAGCGCCCCCTTGTCCTCCAGCGAATCGAGCCACGCTTCGGCTTTCTCGAGCCCTTCGGGACGGTGAAAGAGCCCTTGCTCGTCGTCCGGTCGATGCTCTTCCGGCGCCGCGAAGCCCTCCGGATGAGCTCGTGCAACGGCGCGGTCGCGGCAATCCTCGGGCGTGTCGGCTGGAACGATCCCGTACTCATCGCGCAGCTTGACGCTTCGCTCCAACAGCCGCGAGTGCAGATAGAACACGTCGCCCGGATACGCCTCGCGCCCCGGCGGCCGCCGCAGTAGCAGCGATAGCTGGCGGTACGATTGAGCCTGCTTGCTCAGGTCGTCGTAGACGCAGAGTGTCGCGCGACCCTCCTGATACATGAAGTACTCCGCCATCGCGGCACCCGCGTACGGCGCGATGTACTGCAGAGGCGAAGGATCGGAGGCCGAGGCCGAGACCACGATCGTGTAGTCCATCGCCCCGTGTTCGCGCAGCTTCTCGACCACGCCCACCACGGTGGACTCCTTCTGGCCGATCGCCACATAGATGCAGACGACTCCCGTGTCCTTTTGGTTGATGATCGTGTCGATCGCAACCGCCGTCTTTCCGGTCTTCCGGTCACCGATGATCAGCTCGCGCTGGCCACGGCCGATCGGGATCATACCGTCGATCGCCTTGAGGCCGGTCTGCAGCGGCTCGTTCACCGGCTGCCGCGCCGCGATTCCCGGGGCCTTGAACTCGAGCGGCCGGCTATGCGGCGTCCCGATCTCGCCCTTGCCGTCGAGCGGGCGCCCCAGTGGGTCCACCACCCGGCCGACCATCGCGTCGCCACAAGGGATGCTCAGCAGCTCCCCGGTCCGACGAACCGTGTCGCCCTCTTTGATCTCCAGGTAGTCGCCCAGGATCACCACGCCGGCCGAGCCCTGCTCCAGATTCAGCACCTGACCGAAGGCGCCGTTCTCGAACTGCACCTGCTCGTTGGCCATGGCGTTGGTCAGTCCGTAGACCCGCGCGATTCCGTCCCCGATCTCGAGGACCTTGCCCACCTCGGCGAGATCGACCGAGCTCCGGTACTGCCGGATCTCCTCCGTGATCACCGATGAGATCTCTTTGACGTCCAGTTTCATCCGTATCTGCCTCTCTGGCCCTAGTTCCAGTACGATTTCTCGGAGCGCACCTCGCGCGCCGCCCTTGCTTTCAGCTTCGCCCCGGCTTCGTGCAGCTGGGTCGCAACACTTCCGTCGAGGCGGTCGTCGCCGATCTGCACGACCAGACCGCCCTTGATCGAAGGATCGATCGTTTCGCTGAGCTGCGGCGATTTGCCGGTCAAGGCGTGGACCCTTTCCCGCAGTCTCTCGCGCAGCTCTTCGCTCAGCTCGACGGCGGAGCGCACTTCGACATCGACGATGTCGCGAAGTGCGTCGTACTCCAGGCGAAGCGCCTCGACAATCGCAGGCAGCATCGCCAGGCGAGAGTTCCGATTGAGCACCTGCAGCGAGTCGACGAAGAGATCGCTGGAGCTGCCTCGAAACAGCTTCTCCAGCACATCGCGGCGCGCATCCAGACCGACCATCGGACTCGAGAGGAAGTGCTCCAGATCGGAATCGCTCTCCGTCAGCGCGACCAGCGCCCGCAGCTCGTCGAGCAGATCTTTCGTGGCTTCATCGCCCTCGGCCCCTACGAGCTCGAGCATCGAGCGCGCGTAGACCCGACCCACTGTGATCTCTTGAACATCGATCTTGGCCATGGCGGCTAGCTCCGCTCCGGCAGGCCGAGATCACCGATCGCGCCCGCGATCAGCTCGGTGTGGGTGGCGGGGTCGAGCTCCTTGTCGATGATCCGCCCTGCCAGCTCGGTCGCCATGTCGGCGGCCTGCGCATAGAGATCGTGCACAGCGGTCTGCTTGGCGATCCCGATCTCGCGCCGGGCCCGCTCGATCATCTTATCGGCCTCCTCTTGCGCCTTCACCTCGATCCGCTGCTTCACCACGTCCGCGTCGCGGCGTCCCTCTTCGACGATCGCCGTCGCCTCGGCCCGTGCCTCGGCCATCCGCTCTTCGTGGCGTGCCAACTGGGCCGCCGCCTCGTCGCGGTCCTTCTTGGCCTCTTCCAACGATTCGCGAATGAAACGCTCTCGCGATTGCAGCGCGTTCAGAAGCGGACCCCAAGCGAACCTCCCGAGCACCCAGACCACCAGAAGGAAGATCACCAGCGTCCACAGCGCGTTGCCGATATCACCTGCGAAGGGACCGCTGCCGCTCCCATCGCCTCCGGCGGCCATCGCCGCGCCTGGCAGGATCAGCCCCAGCGCCGCCGCGACCTCGATCGCTTTTCGTTTCATCGTCGTCTCTCTCGCCGACGGCCGAGCGGCGTCCACCGCATCGGCCTGTTCCATTCTCGGTCCGCTTCGAGCGCCTACAGAACCGCCAGCAGGCCCACAACGACGGCGAAGAGTGTCGCACCCTCGACCATGGCCGCGGTGATGATCATCGCGGTCGAGATCTGACCGGCTGCCTCGGGCTGACGAGCCATCGACTCGACCGCGCTGCCACCGATCCGACCGATGCCGGCACCGCCGCCCATGATAACCAGACCCGCGCCGATCGCGCCGCCCATCTTGGCGGCGCCCGCGGTGGTGAGGAATGTGGCGGTTTCGGCCGCGACCTCTGAAGCCATGGCGATGGCCGGAGCCATCAGGATCAGAAGGGCCATCGAGAGAAGGGTTCGAACGGTCTTTGCGCCGTTGGTGTTCATTGTCTGTATTTCCTTGCGCTTTCCAGTGGCGGTCGTGCGAGGCCGATCGCCGTGTTTCCTCTCGCCATCGCAGTCACGCCTCATGGCCCGCGTGCCCCGCGCATATCCGGGCATGGCGAGTTTTCCTATGAGAGTTGTCAGTGATCGAGAACCACCGACATCCCGATAAAGAGTGAAGTCAAGAAGGTGAAAATAAAGGCCTGCAGGAAGGCCACGAAGATCTCCAGCAGGCTGATCGCGACACTTCCCAGCACCACCGGCACCGCGACGCCCAGCCCGGCGCCCGCGCCGATGCCGGTCCCGGCCTGCAAGATGAAGCCGAGCAGAACAGCCAACAGAATATGCCCCGCGATCATATTGGCGAAGAGCCGCACCGCCAGCGCGAAGGTCTTCGCGATCAGGCCGATCAGCTCTACCGGCACCAAGAGAGGCGCCAGCCAGAGCGGCCCGGGGCAGAAATGCGCCAAATAGGTCGTCCCCCCGAAACGCAGCCCGTTGGTGACCATCATGATCAGCGTCAGAACCGCCAGCGTGCCGGTTGCCCAGATGTTGGCCGTCGCCGTGCCCCCGACATGGGTCCCGAAGAGCGCGCTGATGGCGGGAATCGGCAGCAGGCCGAGCACATTCACCGTCAGCACGAAGAAGAACACACTCCAGATGTAGGGGATGAAGCGATCGGTGTGTTGGTGGAGTACCGGCCGCGCCACCTCGGCGCGCAGATACTCACAGATCGACTCGATGAAATTCGCCGATCCCTTCGGCACCAGCCCTTCGATCCCCTCGTCCGTCGAAAAACGTCGCATCGCCCTCGGCACCAGCACCACGAGCAGAATCCCCGCCAGGATGAGCATCGTGATCTGATCGCTCAGAACCGTCATCACCCCGCCCGGGGTCAAGAATCCCCCGAGATCGACCTGTATCTCTTTGAGCGGGTGTTGGACGACGTGATCGAGGGGGCTTCCGCCGGAGGAGATTTCGAGAAGAGATCCCATGTTGCTCTACGCAGTCCTTGATTCGGCCATCCTCGCGGACGCGAACCGAACGTCGAGAACGGCAAGCGCCAGGTGGCTCACCGCCAGCCAGATCAGAAGTGGAGCGCGGTCCAACGTGGTGGCCAGAGCCAACACGATGCCGCCCAAAAGCGCCACGCCGAAGCGGATTCCCACGGCCATCAGCGCGGCCATCGTCGCCTCGTCACGCGGCTTCCGTCGCACGAGCGGCAGCGCGCCCGCGACCGAGGCCGCGAAGCTCACCGCGCAACCCGCGCACATCGCGATCACCGCCGATCGCCCTCCCAGACGCAGAGTCGGGAAGTAGCCCACCGACGCGAGCCCGATGCTGCCCGCGAACGCCCAGAGCACGAATCGGAAGAAGCTCGCTCCGCGGCTCTTCGTCATCATCCGTCTCGGCCGTCCTCGAGACCCCCTGCGCCAGAGTCGTCGCTTCGGGAGGCCCGCAGAGCCTCGCGGATCAGGTTGTACATTCCCCCGACCAGCCCGATCATCGTGCACGTGAGCAGCCCCCACGGCGTCCAATCGAAATGGCGATCGAGGGCGTAGCCCACGGCCGCGAGACCCACCACCGACGCTGTCAGCTCCATGCCCATGGAGGCCAGGCGAACCCAGCCGCCCCTCGGCCGCGAGCGTTCGGACATCGGGTCGGGATCTCCAGAAACTTGCGAAGACTCAACCACGCAAGACCGCGAACTCTACTCGCGCGCGCACGGTCATTACAACCAGATTCGGCGACAATGAATCATCGGTGAAACGCTGCGCGCTCTCCTCGTCGAATGGGAGCCTGAATCGGTTTCGGGTGTGTCAACGAGACCGGGGATTTTGGGATGGAGTACTGAGGTTTTCCGGCGCTCATCCGAGCGTGCCAGGCTCACCGGCCCCGGCTCCTCGATCCCCACGCGCCTCCGGAAGCGAGCGGTGCCGGCGATCGACCGGCGCTCTCCCTATCCGTCTTGCGGTGGAGTTACAATCAAGAGAGGGCGCGGCGGTGATGGATGCTCCGATTCGACCCTAAGGGTCCGCGCAAGAATGACTTGTCATCTTGGCGCCCAGATGTGGTGCAGATCTGGTCGATCGGTGAGTTCCGAGCAAACTGGGCGACCGCTTCCGACACTCGCGTTGGCTACACCGCGGGGGGCGCCATCGCATTTCTCGATGTCACCGATGGGACCTTGCTGCGGAGCTCGATCATCGAAAGCAATTCAGCCGCCACGGGGGGAGGAATCCTCTGCGAGGGCTCATCGCCACACATCGTGGGCTGCGAGATCGCGCGCAACGGCGCCGGATTCGGTGCCGGCATACGGAGCGAGGGCGGTGCCCCTCTGATTCAGGACTGCAGCATCGTGTCGAATCAAGGGGTAGTCTACAGCGCCGAGGGAGCGGGTGGTGGGATTGCGTCAGGGAGCGGCGGCTTGGTCGTCAGCCGGTGCATCATCGCCGACAACTACGGTGCCGACACCGGCGGAGGGATCTTCCTCTGGCCCGAATCTCGAGCGCATATCGTCCAGTGCCTCATTACCGGAAACGACACTTGCTGGTGCGGCACCTTCGGCAGCGGCGGGGGGATCATGTGCCACTCCGACTTCGCCACGATCACCAACTCGACGATCGCCGACAACTCTGCCTGCATATCGGGTGATGGCATCGAGATCTCCGGCTCGCCAACGATCACGAACTGTGTCGTGTGGAATCGGATCTATGTCAGGAGAGGCAACCCTAGAATCACCTACACTCTCACGAAACACCCTCGCAGTGGAGAAGGGAACATTGTCGCCGATCCTCGATTTCGCGGCGGTGGCGACTATCGGCTGCAAGCCCTTGAATGCGGTGGTCCCGGCATATCTCCGGCGATCGATGCGGGCCATCCCGGCGTCGAAGACGCCGATCTCTCCTGCGACTGGGGACTTGGCGGTTCTCGCTCCGACATGGGCGCCTTCGGTGGCGATGGTGCCGGAATCCGCTGCAATCCCTGTATCCAGGTCTTTGGGATACCGGAGATGGTGGAATATGGCGACGTTCTGAACCCGGTGATACTGGCGACGAATCTCGGCACTTTCGACGCTTTGGTCGCCGTAGTGACAGGACCGATCGATACAACAATTCCGCTCTATCGCGGTCCGCCCATCGATGTAGCGCCCGGCGATTCCGTCGTACTCGAGCGCGAGCTCCGAATCGTGCCGTCGATTCCGGCGGGACTCTATCGCTGTGATGTGGATGCGACTCTGCGCGGCGAATTCGTTTCGCGTGGGGTGTTTGAAACGATTCTGCAAGACGATTGACACTGAAAAGAAAGATGAAGGAGAGATGAGTCGAGCGACCTGAGCGCTCCTCCTCGTGCTCGCTTTCGTCCGCGACGAATCAGGGGTAATGCACGCAGTCGAGCCCCACCCATGTGCCGTTGCAGGGGCCGCCGTACGCTCCCATATCGCTTCTCGAAGCGTTCGGGAACCAGGCGGGCCACCGGGGATGCCGGTCGAATAGTGCGTCGATCGAGAGCGGATCTCCCGCGTCCACGCAGGGCGAGGCCGGAGGTAAGAGCAGATCTAATTCTCCGCGACACACGAAGAATGGATCGGTGTCGATATTGCCGATTCCGGGCCAGCCGCCTTCGATGTTGCTGTAGGCCACGGTCAGATCGCCGAGGGGAGCCAGTAGCTCCTGGCCTTCGTTGTTCCAGAGAATCGTGTTGGCAATACGAAGTTCTCCTCCGTTGCAGAAGATGCCGCCGGAGTCGGTATCGGTATCCGGATTGCTCAGCCAGTTGCCTTCGATGCTGCAGTTGTCGATGTCGACATCGCCGACATCCGTGACGCTGATCGCGGCGCCGGCGGCGGTGTTCCATCCGGCGGCGTAATTGCCGGTCAAGATAGAGTTGGAAAGCAGCGTTCTCGAGCGCGTGACCACTCCCGCACCGCCCGCCCATTGGCCCTCGGAGCGATTATCCGAAACCACGCAGCCGATCATCTCGACGGTCGCACCCTCCGACGAGCTGATCGCACCGCCCGTGGCCGGGCCCCAGCCCGACGCGCTGTTGCCAGTGAAGATGCAGCGGTTGAAGCGCGCGAGCCGATGCGTGACGCTTACCCCGCCACCTCTGGCCCGGAAGCCACCGAGCGCGTGGTTGTCGGCGATGATGCAGTCGTTGAAGACAACACTGGCGTTGGGTTTGTAGCTGTAGATACTTGCGCCACCCCCATCGGCAAAACCGTCGGCGTAGCTCTGAGCCACGTTGCCTCGTATCTCGCAGCGATTCAGTACGACCTTGTTCGATCCATAGAGGTAAAGTCCCGCTCCCCAAGCACCGAGAGTGGTGGTGTTGTTCTGAATGGCGGTGTCTTCGATGTACCCTTCCTGGCCGTCGCCGCTGACGCCGGCGATTCCGCCATCATCGTTCTCTTCGATTCGACAGCGAACGATCTTGAACACCTTGCTGTAGATTCCCAGTCCCGTCGCGTATCGGGTGCTTCTCGAGATTCGGGTATCGATGATCTCGAGTGAGTCGGTGTGGATCGATACGATGTCGCTTAAGTACGAGTAGTTCGAGTCTATGACGCAGCCCTTGATCGTCGCCTTCTCGCCGGAGAGCATGATGATCCCGGCGCCGCTGCTCGCGTGACAGTTCCGCACGACACATCTGTCGAGGAGAATCGAAGAGCTCTCACCATGGATCGCGACGGCCTCGTCGTTTCCCGCGAGCTCCTCGAGAACGCAGAGCCGAATCGTTGGAGAAGCACGCCGACAGTACACTCCGGTGGCTCCGCCGCGACGGGCTCGCAAGGTCAATCCCGCCAACACGCTTCCGGGTCCCTCTTCCGACACGAACTGGAAGAGGCGGCCCGAATACCTCCATACGAGGGTCGCGGCCACGACTTCCGGGTCGGTCGGATCTTCGCTCGTAAGCAGCAGCGCCTTGCCTCGATAGTCGATCGTCTCTTCTTCGTAGGTGCCGGGCGCGATGAGAATCGTGTCTCCCTCCGCCGCGCTGTCGATCGCTCCCTGGATCAAGAGATGGTCGTCGGGCACCAGAAGCACCGCACCTTCGCAAAGGGGCGCCGCGGATATGATGATCGAGACGAGTCGTGCGATCGATGTCAGCCGCATGCGAGTCCTCGCTGGGTTGCTTCAATGATAGACGCTCCATCGACCGAAGGTCGCCTTCGATGCTCCGGAGAGACAGAAACGAAAAGAAGAGCCTCCATGACAACGCCGACTCGAATGCTCCCGCTCCTGCTCGCATTGGCCATCGCCGCTTGCGCGGGAGCACGTCCGGATGACCCGCTCTAACCTCCCCGGAGACTCACACCCCCGATGTCGCCTACGAAGTCCCGACCGATCGGAGGGAGCCGATCGATCTGCTTCCCCGCGCACTCCACAAGGAACCTCCCTCATATCCCGCCGAGGCTCTCAGGGCGCGAGTCCAGGGAAGGGTGATGATACTGGCGACCGTCGGCGCCGACGGCCTCGTCAAGGAGAGCTCCTTGCTCCATCGCCTTCGTGTTTCGCTGATTCGCGCGTCCACCGCTCGGGCGGTCCGAGGCTACTTCCATTTTGGCGGCCCCCCTCGAGCGAAAATGTGTTCGGAGCCATCGACGGGGCGGGGAGAGGAGAAGTGCCCGAAGTGTTCCCCGGCGCACGCGTTCAAAAGCAGGGGCGGTCCGGGCCCATTTCGATGCGCGGCCGTGGGGGTTTGCGTCGCTCGCGCGGTCGAGGTGGCGATTTCGCATATCGCCATCCCCCCTGACTTGGCCTCAATCATGACGAGCCGAAGCTTGACACCATATTCAGGCACGCGCTATAAAAGCGGATTCATCCCACTTCTCGGAGAGACCTCTTGCCACATCATCGTTCCGCAGTGAAGCGCCTGCGCCAGTCGGCCGTCGCCCGGCAGCGCAATCGCAACATCAAGAGCACCATCAAGACCGCCGTCAAGAAGCTCGACGCCCTCACCGACCCGACCGAGGCGCGCGCCCTTCTCAGCGAGGTGCACGGCATGCTCGACAAGGCCGCCAAGAGGAACGTGATGCACGCCCGCACGGCCGATCGCCGTAAGTCCCGCCTGGCGAAGCGGATCGCCGCCTTGGGCGACTGATCACGCGACCGGTGTCGCCGGTACCGAACCCGCGGTTGCTGAGCATTCCGCGGGTTTTCTAGTGTACGGGGACTACTGAGCCCCGCCCAACGCCGCCAGCCGGCGGGCCTGTTTCAACATCCGCGCCGCTTCATCTTCTCGTCCGGCGCTCCGGTAGGCGGCGGCCAGATCGCGGTGGCAGTGGGGATCGAGGGGGGAGAGTCGCGTAGCGCGCTCGAGCTCACGGATCGAATCGGCGAGGAGCCCGGCGGATCCCAGCACCCGTCCGCGCGCATTGGCGAATCGGCCGTGCTCGTTGGCCAGGCGCATGGCCCGTTCGTCGTGCAGCACGCTGCCGGTGGGAGGTGTGTGGGGGGGATCGAGGGCTCGGGCCGGGATCGGTGGAAGGGCTCTCGTTTCGATGCCGGGGGGGAAGACGCGCCAGGCCAGGGCTCCAGGCAGGATGGTCGAGCCTTGCAGGATCTCTTCCTGGTTGTCGAGGAGGGCGTAGCCGGGTCTGCCTCGAGGACCGCCAGAGAGCAGTCCGCGGCAGATGGCCACGAAGTGGCGCTGGAGGCGCGGCGGGTCGAAGGGCTCGCCTGCTTCGAAGGGTGCCACCGCCCGCAGGAAGGCCCGCACATCGGACTCGACCGCCTTGTGCATTTCAGGGGCGGCGGCGGCCAAATAGTCGTAGTACCAAGAGCGGCGGAGGAGCTCCTTGTCGATCAGGGCGACATCGCGCCGGACCTCCTCGACCCTCTGCAGGTAGATGGCGGCGGAGTAGGCGTCCCAGCGGTCGGTGAGCAGGATGGCGTTCGGCTCGAGGCCAGTGAGCAGCGTGCGCGCGTAGTCGTCCACCACGGTGTAGTCGGCGCGGGCGGCGATGGGGCGGGAGGCCAGCCCGGCGACGACGATCAACGCGAAGGCCAGGCCGCGCGAGGCCAGGAGAATGGGCCCGCGCTCCGGAGAGCGGGCGAGGGAGATGCCCGCGAGCAGCGCCAGTGCGATTTCACCCGGAATCAGGTAGGAGCGGATGTCGGGGATGTCGTAGTTCAGCGTCAGGAGCAGATTGGCGGCGATCACGCCGGCGAGGGCGGCGGCCTCGAGCGAGCGCAGCCTTCGTGTCGGCAGAGCGAGCACTACGATCGCTGCGAGGGCGGGGACGTCCTCCACGAGCTCGAACCGCAAGAGCTCTCCCGCCGCGGAGATGAGCGATTCCGCGTCTCGGGTGAACATCCACACCTGATACTGCGCGCCCCGAATATGCCGGGCGAATGCCGACAGGGTGGATGGATCGCCCCAGTTCATCAGGGGGGAGGCGGCGGCGCGGATCGGTAGCTGAAGCACGATCGTGTAGCCGAGCACCGTCAGTGCGGCGCCCGAGACCAGAGCCCCGAGCCGTCTCGGCTTCGGGAGCCGGGCCAACAGCGCCAGTCCCATCGGTCCCGCGGCGAGCACCGATAGATGATTGCCTGCCGCCAGGCCGAATCCGAAGGAGAAGAGAAGGAAGATCCGCCGGCGGCGCTCTTCCCGGGTTGCGTCGAGGCCCTCCAAGCCGAGAACAAGCAAGGCCGCCGTCAAGAGCGCCGTCAGGGAGTAGACCTCGACCTCTCCCGCGGCCAGCCAGAACGATCTCGAAAGGGCGAAGGCGAGGGCGACCAGGCCGGCGGAGGACAGGGCGGAACTGGTGCCGGCACCTCGCCGGGAGCAGCAACGAGCGATCGACCACAGCACCAACCCGACGGTCAGTGCGGCCGGTGCATGCGAAAGCCAGGGGAGAATCGACGCGGGCGAGCCGGAGGCCCAAGGCGCGAGGCAGTAGCCGACCAGCGCGAAGAGCGGATAGCCGGTCGGATGGGCGACCCCGCCGGTCATCACGACGGCCATCAGTTCGCCCGAGTCGATCAGGCCCACAACGCCGGAGTTCGAGCCGGAGTACACAAGTGCGGCCACCACGACGAGAGCCATGGCGGTCGCTGTGAACAGGATCGCTTCGCGAGTCACGATTCGGGTCGCCGGTCGCATCGACCCGCCGAGCTCGGCGTGATCGAACGACCGGAGGGGAGTATCGGCACCATGCCGGCCCGCCCCTATCTACGGCCCGCGACGATCAGATCTTCTTCTTTTTGTGACGATTCGCGCGGCGCCGCTTCTTGCGTTTGTGGGTCGCGATCTTGTGGCGCTTGCGCTTCTTTCCACAGGGCAATGAACGATCCTCCTCGCGGGCCGTGGCACGCCGGCACTCTCGGCGCCTGTGCTCCCCGGCTCGCGGTCACCCGGCTACGCGGGCTTTCAGGTCTTTCGATGGCTTGAAAACAGGAACATCTCGTGCGGGAACCGCAACCGAGGCCCCGGTGCGGGGGTTGCGAGCCATGCGGCCCTTGCGGGACTTCACCTTGAAGCTCCCGAAGCCACGGATTTCGATGTTCTGGCCTTCGCTCAGCGCCTGCGAGATGCACTCGATGAGCGCGTCCACACTGGCTGCCGCGTCTTTCTTGGTCAGGCCCGTGTCATCAGCAACTTGCTCGACGAGATCCGCCTTCGTCATGTTCGCGTCCTCCTCGTGACCGCAATGGTGGATGCTTGCCGCCCATCCCGGCCGACCGACGCTTCCGGCGATCGCGCATTGGGTGGACCATCGGCCCGGGCAGCCCCTCTCCGGCGAGATTGGCTCGTGCATCGTATCTGTATGTGAGAACACACGATACACGCTGCCTGCGACCGGACGCTACCAGACCGATTCCTCGCCTGTCAACACGCCAAACGCATTCGGAAGAAGAACTTCCGAGTCCGTGGACGGATCAGCAGTCCGGGTTCGCGAAGAAGAGATCTTCCTCGGCGATCATCTTCGCGTTTACCACCTCGACCTTGCCCGATGCGAAGGCGCCGACCTGGGCATCCGCCGCTGCCTGTCGGTACTCCGCGAGCGCCTTACGATAGTGGCGATTCACCGCGTCGGCCTGCCGCCGGCATTTCGACTCGTTGTATTTCGTCATCGCGCGGTCGCCGTGGCTCTCGTGGATCTCGCCGTACGAAGCGTGGAGCTGCGCGTCGTTCCCATCAACCGCGAGCCCTCTGCGGACCATCTTCTCGGCGGCTTCCAGGTTGCCCATTTTCACATATGCGATCGAGCAACGGTGCATCGCCCCGAGATTCTCCGGGTCGAGTCGCACGCACTCCTCCAACGACCCCGCGGCCCCTTTCAGGTCGCCGAGCGCCATCAGGCACTGCCCTTTTCGTGAGTGGGCCATGGCGTTCGTCCCATCGAGGACGATCAGCCGATCGTAGACCTGGACCGCCATCGGCAGGTCATCGGTGCGGCGGTACGCGATCGCCAACCTCTCGTTGAACTCGAAATCGTTCGGCGTCAAGTCGACCGCCGCCGTGAGCGTGGGAATCGAGCGCTCCCACTCCTCTTCTCGCTGGTAGAGCATGCCTATCTTGAAGGCCATCGAGGCGTCGGTCGGATCGGACGCGAAGACCGCCTCGTACTCCTGAGCCGCATCGAGCAGCTCCTCCTCGTTTTCGAGAAGCTGCGCCAGGCGCCGCCGGGCCTCGATGTTGTTCGGGTCATCGTCGATCTGCTTCCTGTACAGCTCGATCGCTTCTTCGTACCCGCCGCCACGGGTCAGGAGCTGGGCCTTGCCGTCGAGGGCGCTCTTGTTCTCCGGCTCCAGCGCCAACACCGCGTCGTACTCGGCTTCCGCCTCGTCGAATTGCTCCATCTCCCAATAGAGTCCCCCCAGGCGCAGGCGGGCATCGATGTGGTTCGGATCGAGATCGAGGACCTTCCGGTAGTTCGATTCAGCGCGTACGAACGCGGACATCTTCGCTTCGGGATTCGCCGCGGTTTTGACCGCCTTGGCGTATTCGTACGCCGTGGAGTAGGCAATGAGGATCTGTCGTTCGTCGGCCGCCAAGGCCGCTGACTTCGCCGGTGGCGGGCTCTGTGCCGGGTCTTGCGCGGGATCCGCGGCCTGGGGCTGGGTGCAGCCAGCGAAAAGAATCAGGCCGGCGATGGTCAACGGAAGGGATGAACGCGCGATCATGTCGACTCCGATGTGGCGGGGAAGGGCGAGCAAGTGCTGCCTTCGTGCCGCGGCATGGGGTGGTGAAGGCCGGGAACCATAGCGCAACGGTTCATCGGAGCCGGTCGAGAATGCCGCCACATCGCCGCCGAGCCGCGCGCGATCACTCCCAGGGCGAATCGAAGAAGCGGCCCGAACCCCCGAATGGGGAGTGACCGTAGTAGTTCCGCCGCCCCATATCGATGTGGAGGACCATGTGCTCGTTCGGCCGGTAGGTCAGCTCAAGGCCTGGCAGAATCGACCCCGTCGCACCGGGAGAGGCGATGCCCGACCCCATCGAGGTGTGGGCAAGATCGAGATGGAACCGAAGGTCGAGCGACTCGTGGAGATTGAGGTCGAACGAGTTGAGCAGAAAGCTCTGCTGCACGGTGTTGCCACCGCCCGAGATGATGGAGTACTGAAAGCCGTGGTTGCGCTCGAAGAGGCTCGGGCTCAGCAGGCCGCCGCTCGCCGGCGCCCCGAGCCTGAAGCCGATGTCGCTCGCCGGAGAAACGTCGCCAGGGCTCTGCAGGAGTACGAGGGTTGTGAGCAAGGTGTGAATCATGGGATCTTCGCCCCTTCCATGGTGACGAATATCAACCAGCCGGGAGCCGAGGTCAACGGCAACGATCGTCACCTTGACATCGTGTTCCCGACACCGGTATCTCGAATCGGTCGAATCGAACCCCGTCCAAAGAGGAGCCCGCATGCGTCCCCAGCGCGAAATCGGAGGAGCCGTCAACTGGCTTCTGATCCTGCTCGCCACCGCCGGTCTCGTCGCATCGATCATGATCCCGGGCCGGGCGATGTCTCGCGCGGAGCACGAGAAGACCCAGGCTCGCAAAGAGATGCTCGAAATCGTCACCTTCGAGAATCGGGCCTACAGCGAGCGGCAGGAGTACATCGGCACCCTCGATTCCCTCCAGCTCTTCTTGGATTGGCAGACGGAGCGGTACCGGGTGGTTCTCGACTCTCTCGGTGGGTTTTTCGAAACGCTCGAGCATCCGCTGGAGGAGGTGGATCGGGCGGCGGAGAAGGCGGCCAAGCTCCGGGAGTACCTTCAGTACGTCGAGGATCTGTCGACCAAGGACCGCTACGTCGCGATCGCCGACTCGGTCTACCGTTTTCTCAGATATCAGGCCGATATTCAATCCGGCGCGGTCGAGTTCAGGCGGCTCTTCGAGGAGGTGGCCGATGCGTTGAGCAGTGACGCCATCGAGCCCGCCGAATTCGCCAAGCTGGCCTCCAAGGTGGACAGCCTGGAATTGGTCTTTCGCACCGATCCGGAGCAGGTCGAGGCGCACAACGCCTACCGCGAAGCGCTCTACCTGACGCGGGGACTGATCCCGGCCCGCGAAAGATTCCAGACATCGCTCGTCGACCTCGACACATACCTGGAGTCGGGGGGGCGCTGGCCCGAAGCCCTGCGGCTGGCCGGGCGGCGTGCGGACAGTCTTCGTTTCTGTTTCCTCTTCGGTGGCGACGCGAGCGCGAACCAGTCGCTCGAATCGATAGGCAACTTTTTGGCATATCGGGCGGATCTGATCGAGCGGCGCGAAGGGTACGAGAGCCTCTTCGGTACCGTGGCCGACTATCTGCGCGACGAGAGCCGAGACCCCGAGATCGCTCGTGAGATGTCGAACCACACCGACAGTTTGAAGTACTGCTTCCTCTTCGACACTCCGGGGGTTCTCGGTATGCCGATCGATCAGACCGGGACCGATGGGGAAGAGGGGACGGAGGTCCATGATCGACCGGTCGATCTGAGCCGAATCTCGAACTTCTTGTACGGTATGGCATCGGCTTGGAACACTCAGCTCGACAGCCTTACCGAGGTCGTGCCCGAGAGTGAGAGAAGGGCGCATCGCAAGGCACGCGAAGAGCTGAAGTCGCGGTTCGCCTCGGATCAGGCGGCCAAGCTCGGTCGCGCGACCGGATTCGCGGAGAAGCTCGAGCTGATGCGCGGCGAGCTGGGCGGAAAGCTGGAGAACATCGAAGCCGATCTGGCCGAGCATCGCGCACTGATTCCCGATGTGCGGGCGGCTCTGGAGGCCAGGCTCGCGGGTGGTGCCGGAGAAACCGTGACTCTGGCTGTTCTGCGCGAGACCTTCGAGAGCAACCTGGCGGGCAACGAGAGCCGATACACTCAGTTGAAATCGCAGATCGAGCGGCTCGATCGGAGCCACTTCCCCCGATCGAAGCTCTCCACGCACTCGCCTGCGCACCCGCAAGCGATGTATCGCCTGGAAATCGAGGGTGACAAGATCTCGGTACGCTCTTTTCACCGTGACGACTTCGGCGAGATCATCGAAGGGGACGCGACCTGGTAGGGGTCCGCGCAGGAACAACTAGCGGCTTTGGCCTCCCATCTGCACCACATATCTGGGCGCCCGAATCACTGGTTGTTCCTGCGCGGACCCTTAGGAGTCAGTCCAAGAACCCCCGCTCCTTCATCCAATCGTCGTTGAATACCGATCCCAGATAGCGTGTTGCGCTGTCCGGAAAGATCGTGACGATGCGGGCGGGCTCGTCCAGCGAATTCGCTAGCTTCATCGATGCCCAGAGCGCGGCGCCGCTCGATCCGCCCCCGAGGATCCCCTCGCTCCTCACCAACAGCCGAGCGTGGTGAAATATGTCGTGATCGGATGCGCGGTAGATATCGTCGATGTACTGGAAATCGGGACAGTCGATCAGGAACTCGTCGCCCAACCCCTCGACCACGTAGGTATGGGGCTCCACCAGCTTGCCGTGATGAAAGTGGTCGTAGAAGATCGAGCCCTCGGGGTCGACCGCTATCGTCTTGATGCGCGGGTCCCGCTCTTTTAGAAATCGCGACGTTCCGCACACGGTACCGCCGGTGCCGATGCCCGCCACCAGATAGTCGATCTTTCCGTCCATCTGGTCCCAGATCTCGGGACCGGTCGTCAGGTAATGAGCCTCATTGTTGTCGGGACTGTTGTGCTGATCGGGGAAGTACGCACCAGGAGTCGCCGCGGCCATTCGCGGCGTAATATTGTTGTAGCTCTCGGGGGATTCCGGCGGAAGAGTGCTGTCGACGGCATGAACGTCGACATCGAGCGCTCGCAGGAGGGCCAGCTTCTCTTTGCTCAGCGAATCGCGGACCACTACTTTCAGACGGTATCCCTTCTGGATCGCGACCAGAGCGAGGCCCACCGCGGTATTCCCCGAAGAGCTCTCGATGATCAACTGTCCAGCCTCGATCTTCCCCTCGGTCTCGGCCTTCTCGATCATATGCCTGGCGATCCGATCCTTCACGCTTCCCGTCGGGTTCATGAACTCGAGCTTGGCGAAGATCCGGCTTTCGAGACCCGCGGTGATCTTGTTGAGTCGCACGAGGGGTGTGCGGCCGATTGCGTCCAGTATGCTGTTCAGCATCTCTGCTCAATTCGAAAGGGTAATAAAGAAAGCCGGAAACCCCGTGTTCAGCGGCTTCCGGCCTCCTGCGAGGATCTCTGATCCTCGCAGACGCTGGTCACCACCGTTGGTAACCAACGGGGTCGTCCAGAGAGGTCCTCAGGGGTGCCCACGCACGTGGTGTCCCGCCGGTGGCTGTGGGAGAGAAGGGTCCTGATCGCTATCAGGGGTGACCCGGGGAGGTCGTAGCAGTATCGGCCGAATCGAGAGTATCCCCGGCCCCCCGTGGGGTGCCCATGGCCCGATCGTCAGGAACGCCCAACCTCGCATTCAGGCATTCCGTCACGGGCTCTGGATGGATGTCGGGATCTGTTAATGTCTTTCCTCAATTTGACGCAGCAGCGTCAGGAGAGCGCTACTCCTAAAGAAGCCTTCGGAGGAACCTGTGACTCCGAACTCGTTTCCGCTAGAGCCGCCATAGACCACAGTCAATCCCTCTGGCTGGAGGACCAGTGTTCGGTCGGGGATACCCGGATACCAGCCATGAGGCGAGAGAGTGTGTAGCCGGGGTGCGAGATTCTCACGAACTTCCACCTGTTCCGCGGCAGCCAAGTCAGCAATTGGCGACCAGATAAACAGTCTAGCATCCATCCAGTGGAAACCATCATAGATCTCTAGAGATATTGTCAAAAGTTGTGGATCGGGGGGGCCGGGTTGAGGGCATGAAAAAAGGTGGCGTAACCTTCGGGTGACCAAAAACCCGAGGCCCGGCGGAA
>NYZA01000218.1 GCA_002686955.1 Gemmatimonadota bacterium
GCGACGTGCAACCAGCACGCCTCCGCGCGAAACGGTGCGAAGCACCGCCAGGGCACGAATCTGCGCCGCCTCGCGACGAAAGTTGGTGAGAAAGGCGGGCTAGTGATTGTCCGTCGATCGATCATCTGCGCATCGGACGATTCCGATACCGCTCCCAGAGCCGGGTCTGTTTGCTTTCTAGGGGAACTCGCCGCCCACCGATGAAGAGATGCTCGATCCGTGTGCGTATATCTAGGGGGTCGCCGGTCGTGACGATCAGGCTGGCATCCATCCCCGCGGCCAACGATCCGATCCGATCATCCACGCCCAGAATCTCGGCTGGATAGAGGGTGATCGCGCTCAGCGCCTCTTCGGATGACAAACCGAAGGCGGCCGAGGATGCCGCCACATAGGGCAGGTTCCGCACATTCGAATCCCAGGCGTAGGTGATGCCGAATCTCACCCCCGCGTCTCGCAGCACCGCCGCGGAGCGGAAGACCGAATCGTATCGATCCCAGTCGCGCGCCGGCAGGCGATGGGCGCCGTCGAGGAGGATCGGAACGCGTCGCTCCGCCAGCCACCGAGCGCAGCGCCAGGCTTGCCGGCCGCCGACGATGACCGGCGCCAGCTCTTGCTCCGTCGCCCAGCGCACGGCCGCCTTGATTTGGCCGGCCTCATTGGCCTCGATCAGCACCGGACTGGTTCCCGCGATCGCGCCCCGCATCGCCTCCCAGCGGCGGTCTTCCTCGACCGGCGGTCCCGCGCCCTTTTCGGCGGCCGCCCGCGCGGAAATGTAGGCACGGGCCTCGGCAAAGGTGTCGTCGAGCTCGCGGATCGCCCGGCGTCGCTCGGTCCGTTGCTCATCGATCGGCGTCTTCGCCTCTTCCGAGTAGTCGATCGCCACCGACGGAAACACGATGTTCAGTCCCGCCGGCGCCAGAAGGGTCATCTCTTCCCAGGTCCAACCGTCGAGCTGAATCACTGCCGAGCTGCCGGAGATCAGCCCCCCTTTGGGACGACAGAGTGCGTGCGTGATGCCGTTCAGCCGGGCAACCGGGATCAGATCCGAATCTGGGTTGAGGCCTACTTCCGCGCGAATCTCGGGCCGAACCCGTCCAACCTCATCGATATCGTTGCTGGCTCGTACCGCGTCGATCTCGACCAATCCCAGATGGGTCTTGGCGTCGAAAAGCCCGGGATAGATGTGCAGTCCCTCGACATCGATCTCCTTCGTTCCAGCGGGAATCGGAAAGTCGTTGCCCACCGCGATGATCTCGCCGCCGCGCATCAGAAGAACGCCACCACGCAGCGGTGTACCGACCATCGTATGCACGGTGCCGCCGACCAGCGCGGTCGTTTTCATTCCCGCCCCGTCGCCCAGAGAATGGTCGGTCGAAGCCCGCTGAGAGCGCAGGGCCTGGCGCACAGCCACCGGAGCGGCGTCGACCACGTCCTCGGTAACCACGCTTTCGGTCGCTCCCGATCGGTCAGCGGCCGCAGCATCACCGTCCTCGTCCTCCTCCTCGTCTCCCTCTTTCTCCGCGGCGCCCTCGGCCAGCGCGAGCAGCGATTCGTGTTCGGCGCGCAGCTCGGCCTGGATCTCCCGGTCGACGCTCCGATCGAAATAGAGCTGGCCATCCACCCAGGTCTGATCGCAGACGCTCAGGGTCGATAGGGGGTCGTCGGTCCACAGAGCAAGATCGGCGTCTTTCCCGATCTCGAGCGAGCCGACGCGGTGGTCGATTCGCAGCTGCCGCGCGGGATTGATCGTCACCAGCGCGAGCGCCTCTTCTTCGCCGAGATCGCCGTACTTGATCGCCTTTGCCGCCTCGGTGTTCAGACGGCGGGCCATCTCGCCGCTGTCGGAGTTGAACGAAACCGTCACACCGCGCCGTGTCATCAGCGCCCCATTCCACGGAATCGCGTCTTTCACTTCGAATTTGTAGGCCCACCAATCGCTGAAAGTCGATGCCCCCGTGCCCGCCGCCGCGATTTCATCGGCGACTTTGTACCCTTCGAGGGCGTGCTGGAAACAGGCCACCCTGAATCCGAAATCTTCCGCGACGCGAAGAAGCATCAACATTTCATCTTGCCGGTAAGCGTGGCAGTGGATGAAACGTTCTCCCCGCAGGATCTCGGCGAGTGTCTCGAGCTCGAGATCGATCCGTTGAGGCAAGCGCCCACGCGTCTTCTCCTCCGAGCGCCTCATATAGTCGCGGGCCGCCGAGAATCGTTCCCGTATGAACGCCTCGACTCCGTTACGTGTCTGGGGGAATCGCGTCGTGTACTTCTCTCCCCAGTTCGACTGCTTCACATTTTCGCCCAGCGCGAACTTGATCGTCGGTGGTGCCTCGGTGAAGTGAAGCCCATCGGGACCAGTACCCCAGCGAAGTTTGATCGTGGCGTTCTGTCCGCCCATGGCGTTCGCCGAACCATGCATCAGATGCGATGTCGTCACGCCGCCCGCGAGCTGCCGGTAGATGATCGGCCGGTTGGGATTCAAGACATCGCCGATCCGCACTTGCGCGGAGCTCGATTCGGTGCCCTCGTTGACCCCGCCATCGATCGCGATATGGGAATGAGCGTCGATCAGGCCGGGCGTCAGATGCCGGCCGCTTGCATCGACCACATGCGCGCCTTTCGGAGCCGAGAGAGATTGCCCGATTTTGTGAATTCGACCCCTCTCGACCAAGAGATCGGCGTGCTCGAGAATTCCCGCCGAGCTTTGAGTCCAAATCGTGGCGTTCCTGAACAAGGTCTTCCGGGGACTGAGGACGGGACCGGAGGGGCGCGCGGATGCGACCGCGGAGGCCTGCGCCGGCGGCTCCATCTCCTCTTCCGCGCCCGCTTCGTCTTTCACCTCCGCATCGTGCGCGGCTTCATCGGTGGCCAGAGACCCGGAACCCCAGTGGTGGCGGCCGTCGATCCACACCGCCAGAATCTGTGTCGCCTCGTCGAAGATCGGTCCGTCGCTTATGAGCAGATCGGCGGCATGTCCCCTCCGGATCGAGCCGGTCCGACTCGATACGCCGCAGAGCTCGGCCGGCGTCGTGGTGAGCGCGGCAAGCGCGTCTTCGTGCGACAACCCGGCATCGATCGCCCTGCGTAGTGCAGCGGGGAAGTCGGCGGGAGACTCGAGTCCGTGGGTCGTGAGTGCGATCGGCACCTCCGCATCGCGCAGAGCCGCGGCGTTGCCCGACGCGTGATGCCAGCGGCGCAGTGCTCGCAGAGAGATATGTTGGCGCTCGTCGTCATCCATCTCCTCGACCCGAAGTCGAGCCGGGAATCGGAGCGGCACGATGAAAGGTGCCTTCAGCTTCGCGAGCTCTTCGAGGTGCTCGTATTCGAGTCCGCTGCCGAGGATTCGGTAGTCGAGCTCCGCCTCGCCGGCGATTCGGGCCGCTCGCAGCGCATCCAGCGCGTTCGATCCGGCCAGTTCTACTGGTAGATCGCCGTCGAGGGAGGGGAGCAGGGCGCGTAGCCCGCGGTTCCGATCCGGTCGCGGCAGCCGATCGGGAGAGCGTTCCCAGGCAGCGAGCGCCTCGCGCTGGTGATCGGCGTCGAGCCAGGTCTGCCGAATGAAGGCGATGACCCCCATGAGCGAAGATGGATAGGTTTCGTCGTTCGGGAGCTCGCGCTGGAATGCGATGACCTGCTGAACCTCGCCCCGGAGCAGATTGGCGCCTGCCTGCCCGTCGGAAAGCGCGACCAACGCCGAGGTGCCTCGAAAGATGCCGCGATTCGGCGACAGATTCAGTGCGGTGAAACCAAGATCGCGATACGACTTTCTGGCCGCTTCATCGAGCGCGAACGCCCCCGCCGCCGAAAACTCCGCGCGCATTTCGGCGTGCGGATGTTGATCGCCGCTCGGCTCCCGATCGGCCGCTTCGCCCAACCCTGCCTCGACATGCGCGTCGATCAATCCCGAGTAGATCCAATGATCCTCGTGAGACCAGATGCGCGTCCCATCCCCCGCGTCGATCCTCTCCCCGACCGCCCGTATGAGGCCGTCTTCGATCAGGATCGAAGCGTTCCGCAAGGTGTCGCCGGGCGCGCGGACCACGGTCGCGCCGATCAATGCGTGGCGGCCGGGCGCTTCGGCGGCGGTTGCGCCCTGGGCTAGGGCGACAAGGGCCGTAAAGAGCGGAATTGAGCGGTGGCGCATTGGGGGAGTCCGTTGTTTTGGGGGGGAGGGAAGGAGTGGGGAGGATAGCGGGTTCCCGCGACGGACGAAGTGCGGATGCTCTTCGGCGCGGCGACGAGAAAGGGCCGGACGACAATGTGGGGAAGAGCAACGCGACCGGCGTTGATGCAGCGGCGGCCGTAATCGACTGCGTTTGTTCCGAGGTGCGCTTTCGCTTTGAGCTAGAATTGCTTCCCTTTTCGGTGCGTGCAAGCGCCGATGATCCCCGCCTGGCGCAAGCGCCTAGCTGAGGTGGACCCTGCGATGAGCAAAGATCCAAGATTCAGCAGCCTGCACATGCAGAACTGGAAGAATTTCGCTGGGGTCGAAATCGCCATCCAGAATCGCCTCTTCTTGGTGGGCCCCAATGCGTCGGGTAAGTCGAATCTCCTCGACGTGTTCCGATTCCTTGAGGACCTGGCCTCCTCGGGAGGTGGGTTTCAAGAGGCAATCCGGCGCCGCGGCGGCGTCAGCGCCATTCGCTGCCTGGCGGCGCGGCGCCACCCGGACGTGGAGATCCGCGTCGAAGTTCAATCGACGGGCGACGAGTCGCGATGGTCCTATTCGCTGGCGTTCCACCAGGACAGGCAGGGACGTCCGCTCGTGCGCTCCGAGAGCGTGCGGCGAGGCGAGGAGGTGCTGCTGGATCGCCCTGACAGCGAAGACCGGAGTGACCCGGAACGCCTGACCCAGACCCACCTCGAGCAGGTGAACGTCAATCGTGAGTTTCGAGATCTCTCCACGCTCTTTGCGTCCGTCCGTTATCTACACATCGTCCCGCAGTTGGTTCGCGAACCGGATCGTTCCATCGGCCGTGAGGGCGATCCCTACGGTGGCGACTTCCTGGAGCAAGTAGCGGGAACCCCGGAACGTACACAGAAGGCGCGGCTGCGGCACATTCGCGACGCTCTTCGCGTTGCAGTGCCTCAGCTTGAGGAGATCGAGCTCACACGCGACAAGCGGGGCATGCCGCACCTTCGGGGCAAGTATGGGCATTGGCGGCCCCAGGGCGCCTGGCAGACAGAGGAGCAATTCTCGGACGGCACACTGCGACTCCTGGGCCTGCTCTGGGTGGCGATGGACAAAGAGGGTCCGCTGCTCTTGGAGGAACCCGAACTGTCGCTTCATCCCGAGATCGTGCGGGTTCTGCCTCAGATGTTGGCGCGGGCTCAGCGCCGGACCGGGAGACAGGTCTTCCTCAGCACTCACGCGCCGGAGCTTCTCCGTGACGACGGTATCGGTATGGACGAGGTTCTTCTTCTCGAGCCGGGCAGCGAGGGCACGACGGTCGAGCCCGCCGGTTCGAGCCGGGAGATTCGCGACCTGCTCGACGGCGGTCTGACCCTCGCCGACATCGTGATTCCCAAGACTCGGCCGCCGAGCGCCGAGCAGTTGGCCTTGTTCGGGAACGATTGATGATGGACGCCCCGGCAATCCTCTCGGCGGCTGTCGAAGGCATAGTCGATGAGGCGGTTGTTCGACGACTGATCGTCGATGCCGGCGGCCGGCCGGGAACGGTGTATGGAAGGAACGGCAAGCAGGCGCTACGGCAGAAGATCGATGGCTACAACAATGCCGCGCTCCGTGCGCCTTGGATCGTAGTTGTGGATCTGGACCACGAATGTGACTGTGCGCCACGCCTTCGCGAGGCATGGCTTCCCCGACCAGCGCCCCACCTCTGCTTTCGCGTCGCCGTCCGCGCCATCGAGGCCTGGCTGATGGCCGATGCCGAGACGCTGGCCCCGTTCCTCGGCGTGGGTCGGAGCCATGTGCCACGCGATCCCGAGGCCGCGGCTGATCCGAAACGAGAGTTGATCGACTTGGCCCGCCGTTCTCGCCGCCGGGCGATCCGGGAGGATATGGTGCCTCGCGAGGGGAGCGGCCGACGGGTCGGGCCAGCCTATTCATCGACGCTCATAGAATACGTGGGGACGAGATGGCGCCCCAAGACTGCCGCGAGGCACGCTAAGAGTCTTCGGAGAGCCATCGCCTGCCTGGAGAGGCTGATCGGGGCGGGCGCATGATCCGCACGCGCGACCCGCACACGGCAAATGACCGAGCGAGCGTCTCGTGACAGCCCACAAGCCCTACCAGCTCCTCGACTCCGGCAACCGGCGGCGACTCGAGCTCTGTGGCGAGCACCGGCTGACCCGCCCGGCCCCGCAAGCGCTCTGGCGGCCCGGGCTCGGTGAAGAGGAGTGGCGGAGCGATGCCGAGTACATCCGATCCTCTTCCGGCGGGGGGGACTGGCGGGGGAAGCTGCCGGATGAGTGGCGAGTCGCGTACGAGGGCTTCGAGCTCCTCGCGCGCCCAACCGGTTTCGGCCACCTCGGCATTTTCGGTGAGCAGGCGGGCTCATGGTCGTGGATCGAAGAGATCTGTCGCCGATCCACGGAGCCGCTCGAAGTGCTCAATCTCTTCGCCTACACCGGTGGAGCGACGATGGCGGCGGCGCGAGGGGGCGCCCGGGTCTGTCATGTCGACGCTTCGGCCGGGGTGGTGACATGGGCCCGGGGCAATGCCGCCGCGAACGGTCTGGACGAAGCGCCGATTCGGTGGATCTGCGAGGAAGCGACGAAATTCTGCGCGCGAGAGCTTCGACGGGAACGGAGCTACGATCTGATCGTTCTCGATCCCCCCTCCTTCGGACGTGGACCGAAGGGAGAGGTCTTCAAGATCGAGCAACACTTGCCTCCTCTGCTCGAAGCTTGCGCGGAGCTCCTTGGGCCGAAGGCGCGCGGTGTGCTGCTCTCGGCCCACTCCCCCGGCTTCAGTCCAAAAGTGCTCGTGGCTCTGGTCGACGAGATGCGGGGGGAGCGCGCGGGGGCTCTGCATGCCGAAGAGATGGTGCTCGACGCGGCCCCCGGCGGTCGATCGTTGCCGAGCGGTGCCCGAGCTTGCTGGCGGGCCGATTCTTGAGCTCGCTCCGGATCACTAGCACGGCCAATCCGCGCGTGAAGAGCGCGCTACGCCTGCGCCGACGACGGGAAAGGGATCGTCTCGGCTTGACGTTGATCGAGGGAACGCTCGAGCTCGAGATGGCCCTCGATGCCGGGGTGGAGCTCGTCGATCTCCTTGTTTGGCCCGAGGGGTATAGCGGTGGGGACGCGGAGATTGCCGCGCGCGCGGAGCGGTCCGCGGAGGCAAGATGCGAGGTGAGCCGACCGGTGGCGGAGCGCATCTCATACGGCGAGAAGATCTCGCCGCTCGTCGCGGTGGCGCGCTTCCCCGAGCCGGCCGAACCGCGTATCTCGCCCGCCAACGCCCTCGTGCTGGTGCTCGATCGTATCGAGAAGCCGGGCAATCTGGGCGCGGCCCTGCGCAGCGCCGATGCTGTCGGCGTGACGGCCGTCTTCGTCTCCGGCTCCCCCATCGATCTTTTCAATCCGAATGTGATCCGAGCGAGCCTGGGGACGGTCTTCACGTTGCCGGTTCACCACTTGTCGCGGGAAGCGGCCGCCGAGACCCTGGGCGATCTGCCGATCGTCGTGGCGACCC
>NYZA01000219.1 GCA_002686955.1 Gemmatimonadota bacterium
CACCGCCAGGGCACGAATCTGCGCCCCCTCGCGACGAAAGTTGGTGAGAAATGCGGGCTAATCGGACGGGGATTTGCGCCGATTCCTGTCCTCGAAAAAGGCACGCACCCTGTCGACGACCTCAGCGGGGCTGAAGGGCTTGGTGATGTAGTCCTCGACACCCAGGCGAAAGGCGATCTTCTTGTCGGCCATCTGACCGCGCGCGGTGACGACGAATACCGGGATCGTGCGCCATTCCGCGTGACCACGCAGCCGTCCCACCAGTTCGATCCCGTCCATCTCCGGCATCATGATGTCGAGGAGCACGAGGTCTGGAGGCGCGAGCTTGATCGATTCGACAGCAATTGCGCCGTTGCACGCTGTCTCTACACGGTAGCCCGCACGCTCGAGCTTGAATCGGAGGATCTTCAAGATATTCGCGTCGTCGTCAACGATCAGAATGCGCTGCATCACTCTGGTTCTTCTGCCCGGTCGATCTCGCGCCAAAACGCGGCAAGGTTACTACGAACGAGGATCCCATGCCCACGACGCTCTTGGCGACGATATTCCCGCCGTGACGCTCCACTATTTCGCGCACGATCGTCAATCCGAGGCCGGTCCCTCCGGTTTCCGTTGTCGATGACATATCGCCCCGAAAGAAACGATCGAAGATGCGGGGCAAGTACTGGGGTGGTATGCCATGTCCCTCGTCGCGCACTTCCACCATCACCTCCACATCGTCGGAACGAAGACCGATCTCGATCGTGGCGCCGTCAGGGGAGTACTTGACGGCGTTGGAGATAAGATTGACGAATACTTGCTCCAGCTTGTCCCGATCGCCGATGAGGTAGGTCGGTTCACGATCCACGCCCAGCGACTTGATCTCGATTCCCCGCGTTGCAGCCTGTTGCTCCATGATGACCGTGCTCGATGCGAGAAGATCGATCAAATTGAGATTCGACTGTCGGATCTCTATTTCGCCCGACTCGATGCGCGAGAGATCGAGAAAATCGTTGATCAATGCTCCCAGGCGCCGGGCTTCAGAGCTGATGATCTGGGCGAACTCGGCGATCTCCGATTCGCTCAGCTCTTCTTCCAAGAGGATCTCCGAGAAACCCTGAATCGAAGTCAGTGGTGTACGAAGCTCGTGCGAGACTGTCGACACCAGATCGGATTTCATCTGTTCCACACGTTTTTCTCGCGTGACGTCACGGAGCACGGTGACGATGCCTACGATGTCACGCCGGTTGTCGAAGACCCGCACGCTTCTTGCTTGCAGGGTTTGATTCGGACGATCCGACCCCTGATCGAGATCGAGGTTGGACGAGTAGACATGCCGGTGAGCAATTCCCGCCGCGGCATCGAGGTGTCGACTCAGGCCAACATGCTCGATGATTTCGTCACGGGGCCGTCCGACCGCGGTGATCTCGGGAACACCAAACCACCTTTCGAACTGTGTATTCAACAACCCGACGCGGCCATCTCTATCGATCACGAGCAAGCCATCGGCCATGTTCCGAACGATCGCCTCGGTCTTCGACTTCTCACGCAGCACGTCGCGTAGATTCGCGGCTTGCTGGGCTTTGAAGCTCTGCGCAAGCCGATTGACCGCCCTTCCGAGCGCACCCACCTCATCGCGCGAAACCACCGGGGCCCGCACGCTGAACTCGCCCTCGGCGAGAGATTCGATCGCCTCGGCCGTCGCTCGGATCGGTCGAGCCACGAGAGCAGAGAGCCAAGCCGCCGCGGCTACCGCCGTCATGACCGAGGCGAGTCCCCAAAGGACGAGCATCTGTCTCGCTCGGATGAGATTTCGAAGCCCTTGGGCGTCGGGTTCGACCAGGACGACGTGCCACCCGAGCTCAGGCAGATTCGACGCCATTCCGCGCACTTTCTCTCCGGCCCTTGGATCGGTGGCCGCCTTCTCGTAGGACAAGAGCTGCGTCAGACGGTCCCGCACCCCGGTTGCGACGATCGCCATCGGCGCCTCGCCGATGATCAGCGAACCCGGGGATCGATCGCTTCTCGCGGTTTCGTGGATCAATCGGCCCGCCGAGTCGGCGAGCAAGAGATCGAGACCTTCACGCACCGCTACATCGGAACATCGAGCGAGGAGTTGATCGACGGAGAAACGAGCGACGAGAACACCCCGGTCCAGCGCAGGGATCGGGGACGGGATCGCGGCGGTGAGGATCTGCATCGATCGCCCCGGGAGCTGCGTGATCCGTCCGAAATGCAGACCGTTCTTCCTCAACGCCGAGTCGATGATGACATTGTCGCGCCGGGCGAGGATCTTCGCGTCGCGCTCTCCCGTCGCGGGGTCGACCAGGGCCACCTCCAGCTCAGGGGCCACCGCTTCGTCGTACGCCTTCCCGGTTCCTTCCAGCAGACTCAGAGAGAGCACGTCATCGTTATATCGAACAAACGACTCGATCAGTCGATGCGTCGCGTAGGGGGATTCGTCTCCGACCACTCCGGCGGAAGCCGCCAGCTCCATGAGGCTCTTCCAGGGCCCCACAAAACCCTCTGCGATGGTCAGATTCACGAGACCGAGAGTTGTCGCGTGACGACTATCGAGCGCGCGTTCGCTTTCGGAGGCGATCTCCTGGTGGAGCCACGCTCCCCCGAGCAGTGTCAAGCCCGCGGTGCATATCAGCAACACGGCCAGGTACTTCGATAGCAGATGTCGTGATGAGAGGAAAGGCAACAAAGATCTCCACTCCGCCGAGGGTCGGCATTTGGATTCTCTCTTCGGAGAGCAAAAACTGCAAGATGTACGGGAGCGTGTTGCGGTGATCTTGCTCCGGGGTTTACAATGGAGTGTGCGGGTCGCACCCTTACACCCCCCGGAGAACTCCATGACTGCGTTTCTCAAATGGACCGCGTGCTGTGTAGTCCTCTGCGCCGCCCCATCGGCGCGACCAGCCGGCGCCGCACCGAACGAACCCCAGCTACCCACCCGGATGCGGGTCCGAATCGATCTCAACAGTCAGCTCAAAGACCTCGAGCTGCTCGAGTCCGGCCTCGATCTCTTCGGCCTCGCCGGCGGCACCATCGAGGCATTCGTATCACCCGAGGAGAGGGACTTTCTCGAGGAGAACCTGGAGTACGAGCTCACCATCCTGAGCAACGATATCTACGCCGAGTTCAGCGCCAAGCACGGCTTTCTGGGCAATGGAAACCTCCGAGATTACCGCAATTACGGCGAAAACACGGCTTTTCTCGCGGGTATTGAGTCCTCATATCCCGGGATCGCCCACCGCTTTCAAATCGGAACATCGCTCGAGGGCCGGGCGATCTGGGCCATGAAGATCTCTGATGATGTCATGGAGGATGAAGACGAGCCCGAGATCCTCTACACGGCGATCCACCATTCGCGCGAACCGGTATCGAACGAAACCGTGCTGCAGCTCATCGAGCAGTTCGCCACCGGATATGGTATCGACCCGAACCTCACCGAGCTGGTAGACAACCGCGAGCTCTTTTTCGTGCCGATCGTCAATCCAGATGGATATGTGTATGTGGATGATGTGGACCCCTACTGGCGCAAGAATCGCCGGGGCGGGTACGGCGTCGATCTGAATCGAAACTACGGCTTCAACTGGGGCTGGGACAACATCGGATCGAGCCCCTACACTTTCGACCAGACCTACCGTGGTTCCGGACCCTTCTCCGAACCTGAAACCGAAGCCATCCGCGATCTTTGCGAAGCCCGCGAATTCGTATTCGCCATGAACTTTCACACCTACGGTGAGTACTATTTGTGGCCTTGGGGCTACATTCCTTCTCCCACGTTAGATGATGAACTGTTTTCCGCGCACGGAGACTCGCTGTCGGAGAACAACGGCTACACCTCGGGAATCGGTTCGATCGTTCTCTACATCACCAACGGCGATGCCGACGACTGGATGTACGGCGAGCAGGATACGAAAGCCAGGATATTCGCGCTGACGCCGGAGATCGGCGACGACTTCTGGCCCGCAAGCTGGAAGATCCAGGGATTCGTCGACGAGAACATCGGCCCGGCGGTCTACCTCGCGCGAAAGGCAGCGATGCCCTTCCAGCCACTGCCGCCAAGACCGCCCGTCGTCACCGCTCCTCCAGTGTCCAGCGACGCCTACACCATCGCATGGGACAATCGCAACAACGGTGACTATGACTTACCTACATCGTATCGCCTGGATGAAATGACCGGCCTGGATCGTGGCGAAGACGACCTTGAAGGATCGACCGAATCTTGGTCGGCGGCCGGCGGTTTCGCGCTTCGGACGAATCGCTACAAGAGCGCAACCCATTCCTTCTACTCCGGTCAGTCCCATCAAAACGTCTCGACATTGACGGCAACGCAGTACCTCTCGGTCGAGCCAGGAGACGTTTTCACGTTCTGGACGTGGTACGATATCGAGAGCAACTGGGACTACGCCTACGTGCAGATCACCGATGACAACGGCCTGAGGTGGTCCAATCTGCCAGGCAATATCACGACCGATTACAACCCGAACGGCACCAATCAAGGCAATGGCATAACGGGCTCGTCGGGAGGTTGGATCGAAGCAACTTTCTCGCTGGCGGCATATTCAGACTCGAACGTAATCATGCGTTTCTCGTACAACACCGACCAAGCCGTAATCGAAGAGGGCATCTACGTCGATGATATCTCTCCGGTCGAGACATTTGACAACGTGACTACACTAGTATCCGCGACGCCTTTGTTCAACTACGAAGTCTCGGGGCGAGCAGCGAGAGGGTACTACTATCGCGTGCGAGGGCAGGACGTCGATGGCCAATCGAGCGGCTGGTCTGCGCGCGTGTCGGTGAATGTCACCGATACCGATTTGGTGCTGACCCTCACACCGATCGCTACGACGGTTCCTAGAGGAGGGCAGCTGGAATATTCGGGTTCCGTGCACAACAACGGACCCGCGACCCAGAGCGTCGAAGTGTGGGCGGAAGTCAGACTTCCCAATGGCGATGGCTACGCCGGGAATCCGATTCTAGGACCGATCCCCGTGACGCTCGATCCGGGCGAAATCGCTTCGCTGCAGGTAGTTCAGACTGTTCCGGGCAACGCTCCCGTCGGCACCTACACCTACTTGGGCGGTGCCGGCGGCCACCCGTTGGCTGAAACGAGTGATGTGTTCGCGCTGACGATCACCGAATAGGACTTTGATGATACGATCTGCGGCTTCAGCCGGATCGTATCAGCGTGAACAGACTTCCGATCGCCATACTCGACAACGTCAGGAGCGCTCATAATGTGGGCGCGATCTTCCGCACGGCCGATTGCGCCGGTCTGGAGCGGATCGATCTGTGCGGAATGACCTCCCGTCCCCCGAATCCGAAACTGGCGAAGACGGCGCTCGGGGCGGAGTCGGTGGTTCCTTGGCGCTGCTTCGAATACGCCACCGAGGCGGTCATCGAGGCCCGTCTGGAAGGTCGAGCAATCGTCGCGATCGAGACAGCGGAAGAGGCTCGGAGTCTTTATGAATGCGAGATCCCCAATCGCTCCGCCCTGGTGATGGGGCACGAGGTCTTCGGAGTCTCGCCTGAGGTTTTGGCGCTCGCGGATACTTCGGTGCGCATCCCGATGTTGGGCGCCAAATCCTCGCTGAACGTGGCGACAACCTTCGGTGTCGTGGCCTACGAGCTTCTCCGGCGCTCGGGCTCGAAGGAGGGACGATGAACCGAATCGCGGCATCGCTGCTTCTGGGGAGCGCCGCGCTCGCCCAGTCCCCCGACACCCCAGTGCAACTCAGCGGCGCGCCGAGCGTCTTCTCGAGCGTTTTTCAGCTCAGGGGCGTCGGACTCGCGATCGTCGTGGTGCTGACGTTGCTCTCGCTGCTCTCCTGGGCCGTGATCATCGGCAAGAGCCGAGAGCTCCGCGCGGTCTACGGCGGCGGTCGCTCATTCCTGCGACAGCTGCGCGACGGTGCCCCCGTCAGCGCTCTCGCCTCGATCGCGTCCCCGTCGCCCCTGCCGCGCCTCGCGGAAAGGGCACTGAGAGCCGCTCACCAAGGGATCGATGCGGAGAGGACACTTCGGCGCTCGATGGCGGAATGCCAAGCGACACTGGAGTCCAAGCTCTCGATCCTCGCGACCGTGGCATCGATCGCCCCTTCACTCGGCCTACTCGGAACGGTCTACGGCATCATGGAGACCTTCTTGGCCATCGGAGCCACCGGCTCGACCAGCATCAGCGTGGTTGCGCCGGGCGTGGCCGATGCGCTGCTCACGACCCTCTTCGGTCTGGCGGTCGCGATTCCCGCCGTCGCGGGCTACAACCACTGCGTCCGACGGCTGAGACGCATCAATATCGATCTCGACAACGCGGTCTCGGAGATCTCCGATCGGGTCGCCGAGGTACCCACTTGAACCACGACCGCCCGCTCGCCGAAATCAACGTCATCAACCTGGTGGACGTGATGCTGGTTCTGCTGGTGCTCTTCATCATCACCGCTCCGCTCCTCCGCGGCGGAATCGATGTGGAGCTGCCCCGGACCAGAGCCGCGAGGCCGCTCGAATCGGCTCAGGGGATTCTCGTTACGGTGACCGAGGGGGGCGAGATCCTGGTCGACGGAGAAGAGACCGCGAAGGACGAACTGGTCGAAACGATCCGCGCCCGGCGGGGTGATCTGCTCTCCCCCGTCTACCTGGCCGGCGACAGTGGGGCGGACTACGGGGCGGTCGTTTCGGTGCTGGGGCTACTGACCGATGCGGGCGTCGATGGCGTGGGCTTGGTCGCGGAGCCCGCTCGACGAAGACGGAAGTGATCGATGAGAGGGGGGCTGGCACCCAGGACCAGCGATCTCGTTCTCTCCATCGCCCTCCACGCATTGGTGATCGGGCTGGTGGTCTTGCGCACGTCGCCGGGACCGACGCCTCAGTTGCCGAGGGTGTATCGCGTCGATCTCGTGCGACCCGAGCGAATCCCGCCGGCACCGGCGCCGCGGCAAAGGCCGAAGGAAGCGATACAGCCGCCAAAAGAAACCCAGGCGCGCCCGCGTCATCGGCCGGAGGCGCGCCCCCTTCCGCGCCAGGACGAGCCGAAGCGGGAGGAACGGGTCGAAGAGAAGAGAGAGGTGCAAACGGTCGAGCCGGTACCCCGAAATACGTCCACCGCCGCTCAAGTGGCGGGGCCGGTGCGCCTGGAGGGAGACATGCGCGTCGCGGACCCTTATCTCCAGCAAATCGTCGCCAGAATCAACCGGGGCTGGCAGACGACTCGGGGCAGCGGTCAGGCACGCTGCGTGATCTACTTTCGAATCGTGCGTAGCGGAAAGGTGGAAGGTGTGAGAATCGAAAAAGCGTCGGGAAGCGTAGTCTTCGATCGTGCGGCATTGAGCGCCGTCAAGCGTGTCGGCCGATTCCTGCCTCTGCCGCCCTCGGTCCGCGATCGCTACCTGGGTGTGCACTTCGAATTCGTCCGGGAAGGGTGAAGCGTCAGTGAAGCCGCTGCTCCCGGCTCTACTCTGCGTGGGTCTCTCGTGTGCCGGCACCGCCGCCGGCGAAGATGTCTATTTGGGACTGCGCAGGGCCGGGCTCCAGCCGATTCCGGTGGCGATCCCTCCCTTCTCGGGCGAAGCCGAAGGGACGACCGACCCGATCCCGACCCTTCGGAGCGTGCTGATCGCCGACCTGGAGTTCAGCGTGCTCGTGGAGCCGGTCACCGATCCATCGGGACGATATCGATCGAGATACTCCGCCACCGTCGACAAGCTGAGGGGGCTCCTGGGACGGGGTGAGGACGTCGCGGAGACGGTGGCCCGACCGGATACCTCGATGTGGGCCGAGCGATCGGAGCTGCTGCGCGACACGGTCCCTTTTCCGGTCGTGTGGGAGCGGGCCGGCGTCGGCATAGCTCTGTCGGTCCGGATCGATCCCCCGACTGAGGCCGGATCTGGTCGACGATCTCTAGGGTTCGAGTTGAGTTTCATCGGTGGTGGCCCTCCGCTCGCTCAGGGAGGGCGGGTTCTGGGACCCGACAACGCCCGCGCGGTGGCGCACGAAATCGCCGACGAGGTCGTCCTCGCGGCCGCTGGAGAGCCGGGCATTGCCACGAGCCGCATCGCCTACGCGCTGCCCGGCGAAGGCAACGCGCGCCGCATCGTGGTCGCCGACTACGACGGCGCCCAATCGGTCGCCATCGGGTGTAGCGACGACGAAGCCCTCATGCCCTCCTTCTTTCCAGGCCGGAGCCGACTGGCGTGCATCCGCTACGGCGAGAAAGGGCCCGATCTGGTCACCTACACGATCCCACCCCTCGGGCACGCCGAAACACTGCTCTCGGCCCGGCCCGGCCTTGAGTCGACGCCCGCGGTCTCCCCCGATGGCAGCGAGGTCGCGTTCACGCTCAACATGAAGGGCAACAACGACATATACGTGATAGCCTCCCGGGGGGGAGACCTCCGCAGATTGACCTTCTCCCCGGGGATCGACACATCGCCCTCCTGGTCTCCCACGGGCGGCCAACTCGTCTACACCTCCGACCGCTCCGGAACCCCGTCGATCTACGTCATGGGCCGAACCGGTCTCGCCCAACGAAACCTCATGGTCCAGCCCGGCTACCTCGATGCCGCGGCGTGGTCGCCGCGAGGGGATCGCATCGCCTACGTCGCTCGAGAAGGGGGCCGGTTCCACGTCTTCACGATCGATCCTCTCGGCGGCGCCCCGCGCCGCATCACCGATCGTGGAAACAACGAGAGCCCTTGCTGGTCACCGGACGGTCTTCATCTGATAATCTCCTCCGATCGTAGCGGCGCATCGGAGATCTACACGATGCGCCTCGACGGAAGCGCGGTCCGCAGGGTCGCGCACACAAAGGGGGCGATCACGCCGACCTGGTCCCCACCCCCACGAAACCAGGACCCCACGATCCGGAAGGAAGAGACGGAATGACCAAGAAACCGACCCCTCGACGGGCAAGGCTCGGAATCGCCCTGGCGCTGGCCTCGAGTGCATATCTGCTGGCCGGATGCGGCGGCAAGAAGGTAGAGGTAATCGAAGAGCCTCCGCCGCCACCGCCGCCCGCTCCGGTCGTCGAGGAGCCACCGCCCCCCCCGCCCCCTCCGCCGCCCCCTGAGATCCTTAGGATCGACCTCGACCGCATCCATTTCGATTTCGACGAGTACGAGCTGACGCCCGAAGCGATCCGAGTCCTGACGCAGAGCGCCGACCGCTTGCTCGAGCACGAGCTGTTCAAGGTCCTGATCGAAGGGCATTGCGACGAGCGTGGCACGGTGGAGTACAACCTGGCGCTCGGAGAGAACCGGGCAAGCGCGGCGCGCGATTTCCTGACGAACTACGGTGTCTCGACCGATCGCATCTCCACGATCTCCTACGGAAAGAGCCGGCCGCTCGTGACCGGTGTCGACGAAGAGACCTGGGCCATGAACCGTCGATCGGAGTTCAAGACCTCGAAGTAGGGTTGAAATCGCAACGTGACGGTTGATCGGAACCCAACTATTCCCGAACCGCCCTCCCCCGGATTTCCGTCCCGTGGAGGGCGTTTCCTCCTCCTGGGGATCCTGTTGACGATCGCTTGTGCCAGACCGAGCGATCTGGAGCCGCTGAGGAATCGGCTCGACGCTCTGGAGGCACGCGAGTCTCTCCGACAGGCCCGGACCGACAGCTCCATCGTTGAGCTCGGCAAGGAGATCCGCCTACTGGCGGCGAAGAGCGGCATGCGGAACGGCGCCGAGATCGAAGCTCACGCGGAGCTCCAGGCGAAGATCACCGATCTGGACCGGAGCATCAATGAGCTGCGATCGGGCCTCACACCGGTCGCCGCACCCGAGAGCCTGCATGTCGTCGACATCGAGCTGGCGGAGCTGTATCGCCACGCGTATTTCGACATGACCCGCGGAGATTTCGAGCTGGCGCGAGAGGGCTTCGAGCAGTTTCTGGAGCTAGCGGGCGACAGCCTGTTGAGACCAGACGCCCACTTCTGGCTCGGAGAGTGCCACTTCGTCGCGGATCGCTTCGAGGCCGCGCTCGAGTCGTTTCGAGCCGTGATCCAGGCGGAGACGAAAAGCGAACGACTGCCGGCCGCCCTCTTGAAGCTCGGTTTGTGCGAGATCGAGCTCGGTTTCGATGGAGACGCCCGGGGAACCCTGGCACGCGTCATCGATGAGTTCCCGGAGACCGACGAAGCGAAGATCGCCCGGGAACACGTGCGACGAATCGAATTGAGATAGACGAGATGAGAACAATCGGCTCGTTGCTGCTGGGGCTGGCCTCACTGGCTTCCATCGCTCGATCGGCGGAGCCGACGCAAGGGCTGGAGACCGCCCTTCGATCGATCGTGGTCATCGAAGCCACGGGGATGCCCGGTGGAGTGAGCTCGTTCGCAACGGGAGTGATCATCGATTCTCTGGGGGGGATCGTGACGGCGCTCCACGCCGTCGATGGAGCGGATGAGATCAGGATCGGTGCTCACCTGGAAGCGCCGCGCCGGGTGGTGCTCTCCGCCTCTGATCGATCAGCCGATCTCGCACTACTGGATGCCATCGCGAGCGATCGCCCAGCGCCGCCCCTGCCTCCGGCCGCACCGACGGAGCTCGGGGCGCCGATCTTCGTAATCGGAAACGCCTTGGGAACCGGCGTCGTCGTGACGCACGGAATCGTCGCGGCCCTTCCCGATACAGCCGCCGAGCAAGGCTCCCCGGAAGGGCATCTGCTCGTGGACGCCCTGGTCGCGCAGGGATCGAGCGGCGGACCGGCGGTGGATCGCGAGGGCCGGTGGGTCGGACTGGTCGTGGGCAAGGCCGTGGTGGACGAGTCGGTCGTTGACCTGGGGATGGTGATTCCGACCGATCGTGTACTCGCCGTCGTCCGAGCGCTGAGAGCTCGACAGACGGAGCCGACTCCCTGGATCGGAATCGACGTGGAAACGATGACCGCCGCCATGGCCGCGGCCCTTTCCGCTTCGCCTGGATTGGGAGTGGTGGTCTCTCGGGTGGTCTCGGGAGGCCCGGGCAATCGCGCGGGTCTCGCCCCGATCGACGTGATCACCGCGGTCGACGGTCGCCCCGTTCATTCCGCCGAAGAGTTCGAGCGGGCGATCGCCTCTCGACGGCCTGGCGAGGCGCTCAAGCTCAGCATCTCCACCGATGGACATGGTCGCATACTCCAGGTGGAGCTGCGGGAAGCCCCGCCCGAGCCGGAGGACGAGCCGGCGGAAGTGGTCCTCACCGAATTGAAAGGCCTGGGATTGACCGTCGCGCAGCTCGGAGGCTCCGGGGCACCGGTTGTCGTGGTGTCGATAGTGGATGGCGGTCCGGGGGACCGTGCGGAGATCCGCCTCGGAGACCGCATCGATCTCGTGGGACGACGTCCGGCCGGCGGATCGGTCCTGCGGGCCGAAGTCCAGCGACAGCTCAGTGGCTCGCGGGCCGTGCTGCTGCGCATCCACCGCGGCGATCTGGTCCGGCTGGTGGCCGTCGACCTGATGTAGATTCGAACTCAACCTGAGGTAAGAAGATGAAACTCGCCACCCGGGCCGTTCACGCCGGGCAACATCCGGAACCGGTCACCGGCGCGATCATGACGCCGATCTTCCAGACCGCAACCTTCGCGCAGGACGCGATCGCCCAGCACAAGGGCTACGAATACGCGCGTACCCAGAACCCCACGCGCGAGATCCTCGAGGCCAATCTCGCCTCGCTCGAAGGTGGCGCCCACGGCCACGCCTTCGCCAGCGGATTGGCGGCGGTGACCGGCCTGGCGATGCTTATGGAAGCGGGTGACCACCTGGTATGCACCAGCAACCTGTACGGAGGAACCTACCGCCTTCTCACCACGATCCTCGCGGGATTCGGGCTGCGCGCGACCTTTGTCGACACATCCGATCTCGGGGCCGTCGAAGAGGCGATCGAGGGTCGAACGCGACTCGTTTTCGTGGAATCTCCGACCAATCCGATCCTGACACTGACCGACTTGGGGGCGATCGCCGGCCTGGCGAAGGAGCATGGAATCTGGAGCTGCGTAGACAACACGTTCATGAGCCCGATCTTCCAGCGGCCGCTGGAGCACGGCATCGACATTGTGCTGCACTCCACGACCAAGTACCTGAACGGACACTCCGACGTTGTCGGCGGTGTCATCATCACGGACGACGATTCGCTGTCGGAGCGCCTCGCCCATGTTCAGAACACGGCGGGTGCCGTGCCTTCGCCATTCGATTCGTGGCTGGTACTCCGGGGCGTCAAGACCTTGCACTTGCGCATGCAGGCGCACGACTCTCATGGTCGCCGAATCGCGGAGTTCCTGGACGCCGATTCGAGGGTTGGACGTGTATACTACCCGGGATTGGTCGATCATCCCCAGCATCGACTCGCTGAAGAGCAGATGGACGGATTCGGCGGAATGATCAGCTTCGCGCTCGACGGTTTCGACGCGGCGGAGCGCTTCGTGGCGGCCCTTCGGGTCTTCACTCTGGCCGAATCGCTCGGCGGCGTCGAAAGTCTGGTCTGCCACCCCGGGGCGATGACCCACGCCTCGGTCCCCGAAGAAGAACGGATCGCGCTGGGGATCGTGCCCGGGCTGATCCGTCTATCGGTCGGAATCGAAGATGTGGAGGACCTGATCGAGGATCTGGACAAGGCCCTCTCCGCTACCTGACAAAGAGCGGCCCGCTCACGGCTTCGTCGCCATCTCTCTGCACCGCACGCGCGAACACCGCCTCTCCTATCACCAGGTCCACTGTTGGCCTCCATGTAACGCTTGCTGCGCCCGGCACCACTTTGGCGGCGATCTCCCGGCCTCCTCGCCCCAGGATTTCGATGCGAAGCAGTGTATCGTCGGGAACGGCATCGGACGCGACCACTTCTAGATCTCGGCGCCCCGATCGGATCTCTCCGCCCATCCAAGTTTCGTCCGATGCGCGCAGAGTCAGGATCAACCCGCGATCCTGGGTGGCGAAGGTTCGTCGTTCTCGGAGCGCTCGCAGAATCCCCTCTTCGGTCAAGGTGCGCGCCAGGACGCCGGTAATGCTGCGCCCCCCATCGCCCCAGCTCGGATTGTGGTCATCGTGGCTCTCTTGGGGAGAGACGAGCCATCCCTTGTCGAGAGCGCGACGGTACGCGTACGCGAAGCGCCCTTGTCCGTCGAGAGCTCGAATCAGCGCCATCTGTCGCAGCGCGTCATCTCGGATGCTCTGGTCGGGGAGCGCGAAGTCGTTCCAGTTCCTAGTTCCTTCCTGGTAGGGATGATTGAACTGTCCGATTGCCGAGGGCTGTGCGGCCAGCTGTTCCAGGTAGGCGTCCCAATGCGGAGCAGTGATCGCATCGATGTTCCGGTCGGCCCCAAAGGTGTTGAGGTGACCTTCGGTCGGGTGTGTGTATTCGGTGCCGTAGAGCGCTACGAACTCACCGGCGATCGTCGCTTCCCGCGCGGCTTCGCGAAGCTCGTTCCAACGGCTCTGACCGAAGCGCGGAATTCGAACCATCTCAGCGTGGTCGGTGATGGCGAAGAAATCGACTCCCCGATCCTTCGCCGCGCGAAAGGCCTGCGATGGAGGACCGGCACCGTCGGAGAGTGAGGAGTGGGCGTGCAGCATGCCCTTGTAGATTCGAAGAGCCGAGATGGCGTACGTCCCATCCAGAGGCGTGACATCGACTTCAATACCGCCCGCCCTCCGCCCGCGCGCCGTGACTACCAGTGTTCCAGCGCTGGCGTCGAGCTCGATGCCATGCTTTGAACCTTGTTCGACCACGTTCCGCAACACAACCAGCTCGTTTCCGGATCGAAAACGCGCACTACCGCCGCGCAGGGACTCGCTCAGATCCAACCAGGTCTGTTCGAAAGCGGCGATCGTGGGATCCTCACGCAAGATACGAGGAGAGTGGAAGACCACCCGATCACCGCGTCCGTGGCGATCGACTCCCGGATCGACCCAGAGCCCGAGCATTGCCCCAGGGCTGATCGGCGAGGGGATTTCCCCCCTGATGGACACCGCCCGATGTGGGCTCAGGGAGCTTCGTGCCAGTACCGAAGCGCCCGAAAGTGGATCGTTCCACACCACGAGGACATCACAGCCGTCGCTCGATCCCTGCCGAGGATAGGGGCTCAGCATCGCCTCGCACTCGAAGTGCATGCGCTGAGGCCGCGGCGCGCTAGGACCCGGTCGACCCGACGCGGCTGTCCCCAACAAGATCGCCGATACCGCCCCGACGACAGATGGACATTTCATCGATCGATCATCAAGATGTCGGAGACCCCGAGCGAGAGCATCAGTGTTCGTCCTCTGCGCTCGATCGCGGTACCTCTCACCGATCGAATCCTGCTCGGCGTCCACCCCAGGTCGAGTTCGATGCTCAGCGTCTCGATCGGCGAATCGGTGAAGTTCACGAGGACCAGAGCCGCCCTGGATGGCCCTTCGAGGAGATTGGGTTCCACGAGCGGATTGCTACACCGCGCCGGCGAACCCACGCCCGCCAATTGCAGAGGCATCGCGATAACCGATCGGGCGGCCCTGTCGAATTCCGAGGGCAGCCAATGGTTCATGCTCACTGCTCGGCAACCTCGATCCCAGGGCCTGATCGGAATCGCGCTTCGCACATAGGCCAAACCCGGCAGCGCCGCGGCTCCAACGACGCTCCCCCGCCCATGACGGGCGATGACGATGGCGGGGTCGCCGTTCTCGAATCGCCCGAGAACTTCAGCGTTCTTTACCGACCACCGCTGCCGCAGTGCGACCGCGTCGAAGCTCCCCGCTTCGGCCATCCGCACTCGGCCGAGCGCTTCCAGCCGCGGTAGCTCCACCTTCGCTCGCACCAGTCCAACGCTCTTCTCCACGTCGAGAGATCGACAGCCGATCAGATCCGGCAAGAGATTGCTGGGGCGATCGTACTCGTCACGCACTCCGGTGCCGCCCGAAGCAAAGAGGACTCCTCCCTCTCTGACCCAATCGATCAGACCTCGAGCCACGTCCCGCGCAACGTGCCCCCCCGCAATGTACAGAGTCGAATAGTCGGCGATGGCACCGCTGCGCACGTCCGCGGATGGAACGATCTCGACCGGGATCTGAAGGTGACGCAGAGCCAGCCACAATGCTTTCCGCTCTTCGCTGAACAGAATCGACTTGCAGTCGTCGCAGTCGCCGTACGTTCCGGTTCCGGCGTTCTCCCAGATGTCGCTCGCGTCGGGCACTACAATTCCGACACTTGCCCGCCGAGGGTAACCATCGAGCAAGTATGCCTCGGCCGCCCCGATTTCATGATTCAACTCACCCATCGTCAGGTAGCGACTCACATTCGCCGCGTCGACGTAATTCTCGTACCAGAACTGCTTTGGAAAGGCACAGAAATAGTTCACAATCTTGGCGCCGTGCCCAATTGCACTCATCGCCGAGCGTCGCAGGTCCTCGTCCGTATTGTTAGGTGTGTGGGGCATCGCGTAGAAAGCAATCGGCAATTTCGCCTCACGAGCACCCGCCCACATGAAATCGCCGAGATATCCCACGACCTGCGTCGAGACCTCTGGCACCTGCCACAGATAATCTTCGCTCCACGGCATCGTCATGCCACCTTCACGGAAGATCTCTATCCACTTTCGAGATGGGAGCTCAAAGTAGTTGTGCGGGCTGAAATTGGCGCCGATCAGCACGTCATCGCCATAGTGCACGCGCACTTGCTCACTCAGTCTTCCCTGCTCCATCGTGAAGATGCGGCCCTGGAAACGAATGGTGTGGTAGTACAGACGAGGATACTGCTTCGCCTCGGCCGGTCCGACCATTCGCACCCGCTGCCACCGCTCCTCCGCCGTGCCGTGAAGCTCCTCAAGGGGAAGAAGGTCCTTCGCCCCCAACCCGAGTCCCTCGACATAGAGGCGGAATTCGGCCTGCCATGCAGCGTTCGGCAAATAGTTGTGTAGCCTGGGAAGCGGGATCTCGTCCCCCAATGAGACAATATGAACTTCGCGTTCGATGCCCGCCTCGCGCTCTCTCGAGACGTTCGCGTGGTTTAGATGAATCTTGCGGCGAATCCTGACCTTATTCGCCGGATCGCTCGCCTCACCAGCCTCAGGCATGAGGTGCCGTAGCGTGTTGAACCCCATGTGTCCGTAGAGGTCGAACATGCTGGAGCGCATGCTCGAGCTCATCGCTGTCATGGTGTGCTCGTCCCACCGATTGGGATAGATCAGGAATCGGCGCGGCATTCTTCCGCGAAATCGAACCGCTTTGACGGATGAGACCAGCTCTTCCAGTACCTGCTCTCCGCTGGTTACTCGGCCATCCTCCGGGTAGCGCGGCGGGATATTGAATAGCACAGTGTTTCGCTTCTTTTGATCGCCGGTCCAATCGACTCGCTCGATCGGGCTCTCCCCTCGAGAGCCACAGAATTCGGCCTCGAGTTTCGGTGAGATCTCTGGAGTGTTGCTGTCGACCCAGATGCGCAACGTCGTTTCGTCGGTTGTGTCGAGATCTCGACCCAAATCGATCCACTGGCTCTGTTCCCCCGGCCTGAGCTCGGTGGCCTTGCGCAATCCGAACGGCTTCTTCAGGAAGGGATTGCGGTGGAGCATCGTCTGACCGGAAATGTTGATGGCATCCGGCGCATCCTCAGGGTTCCTGAAGCGAACGAATACACGACCAGCTGTCGCAAGTTCATCCAAGTAGGGAAGCCAGGGATTCTCGGGAGCGATTCCCTTTCGAGTGGTCAAGAAGATGGCGTCGACATTTCGGTCCGCGGCCATTGGCCCATTGTCGCGACCATAGAGGATTATCTCGGCAGTTCCGGCGTCGAGGCCAACTTCGTAGTCGTGCCCCTGCCATACAACATTGTCTCCGCCTCCCCATGGCCATACCGGATCCGATACGAGCCTGGCTTCGATGTCGTCTCGAGAGCCGAACGACCACAGCTTCAAGGCGTCACCGTCTCCGTACCGCTCGTCGAACACCACTTCACCGTCTTGGACTATCCGGATTCCGAAACGTGTCTCGAAACCAGTTGGCGCTTCGAAATGGGCCCAGACGCGGTATCGCGCAGAGCGAGGCACTCGAATCGTCGCTCTGGCTTCACCCTCGGTCTCTTCGGCCGGCAGAGACAAACAGCGCTGTCCCGACATGAAATTCCCACCGAAGCCGGAGAAATAAGTCTCACAGAGGTCCGCCCGCCTCCATGGACCACCAACGAACTTCTCAGCTTCGATTGAAAAATGTAGAGCCTCCTCACCGGCCGATTCCAGGTAGGCAAGTCCACCGCGCTTGCGGACATTCGCGGTCAATCGTTGTTTAGATTCTTGCTCGGTATCCAGCGCGACATCGATGCGGTACTGCCCAGAAGGCTCGTCAAAAGTCGGCCAGAAGAGGGCGAGACGGGTTGAGCCGACCGGTACCTCGATCTCTCGTACTACGTTGAAAACCGGCTCTTCCTCCCCCACTCGATGCACCCGCAGGTCGAGCCTGGCTTTGCGATCGACCCCTTTCCCGACGACAACCGTGGTGATCGGAAAACGCTCTCGATCGTACGCATCCCGGCCGGGGAGTTCCAGGTGCATATGCAGTGGAGCGATGGTGGGCACATCCACGCTCAACTCCGCCCAGGATGGCTTGGGTCGGAGCTCGTAGGCTGGGTGGTGGAAGATTCCCGCTCGGCCGACTCCTGCACTGCGATGCAGCGCACCACGTTGCCGGCGCTCCAATCCCCAGCGTGGATGAAAAACGGCCCCGCTGTTTCTCTTGTTGGGCGCCTGGAGATCGACCTCCATGGGGCCGATTCCGGTCGCGGTGGGTGGGAGATCGAGCAACTCGATGATTTGCGCTCCTGACCAGATCGGCGATTCGGGATCGAGGAGACCACCGGGATGAGCAGAAGGAAGGGCAATGAGCTTCGGCTCCCCCCAGATCGCCCAGTCGAAGTTGCCGCGGCCCAGCGGATCGACCGTGAGGGTCAAGACGATCTCTCTGCCCTGGTAGTCGATCAGATCGACCAGCACGGGCGTCCAGCCCGGCTCCCTTACAACGGCCCTGTGGACTTCACGGGCCAGTCCACGGTCGCTTCTGGATTCACGAACCGACACTTGGAATTCCACGCCGTTCGACGAGGGAAATGCACCATCGGATAGGCCCATCCAGAACGCAAACCACACCCCCCCCCCAGGCGGCAGCTCAATCAGTTCGGCTGTGTCTCTGTTGGAGTAGTCCAGGAAAATAGGACCGGTGGTCTGCCCCATCGGCCCCATGTCGAGCTCGAAAGTGTAGCTTCCGGCGGCGACGCCGGTCGCGGCCCAGTGCACCTCATGGGTCTGCTCTCCCGGAGAGAGGGTGAGCTCGGTCTCTAGACGATCGACCTCCTCGTCGCCATCGAGAATCCGCAAGGCAATCGGCGAGGTACCCGCCCAAGGTGATCGGCTGCGGATCTCGAAGATCGCTCCCGACCCTTCTGCTCCCGTCGGCCGATTGCTCAGCCAAGCAACCGAAATGTCGTGGACCGCGGGCAGATCGAGCAGCCACTCTCCCCAGGATGGAGCTGGGCGACTATGGGCAGGGTGATGGAAGATCGCCGGCTCCTTGACGCCTCCCGAAAGGTTCTCGGTTCCCGAGGTGCGGCCACCGGCATCGCGATAGGCATCGAAGGCGGCGCCACCCCCGATTCCACGGCGCGGCTGCAGCTTGGCCGCCCGCGAGCCGACACCGGTAGTGGCTTTGTGGGCCGTATCGACGAGGTCGACAACCAGATCTTCGCTTGGAGCCGCCCCCGCTCCTTCCCACTCGTCGGGTACGCGAACGATTCTGGCTCGCCCCCACGCGGCGAAGTCGTAGCTCGCTGAGTTGCGCTGACCGGGCGATACGACCAGTCGCAGCATGACAGGTCGTCCCTGCCATCGGCTCAGCTCGACGGCAACGGGGTGCCATCCCTCTTCTTCGATGTTCATGTGCAAGATCGACTCGTGACCCGGTCGATTCGGCGTCCTCACTTCGACCCCGAAGGTGACCCCATCCGATGCCGGAAACGCGCCGTCCAGCAGTCCGACATCGGCGACGAACCAGAGGCGATCTCCACGTGCGGAGGGGCATAGCGCGACCAGGAGAAACAGGCAAACCGCGATCCACCGTCCTTGCCTGCCTTCGTGCCGGACCCCCATTTCGGACTCGCTCGTCGCTCGCGTATTCAAGAGCATCTGCATCACTCGGTTCGAAGGGACTCTATCGGATCCATCGCCGCGGCCCGCCGTGCCGGCATCAGCCCAAAGAAGAGCCCGACTCCACCACTGAAAAAGATCGCCAACAGGAGTACCGGGACCGGAAAGCGCGGCTCGACCGGCTCCGACAGAAAGGTGGCGATCGCGCCCGCGAGCCCTCGCCCGAGGCCAACACCACAGAGCGCACCGATCGCGCCCCCGACCACCGTCACGGTCGAAGCCTCCATCAGGAACTGCGCCATCACGTCTCTGTTCGCCGCGCCGATCGCCTTGCGAATCCCGATCTCACGGGTTCTCTCGGTCACTGAAGCCAGCATGATATTCATGATTCCGATGCCGCCGACCAGAAGCGAAATCCCGGCGATTCCGCCCAGGGTCAAGTTGATCAGAAGAGTAACGTTGGCGATCCTCTCGAGAATCGCTTCTTCGCGATCAACACGGAAGTCCGCTCCACCTTTGTGATTGGCGATCAGAACCGCCCGAACCGAGCGTTCGACCTCTGGTGCATCGGCTGGGCTGCGAAGCTGCAAGACGATGCGCGATAGGTGATCTGAACGGGTCAATCGCCGCTGAGCGGTCTCGATCGGAAGAACTACCACGTCGTCGGTGTCACGAAAAATGCTGGTTCCCCGCTCAGCGAGCACACCGACCACGACCAGACGCAGGGGACCGAGTCGGATCTCTCTGCCGAGAATCGACGAGACGGTGGCACCAGGAAAGAAATCACGGGCGACCTCGGACCCGATCAAGCACACCAGCTCCCCCGCGTCCAGAGGGGCCAATCCCCTGCCCGATTGCAGATGCCATTTCCGGGCTCCGACCCCGCCCGCTCGCAAGCCGAGGTACGAAACCGATCGACTCACACGCCCCGCGGCCGCGGAGAGAGTTCCGGTTACTTCCGGCAACACCTCCTTCACGCGCCCGCGGGAGCGTTCCCGATCCATATCTCGCACATCTTGCCAGGTGAGCTGCTCCGGCTCAGGATTTCGCCTCCAGTCGCCCTCCCGCTTCACCCACCGCGGTTCTCCCCGAACGTTGACTTGATCCGCTGCACCCACTTCGCCTAGCTGGGAGATGACCGAATCCCGCATTCCCTCGCCGATCGACACGGCCGCGATCACCGAAGCCACACCGATCACGATCCCCAGCATCGAGAGGCCACTGCGAAAGCGGTGCGCCGCGATCTCCGTCACCCCGAGTCGAATTCCGAGCAGGAACGAGCTCATCCGGTTCCGATCCGCCCCAGAAGCGCGGGATCCGGCAGATCGGGCGGGCCAAGCTCGGCCCTCGGGTAGCGAAGAACCTCGTCCCCCTCGTCCAGGCCAGATTTGATCTCTACCCAGTTTTCGTCGCGCAAACCCAGCTCCACGGCGATCGGCGACTCCGCTACGCGATTCAGCACCTCCCACCCACCCGATTCCGAGGACCGAACCGATTCCACCGGCAGCGCGAGAACCCGAAGCGCCTCATCCAGCACGAGATCGATTCTGCAGGTCATGCCCGGCTTCAAGCGCTTCGCTGAAGCCTCCAGAGCGATCGTCACCTCGAACTCCACGCGGTCGTTCCCTTCCGGCCTCTGAATCGCGGCCACCGCGACCCGCTCGACAGCTCCCTGGAAACAAGCGTCGGGCAGCGCCTCCACCGCCACCTGAACGGGAGCCCCAGGCTCGACGTACTTCACATCCGCCTGATCGACGCGGCAATGAACCACCAATCCGCCGAGATCTCCAATGGTGAAGAGCTCTTTGCCGGTCCCGGGGGTCCCGAACGCCGACCGAACGACCTCACCTATCTCCAGGGAGCGGCGCAAGACCGTACCGCTGACCGGCGCGAGGATATCCGCCGCCCCCACCCGCACCCGTGCCGCGCCACCACCCTCTTCTTCCATCGTGCGCAGCTGCGTACGTCGAAGCTCGAGTGTCGCCTGGGCGACATCGAGCTCCGCGGCCACCAGATCGAGCTCATCGGCGGCGGCGCGTCCTTCTCGCACGAGCTGCTTCCTCCGGTCTCGCTCCTCCAGCGCGAGAGCAAACGAAATGCTGTCCTGTAGAACCGCGACCCTCGTGCTGAGATACCGAAGGTGCTCATTCGGCTCGACATTCAACGTTGCCAAGACGCTCCCCTTTTCAACGAGATCTCCTTCAGCGACAGCCAGGGCGGCCACGGTTCCGCCCAGTCGCGATCGAACGACCACCGATGATCTGGGGGCGATCGATCCGGATTCGCGCAAGCGGCGCACGATATCGATCTTCTGAACCGTGACGACGGCCGGCTGATTCTCGGTCTGGCGCGAGGGGGCGCCACAACCGGCGACCACGGCCTGCACCCCCAGCAGAGGCCAGGCCGCTCTCCAGGCTACTCCGCGACGCTTTCTACTGCCGGCCACGGTGTGCTCGCGCGAGCCCCTCCCCACAGAATCAGCCCAAGGGCAAAGGTCACGAAGACGGTGAATAGAAGATTTCCGAAACGGCGCGCGGGCAATGGACCTCCCGATGGTTCGGCGAAGGCCAAAGCTAGCGACTCCGTCGAACCAGGTCAAGCGCGCCGGTACTCCGACATCGCCTACTCCTCGGTGATCTCCTCGCCATCAAAAGAAAGAACGAAGTCCTTCTTTTCGCTTCTCGACGCAATGTGGACCGGGCGGCTCCAGACACGGTAGAGGTTCTTGAGCGTCGCAATCGCCTTGTCGAGATCCAGGACGGTGCCTTCGAAGCGGTGCTGCAAGAGAAGCTCTCCCCGGTTTCGATGATTCGCATCGATGACATCGATCAGTGGGTTGCCCATGTTCGTGAGAGAGAAGAGCAGACGTTCCTTGATCCGCTTGAACTCCCGCGATTCGATCTCGTACCGCTCGGCTGAGGAATTGTAGGAAAAGCTGAAGAAGTTGTTTCGACGACAGAAATCCTCGGTCAGAAACTCATCTATGAAGGTCACATCGTTGTAAAGACGCCTCACCTCGAAGATCTTCTCGCGACCCAACCCCAAGTGTCGATCCCAATCTCTGCGCTCTTCGAAAGAGTCACACATTTCGTAGTCGACCCCGAAGCGGCCGCGATCCCAACGGTCCTCGATATCACGAAAGAGCTCGATTCCGATCTTGTAGGGATTCACCTGCCGGCCGGAATTGGCCGTCACTCCGGCGTGCTTCTGTGCATAGTCGACTATCTCGGCATCGTCGAGGATCTCCGTTGTCATCAGGGTACTGTGCCAATATGAAGCCCATCCTTCGTTCATGATCTTGGTTTGACCCTGCGGTGCGAAGTACAACGCTTCTTCTCTCACGATCTCCAGGATTTCCCGCTGCCATGGTTCGGCCGGCGCATGTTCCACCAAGAAGGCCATTACGTCACGCACCGGTTCAGACGGGAACTGTTTCGATCGTCTCTCTTTCCCCTCCATAGACGCACGCTGCGCCACGATGAACTCAGGCGGGTTGATGTAGTCCTCCATGTAGGATTTCGCTCTGAGTCGAGGGACACCGTCACTCTGATCCGTCCCTGCGCCGTTCTTCTCGGTGCGCGGAGTGCGACGAATTCCGCCGGCGTGAACGTCTACGAGGTTCTCCAGAGACAAACACACATCGATGAACTCTTCGACTTTATCCTGGCCGAATCTGGCCATCAACGACCTGACTCGTGAGGCGTGATTCGCCATCTCGTCCATCATCTTCCGATTCGTATGCGAAAACCACATGTTGTTCTTGAAGAAGTCACAGTGCCCGTATACATGCGCCATCACCATCTTCTGGGTTATCATCTCATTCGATTGGAGCAGGTATGCGTAACAAGGGTCGTTGTTTATTACCAATTCATAGATGGTCTGCAGCCCATAGGCGTACCCTTTGGTAAGACGATTGAATTCCATCCCCCAGCGCCAATGCGGATAACGAGTCGGGAAGCCCTGGTACGCCGCGATCGAGTTGATCGTCTTGTAGTCGAGAACCTCGAAGATGACCTCATAGGTATCGAGTCCGGCTCCTTCGACGATCTCTCGAATGCGATACTTGGCGGCCTTTAGATCGCTCGGGAATGCAGTATGAATCACGACTCAGTTGCCCTTTCCGAGGAATTCCTTGATGGAGCCATGAATCCCATCTCGGCCCTGAATATCGCTTAGCACGACCTTCTCATCACTCGAGAACTGGTGCCTCAGATCCTTGATGAACTGCCCGGAACCATAGGGCGATTGAACCTGCCCGTACCCGAATAGGTTGGCGTCTGGGACTAGTCGAGACTTGAGAATTTCGAGGCAGACTTCCGTGTCGCCGCCACCCCAGTTGTCACCATCGGAGAAATGGAAGAGGTAGATGTTCCAATCTTGCGGAGGGTAGTTGGCGCCTATGATTTCGGCCGCCTTGGTGTAGGCAGAGCTGATTCTGGTGCCACCGGATTCGCGGGTATGGAAGAACGTCTCTCTGTCGACTTCGTGTGCCACGGCGTCGTGAATGATGTAGCGGGTTTCGAGTTCTTTGTATTGGGCTCTGAGCCAGGTGTCGATCCAGAAGCTCTCGATTCGTACGATCTCTTTCTGCTCGTCACCCATCGAGCCCGATACGTCCATCATGTAGACAATCGCGGCGTTGAACTCCGGATGGACGACATCAACCCAAGATCTGTAGCGTCGATCTTCTCTGATCGGTGTGAAGATCGGTTTCTTTGGATCGAAGGTCCCCGCCATGATTTGACGCTTGAGCGATTCCCTGTATGTCCGCTTGAAATGACGCAACCCCTCCGGCCCAACTCGGCGGATCCCGCTGTAGCGCCTGTAGGTGGCGGTGATCGACTTTGCGCCTTTCGGCTCGATCCTGGGTAGCTCGAGCTCTTCACCGAGAATCTCGGCCAGCTCATCGAGAGATACGTCCACCTCGAGTACGTGTTGCCCTTCATCCTCCCCAGCGGGGCCCGGCTGGCCGCCCTCGCCAGGACCGACCGGTTGGCCTGGCTCCCCGTCGCCTTGACCGACTCCGCCCGATCCACCAGTGCCGAAACGAAAACGCGGAATATCGATCTCGGGCAGAGGGATGGAGATGACATCCTTGCCCTTCTTGCCGAAGAGCTCGCCTCGGCTCATGTACTGCTTCAGCTCTTTGCGAATCCGTCCCTTGACGATATGACGGAATCGGGCGGCGTCCCGTTCGATCTTCGACACCATGGCTCCTCTCGAAGTCGATCGGTGGCCTGGATGGCCACTCCGCTAGCTCTCCTGCACGTCTCCTCTGGCGAAAATCGAGGCCACGTAGTTCAAGACATCGGTGGCGCACACCTCGCAATAACCGTAGTTTTCGATCATGCGCGTCTTGACGACGTCGATCTTGGCTTGAGTGTCTTTGTCGACGACACTCGAGACCAGGCTCTTGAGCTTGATCGTGTCTTTCTGATCTTCGAAGAGCTTCAGCTCCAATGCCTTGTGCAGGCGTTCGTTTGTCCGATAACTGAACGTTTTGCCTTCGATCGCTAGCGCACCGATGTAGTTCATGATCTCGCGGCGAAAATCGTCTTTCAGGGATTCCTGAATTCCGATCTTCTCCTCGATGCTTCGCATCAATCGCTCGTCCGGCTCTTCGTCTTGATTGGTGTAACGGTTGCGGACCCGCTCCTTCTGGGTATACGCCTTGATGTTGTCTATGTAGTTGGCACACAGTTTCTGGATCGATTCCTCGTCGGCACAGATCGCCCGCTGCACTTCGTTCTTCGCCATGTCTTCGTACTCTTGTTTGACAGCGGCGATCAGCTCTCGGTACCGCTTTCGGGTCTCTTCGTCGGAAATCAGCGAATGATGGTCGAGGCCTCGATCGAGCTCATTGATCACCATGAAAGGATTCACGCAGGCTTCGTGGCTATCGTCTACGAGCGCGTTCGAAAGTTTGTCTTGCACGTAGCGCGGGCTGATTCCGGTCAGGCCCTCCCGCATGGCCTCGGCCCTCAACTCGCGAATATTGTCTTCGGTGAACCCAGGCAAGGTCTTGCCGTTATACAGTTTGAGCTTCTGAATCGGCGTCAGTTTGGCGTTTTTCGGCTCCTCGAGCCGAGTGAGTACGGCCCACATGCCGGCCAGCTCGATCGTGTGGGGAGCCATATGTTTCCCCTCGATCTCGCCGTAATCTTTTTGGTAGATACGGATCTCGTCGTCGAGGCGCGTGCAGTAGGGAACATCGATCTTCACCGTGCGATCCCGGAGGGCCTCCATGAACTCGTTGTTCTGGAGCTTTCTGTACTCCGGCTCGTTCGTGTGGCCGATGATTACTTCGTCGATGTCGGTCTGAGCGAATTTCTTCGGCTTGATCGAGTGTTCCTGCGAGGCTCCCAGAAGATCGTAGAGAAACGCAACGTCGAGTTTCAAGACCTCGATGAACTCGACAACGCCCCGATTGGCAATGTTGAATTCACCGTCGAAGTTGAACGCTCGCGGATCGGAGTCCGAGCCGTACTGCGCGATCTTCGCGTAATTGATATCGCCGGTGAGCTCGGTGGAATCCTGGTTCTTCTCGTCCTTCGGTTGAAATGTCCCGATGCCGACGCGGTCCTGCTCGGAGAGGAGCATCCGGCGCACCTTGACGTGGCCGATGACCCGATTCCAATCCCCTTCATACCGGTTCAGCAACTGGGTCATCGTGAAGCGACAGAATGGACACAGCTCCCCGGCGACCTCCACGGGATGGCCGTCCCTCTCCTTGCCGAGTAGACGGTCCAGGGCCGCGGCTCGATTCGCCGCGGGAATCAGTCGGAATGGTTCCTCATGCATCGGACAGGGATGGACTTCAGTCTCTCCATCCTCGCCGGGCAGCACCCAAGAAAAGGTGTAGAGCACCCCTTCGTCGCTTCGGCTGTAATGCTCCATTCCCCGCTTGATCAAGCGGACGATGGTGCTTTTCGATGAGCCGACCGGCCCGTGCAGCAGGAGCACCCGCTTTTCGGTTCCGTAACGGTGGGCGGCGGAGCTGAGCACGTTCACGAGGGTCATCAGGGCTCGATCGAGCCCATAGATGGCGTCTTGGCCATCGCCCAGCGGATCGGAAAAGAACGTGTATTTGACCACCCTCTCCTTATGCTCCGAGTAATCCTCTTTCCCGAAGGAGAGGATCATGTCGAACACACGCTGGAAGGCGGTCCGCAGCGCCCGCGGATTCTCGGCCACCAGGCCGAGGTACTCCTCGAAAGTACCTTCCCAGTTCAGCGAGCGGTAGACATCGGGATCGTGCAGATCCCTCACGAATTTCATGAGGTCGGAAGGGGTCGTTGTCGCCATGGGTCGGTCCCTCTATGAGTAGCGCGAGCACGTCGCCGGGCAGGACGGACTCTCTCCCAAGGTTCGGAATCGAGCCACTTTACTTTATCTCTGGATGATCAGCGGTTCTCCCTCAAGATCGGACATCCTCAGTGGTCCGGCCGCCCTGAAAGGGTCCCGTCGCCGAATCAGAAGCGATAAGCCTCGACGAGCGCATCGGCTCGCTTCCGCCACTCTCCCTCCCAACGTCGGAGCAGATCGGTGGCGGGAACCAGTCCTCGATCGACCACCAGATCTTGCAACGGTTCGAGATAGATCGCTTCGTCCTGCCCCTCGCTGTTGAGGCGCGCCCGGGATCGCAGCCCCTCGCGGGCGATTTCGATCAAAGCGGGGAGCAGATCGCCGATCCGGTGGCTTCCGGCGATGGCATCAGGGCCGAGTCGGGCGGCGTCGACCAGCAGCTCGTTCATGCTCGAAAGCGGAATACCCGCGACGAGATCCAGCACCGCCGCACGCGCGCCGGCATCGTAGAGCAGGCCGCAAGATAGCGCGACAACCGAAGGGGCCAACTCCGGCGACTGCGCGTCGGCCGCCCGCACTTCGAGCGGACCGCGCAGTCTGACCTCGGGAAAGACCGTGGACTTGTGGAGTTCCCAATCGGCGAGCGTGGCTCTCTCGTCCCGATCTCCATCGACCATGTACTGCCGGAACGTGCAATGGGTCATGGGGATGTAGCGGCCATCTCGGACGATGAAGAACATCGGGACATCGAGCAGATACTCGATGTAGTCGCCGAAGGTGAAGCCGGGCTCCAGGCCCTTCCGCACGAAGCCGCAGCGATCCGAGTCGGTCTCTCGCCACGCGAGGCTGCGCGTGCTCAATGCCCCGGAGTGCTTGCCGGCGGCCAAGGGCGAGTTGGCGAAGAGCGCGACGAGAAGGGGGGTCGCCCAAGACGCCACCATGAACTTCTCGGCCATATCCTCCTCCGATTCGAAATCGAGATTCGTCTGAACCGTAGCCGTCAGACGCATCATCGAGTGGGCCAGGCGTCCGCGGCTCCGCAGATAGGGTCCCATCACGCGGTATCGAGGCTTCATGGCCCATGGAACGTCATCGAGACCGCTGAAAGGGTGGTAGCCCAATCCCACCCATGCGATGTCGAGCTTCTTCGTCGCCTCCACGAGAAGAGCTCGCTCTCGCTCCATCTGCTCCACCGCCCTGTGAACGTCGGCCACGATGGCACCGCTCAGCTCGAGCTGCCCCCCGGGCTCCAGGGTCAGAGTGCCGAGCCCGCCATCATGGATATGAAAAGGATCTCCCCCGGCATTTCTTGCTCTGCGCCAACCCACCCCCTCCAACGCCGCCAGCGCTTCCGCCACTCCGCCGCTGCCCTCATAGCCACGAACCGAACCAAGGGTAGGATCGACCGGCAAGCGCTCGTATTCGACCCCCAACCCCCAATCCGACGCTGGACGCATCGACGCATGGAAACCCGGGAGCAGATCGGCGACCTTCGTGACGACCGGATCTTGGCCGAGATCGAGGCTCATACTCTGTGCATCTCCGTTGTGCATGCGTAACATGATGGGACACTGGCGTGGCGGTTGACTTCTTACTCCCGATTCTGACACCAAGAGACCTGAATGCGGGTCTTGAAAAGGCGGGTCCCCCCCAGGCCGCAGACCGTTCCTTCAGAGTCGGAGCGCAGGTTGTGACGGCATCCCGCGCACTTTTCCGGTCCCCTGTCGACGCGGCGGATGGCCGTGAATAGCCGAAAGCCACCGTAGACCAGAATCAGCACGATCAGAAGCTCAAACATGAGGTCCTATTCCCGATCGAGGCCCCAGCGGCGCAAGTCCGCCCGCGTGTCCAGATTCGCCAGGATCCACCGGTCGTCTACCTCGACCTCGCGGGCTCTGCCGGACGCCCGCAGCCTCCGCACGACCGACCTCAGCGGTTCCGCCGATTTCAGCGCCATCAGAGCGGGAAAGGCGTCTCGACCGAAGAGGAGCGGATGCCCCCGGGCACACTCGTGCGCCGGTTCGAACACCAGCGGGATACTCTCCAGTGGCGGCGGCGACGGGCATTCCTTGAAACACCGATCGTGCTCTTCGAGCAGAGCGCGGATGGTGTCTCGCGACACCAGGGGGTGATCGATCGGGTGGATGATGGCCCCGGCCGCCCCTTCCGGTAGCGATCCCAATCCGCACTGAAGCGAACCGGTGCGCCCCGCCTCCGACTTGCGATTGACCAACACGCGGACCGCGGGCAGATCGCTGATCAGCGCCTCCACCCGGTCCCCTTCCTCCGCGCGGACCACGACCACGCAGCCGGCACACCCCGCATCGAGGGCGGCGCGAGCAACCCGCCGCACTGCCGGGCATCCACGAATCTCGATCAATGTTTTCGAGCGGCCCATCCTTTTCGAGCCTCCAGCGGCGAGCACTACATGCCACACTCCCCTCACGAAAGGGGGCCGAAGAAAGGGCCATGAAGTCGATTCCTCATCCTTTGAAGGCTGTTCTTTTCGATCTGGATGGCACACTGGTGGACTCGATCGACGATCTCGCGACCGGGGTAAACCTGACCCTCGAAAGCATCGGTCTGCCGATGCACTCAAAAGAGGCGGTCGCCTCATTCGTCGGAGACGGAGTCGTCTCTCTGCTCGCCCGCTCCATCGCGGCGGCCTCCGGCGAGGATCCCTGGACCGAGCCTGCCGAGGAACGGGCACGGGCGATGTTGCCGGAGTTCCGGCTTCACTACAACGACCATCTGGTCGATCAAACCGTTCTCCTCCCCGGTGTTCGCGAGCTGATCAACGGCCTGCCACCAAGGATCGGAGTGGGGTTGGTGACCAACAAGCCCGAAGATCCGGCCCGTAGGATCTTGGAGGCGCTCGGAATCGGCGATCGCTTCGCGGCTGTCTTGGGCGGAGACTCTCTGCCGACCCGAAAGCCGGATCCCGAAATGGTAAGTGCGGCGCTGGCGCTCTGTGGAGCTCCGCCGTCCCAGGCGATCTTGGTGGGAGACGGCCTGACCGACGCACGTGCCGGGAAGGCGGCCGGTGTGGTAACTGTGGGGGTTCCATCCGGCCTGGGTTTCGCACTCCGATCGAATCGCGACGAGGTCGACATCTTCGTTCCCGACCTGCACGCGTTGCGGGAGCTGTTGCGGGGACAATGAAAGGGTCGGCGACTACCTCTTCGTCGACCCGATCCTGGCCCCGGGGCCGCGACCGCTTAGGGGGGTGATCGCTCCGGTGCCCGGGATCGAGTGTCTCCGCGGTTCGAGGAAAGGCCAGATCGCCCGCGGTCCGCCGAAAATGCCGATATCGTTGCGGCTCGTTCCTTTGGTCAATCCGCCGGGAGCGTCGTGGTAGCTAGCGAGCGGATCGCCACCGTCGACACAGGGGGATTCCGTGCTCAGCTCATAGCCGCGGATCACCCCCCACGCATCTTCGAGGGTCACCACCGCGCCGTACGCCGAGGGGTCCGGTTCGACCGAGAAAAGAGGATCGGTTCCCCTGAGATTGGAGTCATCGATCGACTCGCCCCAAATCAGGTGACCATAGCTTCGAAACAGATTGTACTCGCAGAGCATTCGCATCTCCGGAAGGTCTTGTCGTTCGAAGCGAATCTGATGCTGCCGGCCGCCGGAGTCGGGCTCCGCCCATCCGTTGCCGTAAACAATGTTGTTCCGCAGCTCGGCCTGCGTGGAGGCCGGAATACAGGTCAGCGAGTCGACCCGTATCTCCGTGGGTTGCACTAGAATCCCGTTCGCCGCGTTGTAGGCCACCAGGTTGTTGTCGATGAAGATGACCCCCTCGGAAAGCCCTCCGCCGACCGCGATGCCGAGCCCCCCGCCATCTTTGTGCGATCTCTGCGACCTCGTGATGACGTTGTTCTCAACGACGCCGCCTTGGCAAAGATGCAGGTGGAGCGAGATCGACAGATTGTGATCGAAGATGTTGTGCGCGACCCGGAAATCGCGAGTGTCGGTGGTGTGGCAGCCTTCGTCGCCGTTGTTGAACACCAGGTTGCCCACCAGCTCGCCGCCGACGCGATAGAGGTTGAGACCGTCGCGATAGTTCTCGTAGATCACGCTTCTGCTGATGAGGATCTCCGAGCGACTGTAGCCCAGCTTGCGCTGGTCGACGGCGCCCCATTGGCCATCGCAGCCGTTGGCGCCGCAGCGCGTACCGAGCTCGATCCCGAATCCCGCATGCCCGACGACGCAGTCCTTTATTTCGATCTTGTTGTAGACCTGGTCGGGATCGGGCGCCAACGCATTGCGCAGCTTGATCCCATATCGCGCACCATCGCTACCGTCGATCACCAGATGTTCGAGCTCGACCTCGAAGGGCAGATTGTCGAGATTCGATAGCTCGATGACCCCGTACGAAGAGTCGGCCCAGGCGATGGTCGGGCGCTCGCCCTGACCTTCACCCGCGATCCTCAGAGAGCGCACATGGTCCGAGCTGATGACGAGCCGCTCCCGGTAGCCACCGTCTTTCCAGGCAACTCGGATCTCGTCGCCGCTGCTGGCGGCTTCGATCGCCTGGCTGATCGTGGGGTAGTCGGCCGGCACCCTGAGCAGCTCGCCCACGACGTTTAGTCCAAACGCGGCGGAACTGCGCACGGCAAGGGCGACCAGGAGAGCGGCGGTCGCGCGTGCTTGAATCGTCTTCGGGTTCTCGGTCGGCATCATGGCGTTCGATTTCACCCTTTCCCCTCATGCAACGGGCGATTCACCTCTCAAGTATAGGGCAGTATGTCGCACCTCGCCTCCCCGAATCCACCATCTAGGACAGCCTGGAGAATCGACAGCCCGCCATTACTCGCATCGGCATCGATCTCGTCGCGATTCAGCTACCAGGGTTCGGTCGGGGCCGAGAGGCTCAGCTCCTTTTCGAGCACCCGCGGAATCACCATGATCTTGAGCACCTCGTTCGCGCCCTCGCCGATTCGCGCGAGCAACGCATCCCTCAGATGTCGCTCGATTCGGGAGTCGGTCACATATCCGTAGCCACCCGCGAGCTCGATCGCCCGCTCGCTTACGTAGACCGCCGTCTCCGATGCTTTCACCTTCGCCACGGCCGCCGATTTGCGGATGTCGCGATCTTCTCCTTTGTAGAGGCCGGCGCGATAGGCGAGCAGGCGCGAGGCATCGATCTCGATCGACATCTCGGAGAGCTCCTTCTTCGTGTTGTCGAGATCGAAGAGGCGTCCCCCGAACATCTCCCGCTCCGCCGAGTACTGCAGCAGCTTCTCGTAGGCCCCCTGGGCGATACCGGTCGCCCACGCGGCGATCGTCACCCGCCCGCCGTTGAGCATGTGCATGGCGTAGCGGAAGCCGTGCCCCTCTTCTCCGACTATGTGATCTGCCGGAACCCGGTAGTCCTCGAAAACCAGCTCTGCTGTATTCGATCCCCGAACACCCATCTTGTCCTGGATCTTCGCCTGGGTGAAGCTGCCCTCGTTTCCCTTGGCGACGACGAAGGCGGAGATCCGCCCCTCGGGTCCGCGCGCCATGACGAAGAAGAGATCAGCGCTGAGGCCGTTCGTAATCCAGTACTTGGTGCCGTTCAGGACGTACTCGCCGGTATCAGGATCGCGGCGATAGCGACAAGCGAGCGCCTGCGCGTCGGAGCCCGCGTTCGCCTCGGAGAGCGCGAATGCGCCGATCTTGTGCCCCGTGATCAGATCGGGAACGTAGCGTTCTCTCAGCTCCTTCGATGCGAAGCGCGCGATCCCGTCGGTGGCGGTCCCGTGGATGGCCACCGCGAGCGCTAATCCGGCATCGGCCTTCGCCAGGCTCTCGAGCCCAGCGTTGTAGTACGAAAAACACGCGGCCATCCCCCCCAGCTCCTCGGGATAGGCCAAGGCCATGAATCCGAGCGCACCGAGCTCGGCGAACGCCTCGGTGTCGAAGAGCTCATCGCGGTCGTTCCGGGCCGCCCGAGACGCGATCCGCGCGCCGATGAGATCGTTCAGAGGGCCCGAGAGGAACGTGCTCAGTTCATCGAAAACCTCATCGCTTCCGCGAATGAGACGCAGAGCGTCGAGTTGGTCGGCGGTGAAGAATGGCATCTTTGTGCTGTCTCCTGAGATGAAATCCGGGGGAATCGCGGGTCAGCCGCCGCCGGCCCTGCGCTGCTCGGCGGGGCTTCGATTGAAGGGGAGCAGGAATCGATCGATCCGCTCGTTGACGGCTTCGGGCTGCTCGAGAATCGAGTAGTGGGTACCGCCCTCCACGGTGAAACGGTCAGCGTTCGGCATCTCTTCCAACATCGTATCGGTCACGTGGTGAGGCGTGAGGAGATCACGATCGCCATGGACGATCAGAGTCGGGGCCTCGACGTGCGAAAGCCCCGGCCCCGCATCGTGCTCCCCCAGCGCCGCCAGGATCCGAAAAAAGGCGTCGTAGTCGAGATCGCTCCACCGGGAGCTGACCGCCATGAAGATGCTGCGGTCCAGAGTCCTTCCCGCCAGTCCGGCCGCCATTCCGAGCCTCAACAAGATCGGATTGCGGGCAAGCGATGCGATCACTCGGCCGACCGCGGGCGCCAGTGGCAGCGCGCCCCTCAGAAGGGCGGGAACGAAATGGCCGAACGCTCCCACGACCGGGCCGGTCTTGAAAGGGGCGCCAAAAGTGCCGTTGATGAGCACCAGCGCCCGAACCCGCTCCGGTTCCGCCTGCGCGAGCGCGAGCGAAAGCTGAACCCCCATGCTCCATCCCATCACTACCGCGCTCTCGGCACCGTAGCAATCGAGAACACAAAGGGCGTCCCGGAGGTGATCCGCGATCCGAAAATGAACGAGATCACAGGGCCGCCGCGAGCCGTACAGCCCGCGATAATCCCAGGTGACGAAACGGAATCGGTCGCGGAATCGCCCGATGAGCAGGCGCCAGGCATCGGGAGTGCCCCCCAGGCCATTGGCGATCAAGACCACCGGTCCCTTCCCGGATGCATAGGTGCGCAGGACCGTACCGTCGCTCGACCGAAGGTCATTTTCGATCATCATGCCGATTCTCGCGGGTGGGCCGCCCTCAACTTCCGTAGCGCTCCGTGGCGGCGCGATCCCAGTCGCTCATCAGCCGCGGAAGATCGTTGGCGATCAGCCCCTTCGAGATCGCCTTCGGAACGAACATGCCCAGCTCTAGGTCCAGCTCGTAGTGGGCGCTCGTGAATCCATCGTCGTCCTCTTCGAGCAGCCAACGACCGGAGTTGGCCTTGAAGGGCCCTTCAACCTGGTCCCACTCCAGCAGCTCGCCGGGACGGCCCTTGAACGCGAGGGTGTAGCTCAAGCGCTTGATCACCCGGATCGTATGCTCGACCACCCAAGCGTCGGGGGTGGCATCGAGCACCTCGACCGATTCCACTCCGGTGATCGCCCCCGGAAGTGCATCGAAATCGGTGATCATGTCGTAGAACTGCCGCGGTGTGATGCTGAAGCGGGCTGAGGTCTGAACTAGAGGCAAGGCGCTTCCTCTCTAGGATCTGGACGTGTTCGGCCGGAGCCGGGAACGAACCTTTCGAGGGTAGCATGGCCAGCGTGCTCAGGATTGAGCGAGGCGAAACGCGACCATCGAGGGTGCGAAAGGGTGAAGTCGATCCTCGTGCAGACCAACCTCGCGCGCCGAATCGAGCAGCCGGCGCCAGAGCCGAGGCCGATGCGAAGGGATCACGGCCCAGATGCACGCGCCCGGAACCTCCGTCAGGCGATCGGCGGTCTCTTTGAGCAACGCGGCACGATGGAACGCGGCATCGCCCTCCAGAATCTCCACGACGACGGTTCGCGCGAAAGTGCCCTCGTCGGAGCTGATGCAGTCATCGCCGCCTCGTAACCTCAGCAATTCCAGCAAAGCAGGCGTCCGCACGAACGCGATCGCGGGGCCTTTCCTCAAGAAAAGCCGACGCCAGATGCTGGAATCATCGACGGGAGATCGGGGAGGAATCGGTCCGGGCGACATGAGCGGATCAGCGGTTTCTCAACCGTCCATCTTACTGAGTTCGGACCTTGGGACGGAGAGGTTGGGACGGATCTACGGAGCCAGCAGCCCCTTGCTCGCGAAGTAGGAATTGCGCTGCTGGTCGGTTGCCGCTTGGCCGCTGTGCGCCAAGGCGACCATGCCCATCGCGAATGCGCAGAAGAGGAACAGCATTGTCCAGCGCTGCGCGCAGAGTGTCATGCGTAGCCCCCAATCGTGCCGGGCGTCCTGCCCCCAGGAAACCCAGGCTCGAAGTAGTGTAGCAGCCGAAAGCGTAGCACGGATTGTGCCTCATCTATGAGCAATTCGTGAGAAAAGCGCCGGACCCTTGTCTTGGCGGGGTCTTGCCGTTTCGGATTCCGGTTGCTCGCCCGTATCGAGCACGGCCGCCACCTTCGTGGCCACGAATCCGTGCCATTGGCCCCACGCACTTGGGTGAAAAAACCCAGCAGATCGGCTCGCTTCCCGGCACGGGATCACTTGCCTCGCCGCGGACCCTTTTCTACTATGAGAGTGAGTGTGCGTGCCTTCTCAACCAATGGCAACATCCTGAATCTCAACCACTTCGCGACAGCCGGAGACCCGCCGTGGGGCTCATCAGAGTCAACGTCATCGGATTGGCCGAGCTCCCTCAGCAAGAGGGGCGCACGGTGTTCCTTCGTGAAGAAGGAGGCGAGGGACGGATCTTGCCGATGGTGGTCGGGCCGGCGGAGGCGTACGCGATCGGGTTGGAGCTCGCGGGCGAGCCCTTCCAGCGCCCCCTCTCGCACGATCTTCTGATGAGCATCACGAAGGCGTTCAAGAGCTCGCTCGAGAAGATCGCCATCGTTCGCCTCAAGGGGAATACCTTCTATGCTGAACTCTCGCTACGCACGCCCGACAAGAACCTGCACGTGATCGACGCCCGCCCATCCGACAGCATCGTGCTCGCGCTCAAGGCAGGCGTCGACATCTTCGTCGACGAAGGTGTGATGGAACAGGCGGGTGTCCAGCAGGAACGCCCGGCCGTTGACGCCATCATCTTCCCCCCGGCCGCCAGCGACGCAGCCCCGATCGATCCCGATCCGAACGAGGTGCGAAAGGCGGTCGAGTCGCTCACCTCGTCGGTATCTCCCGGCCCGCAAAGCCAAGGTAACCAAGCAGATATGCTCAGGCGAGAGATGGAGTCCGCGGTCGCGGCCGAGGATTTCGAACGCGCCGCACAAGTGCGCGACCAACTGCGCGCACTCGAGCAGAGCTAGGGGTCCACGTGAACGGGAGCAACGCCGATCTAATCGGGGAGATTCGAAAAGCGCTCCACGAGGCGGGCAATCGATTCGGATCTCTGCTCCTCAAGTGCCAGCGCTTGCAGATGACCGTGGACGACCCATCGACCCGAGACGAGATCGGGGTGCTGGTCGAGCTCGTGCTCGCGGCGAGCCAAGAGCTCGATCGCATGAGAAACCTGGTTCGCTCCGCGGAGGAGCCTGAGTTTCCGTGCCGGAACGAGACGGCGGCAAGCTGCCTGGAAACGACCAAGCCGTCAGCGGCGGGCAAGGCGGTCCTGGTGGTCGACGACGAAGCGACGATCCGCGAGGTTTTGAGCGACCTTCTCGAAGGGGCCGGCGCGGTCGTAGACGTAGCCGGCTCGGCGGAAGAGGCGATGGAGCTCTTTCGGGCGAAGAAGCACTCGGTGGTCTTCACCGACTACGACCTGGGGCAGGCCAAAGGGGTCGACCTGGCCTTCGACATCAAAGCCGAATCGCCGGCCACCCGAACCGTTCTGATGACCGGTTGGGATATGAGCCGCGAGCTCGACGGGTCGGTGGACCACGTGCTCTCCAAGCCTTTTCGCATGCACGAGGTGCTGGCTCTCCTCGAATTCTGAACGATCAGGTGCGATTTAGGCTCCAGTTCCTGGGCCGCGGATACCGATGAAGTCAGTGTCCGCCGACGATCTATCCTTCCCCAACGGGAGCCAAAATGGCACGCCTCTCCTCCCCAACCACTGCCGCGGCCACTACCGATGTCTGGGGCCAACTGCGCGGCCGGAGAGATCTCCCCGCCTTTCCCGCGGTCATCAACGAGATCAACGCTCTGCTCCTCGATCCGACGACATCTGCGGGAGATCTTTCCGAGGTGATCTGCAGAGATCAGAGCCTCACAGCCAAACTGCTCAAGCTGGTGAACGCCGCCTACTACGGTTTCCACCGGCAGATCACCGGTATCCAGGAGGCCGTATCGCTGCTCGGCTTCGAAGAGATGCAGTCGCTCGCGTTGGCCGCCTCGGTGATGGGCATGTGGGACAACTCGATGGGGGATCCCGAACTGCACGCCCGGCTCTGGGACCACTCGATCGCCGCGGGGAGGGTGGCCCGCGAGATCGCCATCGTCTCGCCTCGATCCGCCGAAGTGGCCGATGTGTTCATCGGCGGGTTGCTGCACGACATCGGTAAAGTCGTGCTGCAGATCGAGTTCCCCACCGAATGCGCGGAGGCGATGGAAAGGCTTTCTCCCGAGAATCAGAGCTCGACCGAGGTGGAAACCGGGATTCTGGGTGTGGGGCATGCGGAGGTAGGCGCTTGGCTGCTCGATCGATGGCAGCTTCCGCTGGAGCTGGTCGACGCGGTTCGATGGCACCATGCACCGGAGTGCGCGGAGACTGCTCCGGTGCTCGCGGCGATTCTGCGGGCCGCCACCGATCTGGCCCGATGCCTGAGTGAAGAGAGGGAGCTCGACTCCGCGGGCCTGGAGCCACTGGGCATGGAGGAGCGCCATGTCTTGGAAATAAGCGACCGCCTGGTCGCGGGGGGATGGCGGCGATGAAGAGCGATGGGGATCAAGTTCATCTGGCGAGGCGACTGCTCGAGCGGAGCCAGCGCACGCTCGAAGACAAGATCAGCGAGCTCTCGCTGCTGCGTGTCGTGAACGAGGCGCTCGCATCGGAAGCCGAAGCTCCCGAGCAGATGAGGCGCGTCGTGTCGTATGTGGCCGACCTTGTCGAGGCCGAAGGGGGCGACGTCCTTCTAAGACACGGCGACCAGCTCGAGTCGATCATCGATTCGGAGATGCGTCCGAACGCGAGCGCCCAGGTGGCCGACAGGGTGCTCGAAAAGGGCGAATCTCAACTCGTGGTCGACCAGCGAGACGACCCGCGATTCGAAGGGAGCGACGAAGAGGCAAGGGCACGGTCTCTTCTGGCATTCCCTCTGATCTTTCGCGGTGAGGTCCTCGGGGTGCTCGTGGTCTGGCACAGTTCACCGGACGCCTTTGGCAGCTCGACCGAGAGGGTTCTGCATCTACTCGCCGGGCAGCTCGCCGTCGCGGCGAAGAACATGGACCTGATTCAGACTCTGCGCACCGAGCGCAACTATCGGGACAACCTGATCAACAGCTCCGCCGACGCGATCATCACGACCGATACACGGGGCATCGTGGTGCTCGCGAACAGAGCGGCCGAAAAGGTGTGGGGCATCGACCCGGAGGAGCTGAGGGGCAGGAGCGTCGAAGAGGGCCTGGAAGGCGGCGAAGAGGTGTCGTCCGTCGTCGTGGACGTGCTGAGCCACGGCCGCCTCTTGCGCGGCAGGAGAATTCGCCTGTCTCGCCCCCCCGCGCTCCCCGCCGAGGTCGAATCGGGGGTGGACGCGGTCGTGTTGGACATCGAGATCTCCTGCTCACCGATCCGTTCCGATGACGGGCGGATCGTCGGAACGGTGACGATCCTGAGCCATATCGAGGATCGCCTGAGAATGGAGCAGCAGCTCGTCGCATCGGAATCGATGGCCTCGAAGGGCCGAATGGCGGCGGAGATCGGGCACGAGCTCTCCAACTACATGAACGGGATCATGGGCCACGCGGCTCTGGTCCCCTACATGCTGGAAGAGGACGACAAAGAGGGTGCTCTCGAATCGGTCGCCCTTATCTGCCGCCAGGTCGAAGGAACGGCCCGCTTCGCCCGAAGCCTGATGGACTTCTCGCGCCTCGAAACGGCGCCGGAGCCGGGACCGATCAACGACCTCGTATGGGAAACGATCCGTTTCGTCCAGCCACAAAACAGCTTCGACGATGTCGCCTTCGCCGTCCGCCTCGATCCGGCGAATCCGATCGTCTCGATGGACTCGGCACAGATCCAGCAGATCCTCATCAATCTCTTCGAGAATGCGGCCGAGGCGACACGCGGGCGAGAATGCACCATCGGGGTCGTCACCACGGTGGATCCCGACAATCGGATTCGCCTCGTCGTCCAGGACAACGGCCCCGGTCTTCCCGAGAAGGTTCGTAAAGTGCTCTTCGAACGGGCGATCACCACGAAGAAGGATGGGCACGGATTCGGTCTTCCGATCTGCAAGAGGATCGCGGAGAACCACAGCGGCAACCTCGAGTGCGAATCGGTGATCGGCGAGGGCACGACCTTTGCCCTGACGCTGGGGCATCCGATTCGTCCCCGACCGCCCGCTGGACAAGCGGCTGAAGACGAGGAGCTGGCGGACCGGGGAGGCGCCTTGAGACTGGCATGATCAAGGGCCCGAACCGGACCGCAGACGCTTCCACATGAACCGGTGGGCGATCCCCGCATCGAGGAAAGGCTCACCCTCGGGCTGGTAGCCACGTCTTTCGTAGAATGGGATGATCGCCACCTGCGCATCGAGCACCACGCGAGAGCATTCGGCGCGGCGAGCCTCGTCCTCCATCAGGTCCATGATCCGCTTTCCCAGCCCGCGGCCTCTGTGATTCGCGAGGACGGCGACCCGCTGCACCCTCGCGTCGCCGCTCTTGAGGATCCGCATCCGGGCAGTGCCCACGACCCGCCCCTCGGAGATCGCCACGGCGTGGATGCAAGTGGGGTCCTGCCCGTCCACTTCTTCGTCGAAAGCTACATTCTGTTCATCGATGAAGACCGCGCGCCGTACATCGAGACAGAGGGCCAGCTCGTTCGGTCGGGCGAATCGGACTTCCATGATCGGAGAGAACCATGGGTGAGGCTCGGACCGCAAGGGCCGGGCCATCATCGCTGCGGGACCCTGTCGAAGCACGAACTAGGAGCCTGTTGCGCATAGACTTTCGAGCCCGGTATTGGAGTTCGTTTCGAGATCAAGGAGCCGAGTCCGCGGGAAGGCTGGTTGCCTTTCAAGGACTTGGCGACGCAGAGATCGGAACGAAGGCGGA
>NYZA01000220.1 GCA_002686955.1 Gemmatimonadota bacterium
AAGTCCTTGAAAGGCAACCAGCCTTCCCGCGGACTCAGCTCCTTGATCTCGAAACGAACTCGAACACTGGGCTCGAAAGCCTATGCGCAACAGGCTCCTGGGGCTGCGTCGGGAGACCGGATCCGGTTCCGGCGCCCCGCGTCGGCGAGGCGAAGACCCGAGAGCAACTTCGGCGAACCACATCGATCGATTGCGAAACGAGAACTCCATGCGGCGACTACTAGAGATCGGTGGCCTCCTCGTAGTGCAGCTGCTCGCCTCGCCCCCGTTCGCGCAGGGAGTGCTGTTCACGCGGGAATCGACGACCGAGGGATCGATCGTCATTAGGACGGATGTCGGCGCCCTGCGTCGCGCCGCGGCGAAGGGCGGGCGCATCCAGGTGGATCGCTTCCCCCTGGCGGGCGAAACTGAAGTCGATCTGGAGCTCGAGGAGCTCTGTGTGGTTTCGCGCGAGACGCGTTTCGTGCTTGGTACCGACGCGGGCGATCGGAGGGTCGACGTCGACCCTTCGCGCTTTCTCATCCTGCGTGGGAGCGTCATCGGGAGGGTGGGTTCGCACGTCTTCCTCTCGGTGGGAGCGGGATTCAGCGGAGGGCGCATCGAGCTCGGCTCCGGGGCCGCAACCTACGCCCTTGCGCCGGCGCCCGAAATGCGCGCAGGCGAGCTGATCGTCTTCGAGGACCGTTCACGCAGCGCACCCCTGCTCTGCGGCCGCGAGGAATGGGGACAAGCGCCCGCTCGGTCGTCGACCCCCGTACACTCCGGCTCCGATCCGATCCGCGGCCAGCGCCTCGCGAGGCTCGCCGTCGATGGCGACCACGAGCTCTACTCCCTCTTTGATTCGGAGCAGGATGCGATCGACTACCTGGTGCAGACCTATGCCCGGGTGAGCGACATCACGCTGCGGGACACGCGGACGCGGCTCGAGTTGATCTTCGTCCGCGTCTGGACGACACCCAACGATCCCTACGGTGAGGAGGTCAGCTTGCCCATCTTCGGCTCCTCGGTCGGATACGACCTCGCGCAGCTCCTCTCTGGGAGGAAAGATGCTGCGGTCGGCGGCGTGGGGCAGCTATGCGGACCTCGCTCCTGGGTCGCGTACTCCCTCGGTTCATTCACTGATCCCGGCAGGCCCAACGGCTTCAATCAGGACATCCGAATCGCCGCCCACGAGTTGGGACACAATCTCGGTGCCTCGCATACGCACACGCTCGGCGTCGACGAGTGCGATACTCCGGGCAGCCCTCCGCGGCGGGGGACCCTCATGAGCTACTGCAGCCAGACCCACAGCGGGGGGTCGTCGGTGACCGATCTGCGCTACCACACCGTCTGTCAGGCGGAGATTTTCGATTGTCTGTCCGACGCTAAAAACTATGTCTTCGACTGCAATGAAAACCGCGTGGACGACGCGCTCGATATCGCCGATGGCATCAGCAAAGACACCAACGCCAACGAGATCCCGGACGAGTGCGAAGACTGCAATGGCAACGGCGTACTCGATAGCGATGATATTGCAATCGGCTACAGCAGCGACGCCAACGGGAATGGGGTTCCGGATGAATGCGAGCCCGACTGCAACGCCAACGGCATCCCTGACGACGTCGACATTCGGCTCGGCATCAGCGTGGATCTGTACGGCAATGGGATTCCGGATCAATGCGAGGAGGACTGCAACGCAAATGGTGTCTCTGACTACAACGAAATACAGGCCGACATGGCTCTCGACATCGATCGCAACGCCGTGCTCGATTCGTGCCAGGATTGCGATGACGACGGAATTCCTGACTTGATCGCCCTGGACGGGGCGAACGATATTTGGGCGATCTCGTCTCGTGACGAGCGGATCAAGGAGTACCATTCCGCCACCGGCGTGCTCATGCGCCAGTCGGAGCCGGGATACCTGGACCGCCCCATGGACCTGGTTATAACACCCGATGCGCGCATCCTCGTCACGAGCGCGAACGACGATCGTGTCGTGGAGTTCGATCGCAGCGGTGCGTTCGTGCGCGATTTGGTGTCGGAGGGCGCGGGAGGTCTCGATGAGCCGGGCGCCATGCTCCTCGCCGATGGAAGCGCGTTGCTCCTCGCCTCCACCGCTTCGAACAGTGTCCTGCGCTTCGACGTTGAGAGCGGGCGATTCGAAGCTGAGCTCGTGCGCGCGGGCGACGGTGGGCTGGTCGGACCTTTCGGGCTCGCGTTCGAGCCCGGAGGCAACCTGCTCGTGACCAGTAGCGACGGGCGGGTGCTCGAGTACCATGGTTTGACCGGGGTTTTCGTACGCGTTTTCGTCGACCGGCGGAACAACGGCGGTCTCGCCAATCCTCGGGGGATCATCGTGGCGCCGGACGGGCGCGTCGTGGTCGCCAGCGAGCGCACCGACGAGCTTTTGGCCTTCGATGCGCTTACCGGTCGGTTCGAGGGTGCGTATCAGAATGGCGACTATCAGGGCAAGCTCATCGGCCCTTGGGGTTTGCGCGTCGGGCCCGACCGGAACGTCTATGTCAGCGCCAGCCTCAGCGGGGAGCTCGTGCACGACGGCTGGCTGCATCTGCTCGAGCCGCGAATCCTGATGTACGACGGAGCCAACGGGAATCTACTTTTCCCCCATGTCCAGGCGCTCGACTCCGAGCTCATCGGGCCGACCGGCTTCGATTTCATGCCGGCCGGCGGCGATTGCAATCGCAACCTCATCCCGGACATCTGCGAAAACGCCCCCTGAATCTCATGCCTGCGCGCTGGTCTGTGCCCCCCGGTGGGGCTTTGCTCGCTGATCACGATTCTCGCTCCGAAAACCGGCCAGGATTTAGGGTCTCCGCTACATTTCCAATTCGATCCCCTGGGACGTGGGCTCTGGCGAGATCGATATGATCAACGGTGGTGTAGCCGATGTGGTCTACAGCGATGTCCGGGGTGGCTACCCTGGCACCGGCAACATCGCCTCAATCCGCCCACGCGTTCAGAAGCCCCCGCGACCGAGCCGGAATCGGGCGGGCAGCGATGGGGCATGCGTCGCTTGCAGGGCCGGGTAGCGAAGAAGCATAGCGCCCCCCCGGGTGGTCTCAATTACTCCACCACCGCCCTCACTCTCTCACGAAAACCCCTCGGAAACGCTGTCGCCTTCAGCTCCGTGCCTTCGGGATTTCGCGTGACGCAGCAGACCACCAGCCTGCCCGTCGCTATCGGGGTTCGGTGTTCTCCGTCAAGGCGGCTGAATTCGATTCGGTAGGTAACGACACGTTCTCGCAGCTCCTCGACGACGAGACGCAGGTCGAGCAGGTCTTCGAAGCGGGCGGGGTTGTGGTAGTCGCACTCGGCGTGGACTCGCGGCAGGCCCCAGCCGATCTCGAACGATTGCAGCGGGAGATCGAAACCGATGCTGCGATAGAAATCGTGCTCGGCCTCCTCCATGTATCGGTTGAACCATGAGAAATGCACGATTCCCGCCATGTCGGTTTCGTGGAATTCGATGCGGCGTTGGGTGCGGTGTTCCGATGTCGGCATGATTCAGTTGTCTGCTCGCTGGAAGTGTTCCAACATCAGAGGGTTCAGAAGGTCGAAGGACTGCGCTATGACGCCGTGTCCGGCGTTGTCGAAGCGGGCGAGATCGGCGCCGGGAATGGCGCGTTGAAGTCTGTCGCTTTCTCGGGGTGGAATGAGGATGTCTTTGCCCGGACGCACGATCAGCGTGTGGATCCCCTCGAGCTCCGAAAGGCGGCGGCGGGTGTTGTGGCCGATCACGGCGGCGAGCTGGCATGTGAAGGTGGCGAGCTTCAGCTCCATGGGGAGGAGCGAGGACGCCATTTCGAGGAGAGGGGCGTTCGCGGGATCGGCGAGAAAATGGCGGGGGAAGAGCAGCGATCTGATGCGCGCCCACCGCGCCGCACCCCGGAACATTTGGCTCGTGTGCATCAACCATAGCGCGCGGGGCGTTGGGGGGATTGTGCTTGGTCCGCCCGCATGCGTGGCGATCAGTGTCAGGCTGCGCGTGCGCGCGGGGTGGTCGAGGGCGAAACGTTGGGCGATCATGCCGCCCATCGAGATGCCGACGATGTGAGTCTCGTCCCAGCCGAGATGATCGGCCAGGGCGAGGGCGTCATCGCTCATCGAGCGAATCGTGCATCCCTGTCTCCCCTTTCCGCTGCGTCCGATCCCCAGGTGATCGTACCAGGCGACGCGATGTGTCTGTTGCAGCTCGAGAATCTGCGCCAGCCAGCCGATGCCGCCGGCGCCCATCCCCATGATCAGGAGGACCGGCGATCCACCGGCACCGCCGGTATCGTACCAGATTCGGCTGCCCCGCTCCCGTTCGAGAAAGGGCATCAGGTCAGCGCGGCCGTAAGCGCGATCAGGGGCAGCTTGATCGGAGAGGGATGAGCTTCGAAGCGGGTAATGGCCTCGGCCAGACGATGCGCGTTCCGGTGGGTCGGAAACCAGGGCGGCTTCGGTGAGATCTTGAAGGGGGCCTGCAACACCGATTTCCAGGGGCGATCGAACATGTAGGTGTTGTGGACGAAGCCCTGGCCGGATTGGATGTCGTCGAGTGGGTGTCCGGGAAAGGCGCCCCATGTCGTCGTGGAGAGTCCGTAGATGATGGCGGACCAGGTGTTCACGGCAATCGATCCGTAGCGGAGCTCGTCGAGCGCCCGCTGCAGCGCAGCCTCGCCGCCGGCCGCCTCTCTCGAATGGGGATGGATCAGGATCGAGATCGCCAGCGTTCCCCAGACTTTCTCGTTGCAGAATTGTGTCGCCGCCGGCAGGAAATCCTCGGCCATATGGCCGCGTAGGGGCACTTCGTGCAGCACTCCGCAGAAAGGCTCTCGCCGGAAGCAGACTTCTTCTTTGGCGTTTGAATCGAGATCGCCGATGAAGGTCCATGGAACATCGACGCCGTCGTCGTGGGCGAGAAACTCCGCCTTCGGGTGCGCCTCGACGAACTTCGACCACCGGTCGCGGGCGCCGGGGTAGTAGGCCTTGCGCGGCGGGAATCCGGCGAGCATAGACTTGATGCGGTTCAGAAACTGCTCGCGCTGGGGCCAGTCGGCGCTGGTGACCAAGAGCTTCGCGGCGTTGCAGTTGAACGAAGCGTTGTTCACGACCATCGAGACGACGTTTTCGGCCTGAAAAGCGATCTCGGCATCGGACCAGCGACCCGGCACCACCACCACTGGAGTCACATTGCCCAGCTCCGAGCTGATCGGCTTGGTCATCAGCGGCGTGCCCTTCGCCTTCCTTTCGGCCTGCTCCGGCCCCACGCCCCAGACGATCGCGTCGTGCGTGGCGTCGGAGCCGGTGATGTGGATCTCGTCGACTCCCTCGTGGGCGACCAGATGCGCCCCGACATCGGCCCCCCCGTAGACGACCTCGAGCCAATCCTCGGACACCAGGCAGCGCATCGCCTGGCTAAGGAAAGGCCCGAGATACTCGTTGACCGGGTTCATCTTGAGCACGCAGACCCGGTTCTCGATGAAGAGCTTGTGCAGCACGTCCATCGGCCCGATCGACGCTACATTCCCGGCGCCGAGCACCAGGGCGACACCGCCCGATCGATCGCCCTCTCGATACACTTTCGCCTGGTGGTTGGCGAGATTCTCCCGCGTGATCGAACGATCCATCCAGACCTCGGCATGGAAGCCGGCGAAGAGGATTTTGTCGTAGAATCGGTCGGGGAACACGCGCACCGTCACCCGTCCGTCGGGCCGCTCGTCGATCGCGCCGGGCGGGATGCGGGGGGCGCCGTGATCACGAACATCGGCCAGCGCCTTCTGCAGACAGCGGATATTGCGGAGCACCGTCATCGGCCCGCCGAGCCACTCCTCGGAGCAGGCGGCACTGCCCGCGCCGAGCCCCTTCGCGTCGATCGCCGTGGCCACCCAGTCCTCGGCCACCTCCAAGACTCCGTCGACCAACTGCTCGAGCAGGTAGATGCGGCGGTCGATCGAGATGGCGGCGAATCGATCCTTCGCCCCTTGCAGTCGCTCGACGATCCGGTCCAACTCGTCGTGCGGGGTGGCCGGGAGCGTCGCGGTGGGGGAGGGGATTGCGTATGAGGGCATGGTGGGGCTTTCCGGAGTGAGGGACCCTAATCTATGCGGGAAGGCCTCAGGATAACGCAAGGGACACCCGGACTCCCGGCCCACGACCGATACCAGGCATCGTGCCGCGTTTCACCCGTATCTTGCAATGCGCAGGCATTGGATGCTTGGGACGCACTGCTTCTCGACCCCCAATCCAATGCCGCCGAGGAGCTCGAGGGGCGGTGGATCGGCTGAACCCTGCTACTCTGCCCCGACCCATGCGATCAACCCAAAAGCCCAGAATCGGTGTAATCGGCGGCTCGATCGCGGAGCCTTCGGTTCTCGAAACCGCCCGCAGCGTGGGGGAAGCGATCGCCAAGGCCGGCGCGATCCTTGTTTGCGGCGGGCGGGGAGGCGTAATGGAAGCCGCCTGCCGCGGCGCCAAGTCGGCCGGCGGGCTCACGCTGGGAATCTTGCCCGGAGATCGCGCAGAAGAGGCGAACGCCTGGGTCGACATCCCGGTGGTGACCGGTCTGGGCGAGGCGCGCAACGTCCTCATCGCCAGGACGGCGCAGGCGATCGTCGCGCTGCCCGGCGGGACCGGCACGCTCTCCGAGATCGCCTTCTCTTTGAACTTCGGACGCCGGGTGATTGCGATCGATGGCTGGGAATCGATCCCCGAGGTAGAGACATACTCCGATCCCGAAGCAGCCGTGGCGCGCGCCCTCGAGGCCGCGCGAGAGATCGAGGCGCGCTCGGCGTGACTCCAATCCAATCTCTTATTCCGCTCCTCGGCTTCGTTCTCCTAGCCGCCCTGCACCGCATCGACGCCGGGGTGCCCCTGCCCTATGAGCCGGTGATGAGCGAGGGGATTCGCGACCCTGTTTTCGCATATCTGGTGGCGATGGCCGACGACGACGCGCGGGGCGAGTTGAGCGGGAAGGTGCTCGACAGTCTGGTCGTCGAATCGGGCCGAAGGAGCCGGCTGCCCCATCGTTTTCTCAGCGAGATCGTTCGCCGGGTCGGCCCGCCGGATCGACCCGCCGAGCTGCGGATCTCCTTCGCCGAGCCGCTACGCCTGCCGGTTCCGTACTCGATCCTCGGCTACCACCCCGGCTCGCTCCGAATCAGCGACGAAGTGGAGCTAGACGAATGGTCGCTCGGGCGAGTCCGCCTGCCGGACGGCCCGGATGGAAAGCGTCGCTACCTCGAAGAAGTCAAACTACTGGTCGTGCGCCGCGGAGAGCTCGTGATCGACATCGATTGGTGGATCGACAAACTCTTCGGCGGCAAGCTCGACGACACCGATATCGTAGCGCTAGCGCTGGTTCGCTTCGAAGGCGGCATCTTCGGAATCGCGACCGGCTACAACAGTTCGGGACGCGGGCGTAGCGGCACTTTCGATTTCTTCGAGGACGAGATCGTCTTCCCCTCGCCGTCACATTTCAAGTTCGCGGGCAGGACGCTTCGCGGGCGGGCGGAGAGGCTGCGGGACCGCGCGAAAGCAACTGCCCATCTTGGCATCCGATCGCCGGACCAATCGGCTCTCACGTCGCCCCAGTTCGGGCCTGGCCGGGAATGACGGCTGTTCGCGGGGCGGTGTTGGGGCTGCGCTTTCAAAGCCCCTGTTTCGTCCCGCGGCCCTTCCACCCGGCAACGCCGGCGGCCGCCCCGGGAGCCCCTCGCCCGCCCTGGATCGGCGCTCTTGAGCTAACATCGCGCCGCACGCTAAGGAGCGGCGACGCAGCGCTGTCTCGATTCCGCGATGGAAAGGGCGCCACCACCGATATGCCAGGCAAGAGAGACCGGAAGACCGGCAGCTACACCCATCCCGAGGCCAGCGCCTTGCTGCGCCCGGAAGTCGGCGCGCAGCCGCAGTTCAAGAAGAAGAGACCGCCGGTGAGCTATCGCTACGACTCCTCGCTCTCTCCGGCGCTGGAGTGGGATGGCCAGAACCCGGCGCGAGAGCAGGCGGAGCAGCATATTCGGGGCATCCTCGATGCCTTCGCGGCGGGCCGCGGGCGACTCCGGCCGCTGATCGCGGAGCTGCGCGACGCGGGGCAGGACCGACTGGCGAATGAGCTGGAGGGGCTGATCGAGGGTGACCTGGCCACCGGAGAGAAAGCCGCGGTGGCTCTCGAGTCCCTCTCGACCCCCTTTCTGAACTGGTCGGGCAAGGCGGAGCGCCTCTCCTTCGAGGTGCCGACTTTGCCCCTCTTCGTGCACGAACGTCTTTCGACCAAAGCGATCCTACAGACGCTGAAGGGGCACAAGCGCGATCGACAGCTCGACCTCTTCGATCTCTTCGGCGAGCGCGACATGGCGCTGCACGAGAAGCTGCTCAAGGCCTACGAGCACGCCAACGGCTGGACCAACCGCCTGATTCTGGGCGACTCCCTGGTGGTGATGAGCTCGCTGCTGCACTACGAGTCGATGGCCGGCCAGGTGCAGATGATCTACATGGATCCGCCCTACGGAGTGAAATTCGGTTCCAATTTCCAGCCCTTCGTGCGCAAGCGCGATGTCAAGCACAACGACGACGAAGACATGACCCGCGAGCCGGAGATGGTCAAGGCCTATCGCGACACCTGGGAGCTGGGCCTGCACTCCTACCTCACCTATCTGCGCGACCGACTTCTGCTCTGTCGTGAGCTGCTTGCGCCCTCCGGATCGATCTTCGTGCAGATCTCCGACGAGAATCTGCATCATGTGCGGGAGGTGATGGATGAGGTTTTTGGGGGGGAGAATTTTGTTGTCTTGATCCTCGTGAAGAAGACCGGCGGTCAGAAGGGCGGATTCATCCAGCCGGTCAATGACTACTTGGTCTGGTACGCGCGCGACAAGGTGCTGGCTCAAGGCTCTTTCGTTCGGCTGTTCGAATCCATGTCACTTCCAGACTTGATTGCGGAAGGCTTCAATATAGTTGAGTTTCCGAATGGAGACGAAGCCAGACTTGCTGATGTCAAGGGTCCGAATGGCGACTCACGAGATTACGAGCATTTTCCGGAGCTCTTTGTGCAGGAGCATCCCGACTGTAAGTTGTTTGCATCAAACCCACTGACGAGCGGCGGATTTCGGAAGAACCAGAGTGTAAAGTTTGAGTTCAAGGGGCGTTCTTTCGATCCTGGAATCGCAAGAGGCAACTGCTGGAAGCATACCGCAGTAACAGAAGATGGTCGCTCTTCCGGTATGGATCGATTGGCACACGCCAATCGCCTATTCGTAGGCAAGAACCAATTGCGCTTCAAGCGATACTCGACAGACTTCCCTTTCAAGACAATCAGCAATTGGTGGGATTCATTCGGTGGCGCGTCGAACCCGCTCTACGTTGTGCAAACCAATGAGCAAATCGTTCGACGTTGTCTACTAATGACCACGAAGCCCGGCGACCTAATCCTCGACCCCACCTACGGCTCCGGCACCAGCGCTTACGT
>NYZA01000221.1 GCA_002686955.1 Gemmatimonadota bacterium
GAAACGGTGCGAAGCACCGCCAGGGCACGAATCTGCGCCGCCTCGCGACGAAAGTTGGTGAGAAATGCGGGCTAGCTCTCCTCCTCGCTCCCCTTCCACTCGAACCGGCCCGCGCTGATGCGCCCGTCGACTCATCCGCCGCGGCCGGAGGCCTCGAATGGGCTGTGCAGCCGCTCCTCTCCTGGAGCGCCGAACAGGGGGTGGGAGCGGGCCTGCGAGTCTACCTGATCGGTCCACCCCCCGCGCTCTCTCGCGTCCAGGCACAGGCATTCGCCGCGCAACACGATTTCTGGAGCGTTCAGCTCGCCTACCGCAGCTACCGCTTTGCGGGCACCCGCGTGACGATGCGCGGCTCCCTGCTCTGGGAGGAGGATGGAAGCTCTCGCTTCTTCGGCGTCGGCAACGATTCCGCGCTGGGAGACCAGGTTCGCTTCGGACGCAACCGTTTCGCGATCGCGCTCGAGCCGGGGCGTCGCTTCGGCGCGGGCTGGGAGACCCGTCTGCGTCTGAAGCTGGCCAGCGAAGCGCTCGATTTCGATCCCGATCCGACGCGGATCGGCGGCCGCGATTTCGCGTCGGGTGAGACACTGAGCAGTGTCATCGCGGCGGTGCTCCAGCACGATCGGCGCGACGTGGAGTGGGCGCCGACGCGAGGGAGCCTGGCCCGGCTCGAGTTGGGGCGTGCGCTCGGTCCCGACCTGAGCTACTGGCGCTGGAGAGCCGAAGTGCGCGCTTACCACGCGATCTTCTCCCAGCTCGTGCTGGCGGGGCGAGTGGAGATCGACGCGCTCGTCGGCGACGATCTTCCTTTCTATGTCATGCCGATCTACGGCGGAGCGACCTATGGACGGGGGCAGTTCGCCGGGCGCTTCCGCGACCTGGTGCGCCGCGGCCTCGCCGCGGAAATACGCTGGGATCCCCTTCCCCGCGCCGGACTCGTCGCTTTCGTCGACGCAGGCGAAGTGGCCCCGGGAGCCTTCGCCGCAGCCCCGGGACCGATCCACACAGGCGCCGGACTTGGCCTGCGCTTCACCCCCGGTCCCCCGGGCCTGATCGCTCGTCTCGACTTCGGATACGGAGGGGGGACCGAAGGGCTACACATCTATCTGAACTTCGGGCACGCTTTCTGAAAGCCGCCATAAACAGCCTGCTGACACCTGCTTGCACCCGCGGTTCCGCGCTTCTCGTGTCGAACGTATACCCGATTCTTCCGGTCGCTTTTTCTGACAAAGGGGCCTTGACCAGCCGATACCCGCCTACTATCATGACGATGTCGCCCGGGTATCCTACCCATTTTCCCTACCACACATCCTACCAATGCTCCCACCCGGGCGACACTAATCACGGGGCGTCCTGTCGCAAGACGAGGCGCCCCGTTTTTTCGTGATGGCCAACCGATGATCCGCTTCCCCGCCGATCGTCTCGGCGTCGACGCGGCGGGCGTCCGCGCACTTCACAAGGCGTTTTGGCTCACGACACGCCGCGTCGACCGCCGGCGCAAAGTAGGGCGTTGGGGGCTGCGCCTCCTTTTCTTGGCAGCCGGCGTTCAGGCGTCGACCCATGTCGACGGCACGGCGGCGGGAGACGCGGCGGCACTCCTCTATCTCGCCGCCTACTTCCTGCCCCTCGTCTTGCTGGACCACGCCGCCGTCCTCTCGGAGCCGTATGACCTCAGTCGCATCGGCCATCTCCCGGTCCACAGGGCGACCTACTATCTCGCCCGCCTCACGACGAGCACGCGGCTCCTCGCTCCCATGCTCGCGGTCTTCGTTCTGCCCGCCGCGTTCCGGGCGCCCGGCCATCTCTTCGCCTATGCCGTCGCCGGAGCCGCCCTCTGCACCGCCCTACTCATGCTCGCCAACGGAATCCAGCGCTGGTTCGCCGGCGATGGGGGCCGCAGCACCGCCCAGCGACGTCTGGCACTTCTTCAGGCGGCCACCATGCTGCTCTACGTCGGAGGCCTCGGCGGGCTGCGGCGACTCCTCGGCGAAGGCGCGGAGCCGCCGAACTGGCTGACCGCCCCCTGGCAGCCGACCCAGTGGTTCGCCTCCCTCGGCGGCCCCATGCGGCCCGGTGCCTCACCAGCGGCGGCCCTCGCCGCCCTCCTCTTGGCCGCGGCCGGAGCCTTCTTGGCCTTTCGCCCCACTTCTTGCGCCCACCGCCCACCCATCACGACGACAACCGTCCACCGATCGCCCACCTGGCGCCCGCCGCGCTTCGTCCTCAGATGGCTTTTCCCGGGAATGAGGGGCGTGGCGGTCGGTCGCCTGCTCATTTCGCACATTCGACACGACCCCCGCGTCTTCGCTCAGATCGCGGCCGTCGTCCCCGCCTCGGCGTTGATCCTCGCCGGAACAATGGCCGACGCGGAGCTACGAGACCCCTTCCTGAGTTCGGGGCAAACCACCACCTGGGGAGTCCTTTATGCCTATATTCTGCTCGTCTACGTCATCCTCTGCGACGGCGTCTCCCGCTCGTCGAACGCCTCCGCCGCCTGGATATTTCGGGCGGCTTGCGTCGATCCAGCGCAGCCCTTCGAGCAGCTTCAGCGGATCATGCGCGTCATGGTGTTCTGGCCCTACCTCTTCGCCCTGAGCGGATTCCTGACGCTGCACCACGGCCACCCGCTCCACGCCTTCCTGCACGGCCTCCTGCTTGCACTCGCCGCCGAAGTCGTGGTCAACCTCCTGCGCGCCATTCGACCGAGGCACCCCTTCAGCGAAGAGCTCGGTGGCGGCGCCCAACCGGTCCGCCTACTCTCCCGCAACCTCCTCATCGCGGCCGTGGGATCGCCCCTGCTTCTCGTCGTCCACCATTGCGGCCTGCGACTCCCATGGGCCTACGTCGGAGCACTTCTCCTTCTGACTCTTCTCGCAGCATCGCTCTCCCGGCTGGCGACGGCGCGCGCTCGAACCGAATTGGCCTAGTCAGTATGTAACGACCGACTCCGAGCGCAAGCTCGTGGACAACGCTGCGGTTAGAGAACCGTTGCGCGCAGAGCCACCATACGAAAGGAGCCGGTCCATGTCGCAGCAGGAATCTCGTGAGATATCCGGGCTAGCCCCCCCGGCCTCAACGCGCCGGTGAGATCAGATGCGACGAGCCGTCGAACTCGTTCCGCAGCGCCTTCTCGAGGGCCGGATCGCCCTCCAGGCGCAGAAGCGCCTCCACCACATCCACATCGAGCTTCTTGCCGGCGAGACCCTGCATGGTGGCCATCGCGGGAGTGATCGGGGTGGCGCGTGGGCGGAAGGGGCGCGGCGTCGTCAGAGCGTCGAAAGTATCCGCCGCCGCCACTATTCGACAAGCCACGGGAATCTCTCCACTCGTCCGTCGATCCGGATAGCCGGAACCGTCCTCCCGCTCGTGGTGCCACCGCACTATGTTGGCGATATCGTCCAGATCGGGGACCTTTCGGATGATCCGGTCCCCCCGATCGGGATGCCCCTGCATGATCCGCACCTCATCATCGCTGAGCTTGGTCGCCTTCGTCAGAAGCGCCTCCGGCATCCCGATCTTACCCACGTCGTGCAGAAGCCCCCCGTACTCCAGAGTCTCGAGCTCCCTTCCGATGAAGCCGAACTGCACTCCGATCATCGCCGAGATCGAGCTCACCCGTCTCGAATGCTCATAGATCGGGAAGTGCTTCGCCGCGATGGCGGACGAAAGGGAGAGTAGAACCCCCCGCACCACACCTCGAAAGCGCTGGATCTCCTCTTCGAGCGCATGGAAGGGATTCTCGATCCCTGCCATCTCGCGCTCGACATCCTGCAGAACGTCTTGCAGCTCTCTTTCCGCGTGGTCCGACATCTCTTGAGCGACCGAGGGAGAATGTGAATGGGTTGGGCCCGCCTCTTCTTCAGTTCGGCAAATCTTCCAACGAACCTGAGAACCGTCGACCGGAGCGTCAAACCTCGATATGCATCAGGTCGATTCCGAGCCGGCGAGCCACCTCGAAGCTCCTTTTGTCTCGGTAGAACTCGCCGTAGTAGACCCGCTTCAACCCCGCGTTCGCGACCAGCTTGAAGCAGTTCCAACATGGGCTGGCGGTGATATAGATCGAGCCGTCCTGGATCATCACTCCGTTGCGCGCCGCCTGCAGAATCGCGTTCGCCTCGGCGTGGATCGTCGCGATGCAGTGCCCATCGACCATGTCGTGCCCGACATCGTCGCAGTGGGGCATGCCGCGGATCGATCCGTTGTAGCCGGTCGACAAGATCGTTCGATTCCTGACGATCACGGCGCCCACATGTTTCCGGTCGCAGGTCGCGCGGGTCGCCACCTCACCCGCGATGCGCATGAAGTAGCTGTGCCAATCCGATCGTTTCTCGGTCAAGGGACCCCCTATGGGCTTGGATTCACCACGATCATACCCACTAGGGTCCCCAACACGGAGACCGCCCCCGAAGACTCTCCTCGGGGGCGGCCCGTCCCGTTCCCTGCCGGTAGCAGGTCTTGGTGGCGCTCTCGGCGCCCGGGTGATGGCCGTCGCTACGGCGGCAACCGCCCTTGATTCGGTGGCGCCTTCTTCTGTTCGGCGCTCGCCCGTGTGGAGGTGCACGGGCCGTGCCATCGCGCTCGATTCTCCGCAACCGGTTGCCATTTCGAGCGTCTGGGGCGATTCTGGAGGGAGATGAGGCCCGGCGCTCCTCCCGAATCGACAACGGGAGTGGACGATCCCAGCGCGCCGCCGGCTACGGAGGTTGTCGAATGACCGGGGACATCCCTCAGGAAGAGGCCTGGCGCGGAGATCGCCACCGAGACGACGGTTCCTGGCGTGGAGATCTACATCCCGAGCGTCCGCGAGATGCCGAAAGCCCCCTGCCGGAGGCCCCCATCCCACGCCTCGAGACGGTCTACCGGGCGTCCAGCCCCGCCATCGCCGACCTGATTCGCGGCCTGCTCGACGACCATCAGATCCCCCACATTCGGCTCGCCGATTCGGCCACCGGCATCTTCGGCGTTCCACAGCACCTCGATATCGCCGTCCCTGAGGGCTTTGGTGAAGAGGCCCTTGCCCTGATCAGGGAATTCGTGGATGAGCGTGCCGGGGTCCCTTCGACAAGGTCGAGTGCGCATGCTGCCGGGCGGGGCCTCCTCCTTCCCGTCGGCGTCGCCCTGGCGGCGGTCCTCGCGGCCATTGCCGCCGCCTTCCTGCTGGATTGACGCCGTCCGGGCGTTCTGTTTGACTCACCCTCGAGTCACACATGGACATTCTAGAAAGCAGAATCGACGTCGAAGGCGAGGAGTTCCTCGCCAACCGCGAGGCGATGCTCGCTCTGGTCACCGAGCTTCGCGGTGAGCTGGAGCGCGCCCGAAACGAGCGATCCGAGAAAGCCCGTGCGCGTCACGTGCGGCAAGGCAAGCTCCCGGTTCAGGAGCGTCTCGAGTCGCTGCTCGATCCCGGAACACCATTCCTCGAGATCGCTCCCCTGGCCGCGAAAGGGATGTACGATTCGAAGGTCCATGCGGCGGGGATCCGCGGCGGCATCGGCGTCGTGGAGGGACGGGAGGTGCTCGTCATCGCGACCGACGCGATGGTCAAGGGGGGCAGCATGTACCCCATGAGCGTCAAGAAGTCGATCCGGCTGCAACAGATCGCGATGGAGAACCGACTGCCCGTGATCAACATGATCGATTCCGGGGGCGCCTATCTTCCGCTGCAAGCGGAAGTGTTTCCTGATGCAGACGACGGCGGTCAGGTCTTCTACAATCAGGCCCATATGTCGGCCATGGGAATTCCTCAGATCGCCGCCGTGATGGGGTTGTGTACCGCCGGCGCGGCGTACATCCCCGCCATGTCGGATCACGTTGTTCACGTCAAGGGGACAGGCGCCATATTTCTAGGCGGTCCTCCCCTGGTGAAAGCCGCGACCGGCGAGATCGTCGATCAAGAGACACTCGGTGGCGCGGATCTGCACTGCCGCCAATCCGGTGTATCCGACTACTCCGCCGAGGACGACTACGACGCCATTCGGCGGATCCGGGCTCTGGTCCGGCGTCTTCCGCCCTCGCCCAAGCAGGTGCCGCATACTCGAGCTCCGCGGGAACCGATCTACGCACCCGAAGAGATCTACGGCATCGTTCCGGCGCGTCTGAGCGTACCGTACGATGTGCGCGAAGTGTTGGCACGTATCCTCGATGGGAGTGAGCTGCTCGAGTTCAAGCCGCTCTTCGGCCCGACGCTCGTTTGCGGTTGGGCGCATATCCACGGCTATCCCGTCGGCGTGGTCGGAAACAACGGTGTGCTCTTCTCCGAGAGCGCGCTCAAGGCAACACAATTCATTCAGCTTTGCGATCGAGAAGGCGTGCCGCTCGTCTTCTTCCAGAACATCAGCGGCTTCATGATCGGAAAGGACTATGAGGCGGGCGGAATCACCAAGCACGGCCATAAGATGGTCGCGGCGGTTTCGCTCACCCGGGTCCCGAAATTCACCGTGATCATCGGTGGATCGTTCGGCGCCGGGAACTACGCGATGTGCGGGCGCGCGTACAAACCCAGAATGTTGTGGATGTGGCCGAATGCGCGGATCAGTGTCATGGGGGGGGAGCAGGCCGCCGATGTTCTCGTGACGGTCAAGAACGAGCAGCTGGCCCGCGAGGGGCAGCCCCCCTTGACCGCCGAGATCGAATCCGCCATGAAGGAGCCCGTGATCCGGATGATCGAGGGCGAATCGGATCCCTGGCACAGCACGGCGAATCTCTGGGACGACGGAATCGTCGATCCCGCCAAGACCCGTGATCTGCTGGGGTTGGCGATCTCCGCTTCGTGGAATCAGCCTCTGGCCGAGCGCGCCCCTTGGGGCGTGTTCCGAATGTAGGTCTCGAGTGTTCAAGAGAGTGATGATCGCGAACCGGGGCGAGATCGCGGTTCGAATCATGCGCACCTGTCGCTCGATGGGCATCGAAACCGTCGCTGTCTACTCCGATGCCGACGCCGATGCTCTACATGTTCGTGTTGCCGATCGATCGGTCCATCTCGGTGGCGCGGCGCCGAATGAGAGCTATCTGAGCGTGGATCGGATTATCGACGCGGCCCTTGGGTCCGGCGCGGAGGCGATCCATCCCGGCTACGGCTTTTTGGCCGAAAGCGAGCAGCTCGCTCGTGCGTGCGTGGAGAGTGGAATCGTGTTCGTGGGACCCTCCGCCGATGCCATCGCGGCCTTGGGCAACAAATCCAGTGCGCGGTCGTGCGCCGAGTCTTGCGGCGTGCCGGTGATTACCGGTGCAACCCTCGCCGGGAACGGCGCGGGCACCGAAGATCCGGAAACTCTCGCGGCGAAGATCGGTTATCCCCTGCTCATCAAGGCTGCCGCCGGTGGAGGCGGCAAAGGGATGCGGCTCGTGTCGAATTCGTGTGAGCTCCGAGACGCGATCGATGCGGCCGGCCGCGAGGCGCTGAACGCATTCGGAAGCGCGGAGCTCATCTTGGAGAGGTTCCTCGAGCGATCTCGCCATGTCGAAGTGCAGATTCTCGGGGATCTGCATGGAAATATCGTACATCTCTTCGAGCGGGAATGCTCGATACAACGAAGGCATCAGAAGATCTTGGAAGAGGCGCCCGCGCCCGCGCTGGAGAGGCGGCTTCGCGATGAGATTTGCGATGCGGCCCTTCGCCTGGCGACGGCCGGTGGCTACACGAATGCGGGCACCGTCGAGTTCCTCATCGACGAGGAGGGAGGGTTCTTCTTCCTCGAAGTGAACACGCGGCTCCAGGTCGAGCACCCGGTCACGGAGGCGGTGACGGGATTGGATCTGGTCGCCGCTCAGCTCCGTGTGGCGGCCGGTGAGAAACTGAGATGGGAGCAGGAAGCGATCACCTGTCGAGGGCACGCCATCGAGTGTCGCGTCTACGCCGAAGACCCCGCCGCGGCCTTCATGCCCTCACCGGGCACGATCTTGCATCAGGAGGAGCCGGTCGGCCCGGGCATCCGCGTCGACAGTGGCGCCGTGTCGGGGAGCGAGATCCCGATCGATTACGATCCGATCGTGGCCAAGCTTATCGCTTGGGGCGAAGACCGCGACTCCGCTCGGGGTCGAATGGCGCGGGCCCTCAGCGAGTATCCGATTCTGGGCATCGCGACCACGATCCCATTCCTTCACGATCTGATCGCGGCCCGGGCTTTCGCGGAGGCGCATCTGTCGACCCGCTTCATCGATGAACATATGGCCTCCTGGACACCCCGGCGCGACGCACTCGCCGAAGCCTTGGTTGCGTTCGTCGCGGACGCTCGCGAGCCGGTGGCGGCGGCCCCCCGAAACCGATGCGCGGACGAGCAGTCTCACCCTTCCCCTTGGGCCGGCCTCGGCCGGTGGAGGTTATGACCATGGAGCTCCGGATCGCCGAGGAGGAAGAGAGGCACCTGGTCAGTGCCCGGAGGCTGGAATCGGGCTCGTGGCAAATCGGTGTCTGTGGTGAGGAGAAGACCGTCCGATGGCGGCGGCTGGATCGGCACCGATTGTGGATCGAGATCGGGGGTCGCGCGCGTGTGGCCCACATCGCATCGATCGGATCGAAGAAGCAGATCTTCGTGGCTGGGCAGACCTTCCTCCTGGAGGATTCGTCGTCTATTCCCGCCCCCAAGCGAGGCGAACACGGATCGGACTCCGGAGCGATCGTACCACCCACGCCGGCGGTGGTCTCGCGTGTGCTCGTGCGCCAGGGTGATCCGGTTCGCAAGGGAGATGCCGTCATCGTCCTCAGCGCCATGAAGATGGAGACCACCCTACGGGCACACTGCGACGGCGAGATCGCCGCCGTCCACGTCGCGGAAGGGGCGCGCGTGTCACCGGGTGAGGTGCTCGTGGAGTTGCGCGGCCGACGATCGTCGATTCCCCTCTAGATCGGTCAATATTCGGATCTATTGGGTCGATTGAGTAGGTAGCCCGGCCTCTCTCACGCATCTCCGCCGCGAAGAGTCTGTTGCCAAGGGCTCCACGGCGGGTTGGATTTGCGCTCTTCTCCCCGTGCCGACCCGACAGTTTCCGGAGATCTTCTTGGCTCCAGCCATTCCGGCCAGGTATCGCGTCGTCGAGCAAATCGGCGAGGGCGCCGCGAGCATCGTGTATCGCGCCATCCGTCGGATCGACGGCTGTGAAGTCGCCATGAAGATCCACCGGGAGCCGCGCAGCGGAGCGGAGCTCGTCGCCTTTCACAGGGAATTCCGGATTCTCGCCGAGCGGCCGCATCGCAGTCTGATAAGGGTCTTCGATTGCGGCGTTCACGATGGCAACCCCTTCGTCGTAATGGAGTTGGCGAAGGGGGGGGACGCGGAGGCCCTTGTCGGCGACTTCCCCGCGGAGCGACTGCGGGGGGTTGCCGCGGATCTGCTCGAGGGCTTGGCCCATCTCCATGCCCAAGGACTGGTCCACCGCGATCTGAAGCCGGGAAACCTGCTGGTGGGGGAGGGGAGCTCCGGGCCAACGCTGAGGATCGCCGATCTCGGCCTCTCCGCTTCGGTCGACGAGAACGAGGCCAGCATCGCGGGCACACCGGGCTATCTGGCGCCCGAGTATCTCGATGGGGCGCCACCTTCCGTCCGCACCGATCTCTTCGCGCTCGGTTCGTGCCTGTGCGAATTCGCCTGCGGCCATCCCGCGTTCCCATCCTCTGATCCGGTCAAGGCAATGGTCGAGGCACGAGAGGGGCCTCCGGCGATCATCGAACAGGAGGCGCCGCGGATCCCCCAAGACATCCGGGAGCTGATCGGCCGGCTCCTCGATCCTCTGCCCGCCCGGCGTCCCGCATCGGCCGAGGCGGCCCTCGAGATGCTCGACGGCGTCGCTGGGCCGACGGGTGGTCGGCTGGCGCAACCGAGATTGGTCGGGCGCGAAGAAGCGATCGAGGCGATCCGGTGGTCGTTGACCCTTTCGGCGCGCCGCCGTCGTCTCTACTCGACCTACCTGGCCTGCGAGCCGAAGTCGGGAGGCACGCGTTTGATCTCCGAGGCCGCCACGCTCGGCCGCCGCCTGGGCGTCTCGGTGCATTCGATCGCACCGGCACCGGGTGAGGACGGACACGCGGCCTTGGCCCGCGCGCTTTTCACCGCTGAGCTCGACCGTCTCGATGCCTGTGGTGGAGCTCCCGTCGCGGATCGGGCAACATGGTCGACGATTCGAGGCGTCGTTCAGGCGCTCGATTCGGCCGAGACCCCGCCACGGGAAGGGAGCGATGGGGAGAGCGCCGACATTTTCGGCCTCATCCTCGCTTTCGGCGCGGTCCTAAGCGAGCTCGCTCGGCACAGAAGAACGCTGCTCCTCGTCGATGCGCCGAAGAGCGCCATGCCACTCGTGGAGAGGTTGCGCGCCGCGATCCACGGTACCGCGTCGGAAGGGAAGCTGGCGCTGGTGACCGCGCTCCCGCGCTCCGAATCGGTTCGAATCGTCGACAATGGGGACACCCACCGAAGGGTGGTGCTCGCGCCGCTCGATCTGGATGGCAGCCGGCGGATGCTCGAGAGCATGCTGCATTCCGAGCGGCTCACGAACGAATTCGTGAGCGCCGTGCATGCGGCCACTCAGGGCGCTCCGGGCGCCCTGGAAGAGGCGGTCCGCTCCCTGATGCGCACGGGGCAGCTTCGATACGACGGGCGCTGGACCGCGGAGCTTCCCGGCGCTCGCTTTGAGGTGCCCGAGGCCGAGGAAGGCGAAGCGGTGGCGTTTCCTAGCAACCTCGGAGATGTCGAGCGGCGAGCCGCGGAGAGCCTGGCCGTTCTCGGCGATGCGACCCTGGCCCTTCTCGCGGCGGTCGCCCGTCGCGAGGTGGTTGAAACGGGCGAGGCCGTGGATCGACTGGAGGCGCTCGGGTTCGTGGTCCGTCGGCACGACGCTATGGCCCCATGGGCGGAGCCGACTCTACATTTCTCCTCTCGGTCCACGGCCCGTTCGCTGCTCGCCGAGCTCAAGCCGGTGGCGCGCGCGGTGCTTCACGGTCGTGCGGCCGACGCGCTGGCGGCGGAGATCGAACGGTTCGACCGTGCGACCCGTCCCCGGGCTCATGCCAGGATCGCCCAGCATCTGGGCGAATGCGGCGACTACCACGGCGCCCGAAACGCCCTCGACGCATCGGGAGAGGGGTACGCCGCCCTCCATCTCTATGTTGAAGAGGCGGAGGCGCTTGCAAAGTTCGTAGAAGCACACAAAGAGCGCGCTCCGAGCGAGCTGATCGAGGAGCTCCGTCTGGCATGGGGCAGAGCGCTCGATCGGGCGGGCAGGGGGAGCGAGGTCGGTCCGGCATTGGAACCGGTGCTTCGATCGGACGATGCCTGGCGCAAGGCCAGCGCGGCGGCGCGTCTGGCCAAAGCGCTTCTGGGCACGGAACGGATCGATGAAGCGCGGCGTGCGCTCGAGATCGGAGTCCCGGCGGTCAGCTCGCTGCCTGTTGGGGTCGCGGGATCTCTGCGCGTGGTCCTGCTCCATCGCTTGGCGCTGGTTCAATTCTCGGAGGGGGACGCTGACGGTTGCCAGGAGGTGTTGGACGAGACCGAGGCACTGCTCGACCGGATTCCTGACGGTCGCGAGCAGCGCGCGAGGATTCAAACGACCCGGGCACGGATCGATCTGGCGAAGGGCGATCGGGATCGAGCGGAAGAGAAATACTCGGCGGCTCTCTCGGTGTTCGAGGAGGTCGACGATCACAGGCGGGCCACCGCTTGCGAGGTTGCGCTCGGAGCGATCCTCTACCAGCACTCCGAATTCGCCGGGGCGGCACGCTACTTCCACGATGCCGCGGATCGGAGCAGAAAGGCCAACGATCTTCGGGGCTATCTGGTGGCGCTCTCGAATCGGGCGGTGGCTCAATCGGATGGCGGCTCCTGGGCGGAGGCGGCGGAATCGTATCGCGACGTGCTCGCGGTCGCCAAGGGTATCGGCGATCTGCGGACCCGCATGCGCACCCTGAACAATGTGGGCCTCTTGCTACGCGATCGCGGGGAGCTGCGCCGGGCGCGAGCGATGCTCGGCGAGGGCTTGGATCTCGCCAGAACACTGGAGGATCCGGGAGCGGAGGCGATCCTGGAGGGGAATACTGGCGAGCTCGAGCTCGTAGAGGGGAATCCCGATCTCGCACGGAGCCATTTCGACAACGCCGCGATCGGCATCGTCGCCGCGGCGCCCGAGCTCGAAGGGGATCCTCTCTTGGAACGTCCGGACGGGATCGAGGCCACTCGTCGGATCGCCGCTTGGGAAGCGGAGTACGGCAATCTCGAGCTGGCTCGCGCCATGGTCGTCGCCACCGTCGGGGCTGCCCGGCGCGTCGGCGCGAAGGCGGAGCTGGCGCAGCTCGCCGCCGTCTCGGGGCTGATCACGGAACGGTCCGGATCGGATGAGAAGGCGCTGCTGCGCTACGCGAGGGCCCGCCGCGCGATGGAGCTCCTGAATCTGAAGCACGCGGCTCACCGGGTCGACATCGCCAGGGCTCGGCTTCTGCTGAAGGCCCGCAGGCATGGCGCCGCGCGCGCCCTGCTCGAGCACGCAATGGAGGGATTGGAGCGGCTGGGCGCTCTCGGAGACCACGGCGAAGCCAATCGCGTCATGATGGAGATCGAGGACGACGAGCCTCTGAACAGGGAGCACCCGCGCTTCACCCCCGGCGACCATCTTCTGAAGCACCTGCTCGAGATCACGCTGCAGATCAACGCGATCCACGAGCTCGACCCCCTCCTCGATCTGATCGCGCAGAAGACCGTCGAGTTGACTGGTGCGCGGCGCGCCCAAGTCTTCCTTCGCTCCAGCGCCGACGACGGGCCCCAGTTGGCGGCCTCCGCCTACCGAGAAGGCTCGGAGGCGTTGGACGGCAGCTACAGCCGGTCGTTCGTCGCCGATGTTCTTCGCTCTGGAGAATCTCTCGTCGTAACCAACGTCGCCGACGCGGGCGAGATCGCCCGTCGCTCATCGATCAGAAAGCTACAGCTCCGTTTCATCATCGGTGTGCCGGTCTCAGACATCGAAGGAGTGATCGGCACGCTCTACGTCGACGACGACCGAGCCGTTTACGATGTGAGTCGCGAGGAGCTCTTCGTGCTTCAATCCCTGGCGAATCAGGCCGCCCTCGCCATCAGGAACGCGCGACTCTTCGAACGGGCGACCGTCGATGATCTCACGCGGGTCGCCATGCGCCACTACTTCATCCAGCGCATGGAGGAGGAATTCCACCGGTGTCGGCTGCGCCATCTGCCGCTTTCGCTGCTCATGCTGGACATCGACCATTTCAAGTTGGTCAACGACCAGTTCGGACACGCGGCGGGTGACGAGGTGTTGGCCGGAACCGCGGCGGTCATTCGCGAAATCATCGGAGAAGCCGGTATCGTCGGTCGTCTCGGTGGAGAGGAATTCGCCGTCGCCTTGTCCGCAATCGATGCAGAGCAAGCGATGATCATCGCCGAAGAGATCCGGCGGAGTGTCGAGACGACGCTCTTCCTCCCCGACCATCGGATCACATTCAGTATCGGTGTCGTGACATTGACACCGGAGGCGAACGAGAGCCTGGATCGTCTGCTCCCGGCGGCCGATGCGGCCCTCTACGATGCCAAGAGACGCGGCCGAAATCGTGTCGTGCAGACCGACAACGCGAGCATCGCTACGGTCGAATGAGATCTGTTGTTCGCGGTCTGAACAACTCTGTTCAGAAACGACACAAGTTCCAATCGATTTCATTGTTGCAATCTGCATCTCTAGCCTTGAAGTTCGTAACTGCGTTAGTAGCAACATCTTATTGGGTTGCGATTTGCAATGCCGACTCGGCACGCCTCCTGCTCTATCCGGCAGCGTCAGTTTCAGTTCCCACCGCACCGACAATGACGAGGGACTCACCATCTCTCGACGAAGTGCACTCGAGGTGGGGCGTGACAACCCCTGTCGGAGAGCAAGATGCCAAGACTCGATTTCATATGTGACAATAGCCTTGGGGCCAGATCTGCGCTATGGGGTGTGCTCGCGATGGCCTGCTTTGCCTTGTCGGCACCCGCGAATGCAGCGGCGGCGGCGCCGCCGGACGCGAGTGACTCGAGTGTCGTTGCCGGCAGGCGCACGATCCAGACTCCCGTCGGTGAGCTCGGCGCACTCGTCGAGGTCGTGGACCGCGAGCTTCTCCTGCAGCTCACGCCCCGTATGCGTCGTCTTCAGCGAAGCGAGCTCCTCGCCGATTACGGCTTGAGGCTCGAGCGCGACGGCA
>NYZA01000222.1 GCA_002686955.1 Gemmatimonadota bacterium
GAGTCCTCGAGAACTTGGCACGCTCTTGCCACGGGACGCTGGAAACTCACTCCGACTAACCACGTAGATATGAAAGGGATTTCTGCCACACCCCACTAGCGTGAGAGCCTACCACCCTCTAGCTCGAGCAGAATGAGGCCGCACCAGGGGAAGCCCAAGGGGCACGTGGATCGCGGGTCCACCGAAGGGCACGCGCGTGAGAAAGGGGTGCCGCGGTCAACCGGGCAGAGCTGGAGACAGCCGTCTCAAGCATCTGAGGCCGGTTGGCGGTCGTCAGCTCCAGGAGACCATCGTTGTGTGCGTCTCCCCAGCGGTGACTGTTGCCGCGCTCGGCGTCCGCCGATCAGGGGGACTCGGACTCGGAGTTCGGGAGAGCTCGAGCAACTCCGCCCGGGTACGCATCGACAGCCAGCACGCGGGGAGATCCGGTACGTCCTGGGGTGGATCCTGGTTCACGAAGGTCATGTGTGTTGTCGTTGCGACATCGGCTGTACCAATAAGCGGAAATCTCTCCTGATCAACGTTGGCTGTTTCAGCGGATCGTCGCAATCCCGCGTGGCATGCGATTTCGTTGCGAGGGCAAAACTCTTGCGCGAGTTTCGGCGCAGTTTGTTGTCTGCACCTCGAATCAGGCTTCGTCATGGCTGTAAAGAAGCACTTCTTCGCCCTGCTCGCCGCCATTCTCGGAGCGACCTCCGCATCTTGGGACGACACCGCGACGGCGCTCTTTCGATTCGCCGGCCCCGACCCGGATGATCGGGCGGCCGTGGTTCCGCGGCTGCTGTTCGCCGAGGAGCTCGATGCCCAGGCAGGGATCTCGATCTGGTCCGAGCAACGCATCACCACCCTCTTGGGCCGCGATCCGATTTGCGCCGACGCCACTTGCGCGACCGAGCTCGGCTCCGCCATCGGCGCTTCCGAAGCAGCCTTATTTGGGTCCGCGCAAGAATGACTTGTCATTCGGCATCCCATCTGCACGACAATCGGCCGATCGGCAAGCCCCGCAATCCTCAGAATTGCCCGACCATTCCTCCGGTTTCGGGGCTTGCCGATCGACCAGATCTGCGGCACATCTGGGCGCCAAGATGACAAGTTATTCTTGCGCGGACCCTTAGCGCGGAACGGACGATCGAGCTGCGAACTGCGGTAGACGGCTACTCAGTGACCGTCGGCGGGCGGGTCGACGGGATTCGGGAGCACTCATGGGGCATTGTTGTGGAAGAAGTGAAGTCGGTCGCCTTGACCGAGCAGGAGCTCGCGACAGTGAGCGCCGATGAGTTCACGGTGCCGGTGCTGCAGCTGCGTCTCTATGGGCTGGCGCTTGCCGAGAGCTGACCGCGAACGAGTATCTCCATTCGATTGCTGTTGGTATCTGTGATCGATAAGGCCCGCCGCGATTTGGCGATCCCCTTTTCCGAGGCGGAGGTCCGCGAAGATCTGGTCACGATTCTGCGTGATGTGATCCATGGCGCACAAGAGCGTGCCCGACGGCAGGCCCTTCGCATCGGCTTCGCCGGATGCTTGCTTCTTCCCTTTTCGAAGATGCGGTCGGGGCAATCTGAGCTCATCGATGCGGTTACCGACAGCCTGACCCTCGGTCGCCTTCTCTTGGCGAACGCACCGACGGGAATCGGGAAGACGATCGCCGTGTTGCTGCCCGCGCTACGCTACGCACTCGCCGAGGGTTGCATACTCTTCCATCTGACCTCGCGAACCGTACAGCAAGAGGCGGTTGCGCGGACATTCGAGGACATCGTCGCCGCACTCGGACCCGAAGGTTGAGAGCTTCGGGCGCTCACGCTTCGCGCCAAGAAGAGGATCTGCCCGCGCCTGGAAATGCGTTGCCATTCTCGTGAGTGTCCACTGATTCGAGGATTCGGCGCGCGGCTCGAGCGATCGGGCGCAGATGAGTTTCTACTGGATCTCGGACCGGCGATCGGCCCGGAGCAGGTTCGCGCGGTGGCGGAGAGGACCGAACTCTGCCCCTCCGAGCTATCTCTCGTCGTCGCGGAGCAGGTCGACCTGTTGATCTGTGATCACAATTATGTCTACGGCCCGGAGATTCGGCTGCAACGATTCGTCGATCCGCGCCCCTCCTTTCCTGGCGTGGTGTGCGTGATCGACATCCGACCCGGCAACTACATCGCCTGTTTCCTTAGCTTCGACTTCCTCGAATCGGCCCGAGGATCGCTGGTGGAGGGGAATGAGGTGCTCCCGGTGCATAAGCCGGGGATGGAGCGGGAGCTGCAACATGAGCTACTCTCGACTCTGCGTCGCGCCGAGAATCCGGTGCTCGTGCTGGCGGTACTGGGCGGCGTCTTCGCGGAAGGGATCGACCTGCCGGGGGAAGCGCTGATCGGAGCGATCATCGTCGGACCTTCGCTGCCGCGCGTGTGCTTCGAGCGAGAGCAGATCGCCGCGCACTATCAAGAGCGAGGGGAAGACGGTTTTGAGCGCGCGATGCTCTATCCTGGGATGCAGCGGGTCGTTCAGGCAGCGGGGTGAGTAATCCGTTCGATGGACGACCGAGGGATCGTTCTGCTGCTGGGAGCGCGCTTCGCTGAGCAGCAGTATCGCGATGCGATGCCGGAGGGCTGGCTCCGCGAAGCAATCGTGACGGATGATCCTCTCGAAGCGCTACGGGAGCTCTGGCGAGAGCACTGAAACTGGCGCGATTGCTGCAAGACGGTGGGGATGGAGGATGAATCCTCCCGTTTTCGTCGTCGTTTTCAATCCTGACGGGTCAAGATCGACCCACGATTGGGGCAAAGAGTGACACTTTCATTGGTCTTCGCATCCGCGTTCATGGCCACCCAGCTCGCTGGACCGCGGATTTGTGCCTGTGGGCCCGAATTGGGGGCGGAGAGCTCCCTTCTCTACGACTTCGGGGTCTCTCCCGGCGAGCTCGAGGCGCTCACCGACCAAGAGCTGCTTGGTACGATCGAAGCGGCGCCCAACGCTCCCGAAGCTCATCGCCTTGCCGCCAGCCGAGCTCTGCTCTGGGATCCCGTTCTCAAGTACCGCACCGTGCCGGGGCCGGACGGGGTGGAGATCCCCTTGGGCTCCGGGCGGTGGAGAGTCGGCCGTGTGACACATCCGCGTACCGGGCGAGTCTACGACGTCGTACACTGGGCCGACATCGACGACAGCAGCTACTCACTATATTTTCGATGGGAAAGCGACGAGCTTTGCCAGATCGCTTTCGAGAATTGAGCTTTTCTCATCGCTTCACGCGATCCCCAAACGCTCGATCAACGAATTCTCGAGCTTCTCCAGCTCGGTGGCCGCGCGCACGCGGGCGCCAGCGATGTCTCCGTCGAGCACCTCGTTGCGAACTTCGAAGTAGAATTTGATCTTCGGCTCCGTTCCGGATGGGCGAGCTGTGACGGTTGCCGAACCTTCGAGCTCGAATCGCAACACGTTCGATCTCGGAAGCGACAAAGAAGTCGTGGTGCCGGATGCGATTTCGAAGCGGATCCCGGCTTCGATATCCGCGATCACTTCGACGGTGAAGCCGCCGACCTCGGTCGGCGGATCGTCTCGCAGGGCCGCCATCGCCGATGCAATTCGCGCCGCGCCCTCCGACCCTGGCAGAACAATCGATCGTTGTCGCGTCAGATACAGTCCATGCCGCTCGTAAAGACGGTTCAAACGATCGAGAACGCTCAGCCCCTCATCGCGCGCGCGCGCGGCCAACTCCGCCATGGCGACTGCGGCACCGATACCGTCCTTGTCGCGACAGACAGTGCCGACGGTGTAGCCGAGCGCCTCTTCGTATCCGAAGATGAAGCTGAGGTCCGGTTCCTTCGCCTCTCGTTCGAGCGCCCGGTTGCCGATCCATTTGAACCCGGTGAGGACAGTCTCGAACTCCACCCCATGTGCCGCGGCGATGACAGCCAGCATTCCGGAGGAGACGATGCTGTTCATTACGATCTTCGGGTCGGGCTCGGCCGCGACATCCAACAAGAACTCCGCCAGCAGCACACCGATCTGATTGCCGTCCAGGGGAACGAACTCGCCCTCCGCATTGCGCGCAATCACCGCGAGACGATCGGCGTCCGGGTCGTTGGCCAAAACCAGGTCTGCTCCGACCGCTTCGGCCAGCCCCAAGGCGAGGTCCATCGCGCCAGGTTCCTCCGGATTGGGGAATGCGACCGTCGGGAAATCGCCATCGGGATCGGCCTGCTCCGGTACGACGTGGACCCGAGAGAAGCCCGCGCGGAGCAGCGCTCTCTCGGCGAGTTCACGGCCGACTCCGTGCAAGGGGGTATAGACGATTGTCAAGGGATCATCGCGCCTGCCGGCGGCGGGGAGCGCGTTGGCCAACGCGTCCAGATACGCCGCTTCCAACTCCCTGCCCGGCTCCTGGAGCAGCGAAGCGTCACGGGCTTCATCGAGTGTCATCATCGGCACGTTCGCGGCGTTTCCGATGCCCTCTTCACCGAGTCTGGCGAGATCGGCGTCGATCGCTTCCGCGATGCCCCGATCCTGCGGCGGAATGATCTGCGCTCCGTTGCTCCAGTACACCTTATAGCCATTGTCTTGCGGTGGATTGTGGCTTGCCGTGACCATGACCGCCGCCGCGGTACCGAAGTGGGTGGTGCCGAACGCTACCAGAGGGGTCGGCGCGGTGCGGTCGATGAGGATCGCCTTGATGCCGCGGGCGGCCAGCACTCCGGCCGTGTCGTGCGCCATCTCTCGCGAGAGATGCCGTCCGTCGTATCCGATCAGTACTCCCCGCCGACCCGCGGCGGGAGTGGAGTCGATCAGGTAGTCGGCGAGGCCCGCGGTGGTCTGACGCACCACCGCACGGTTCATCCGATTCGGACCGGCTCCGAGAGTGCCTCGCAGTCCGGCGGTTCCGAACGCCAGCCGACCCCCGAAGCGCTCCGCGAGGTCGTTCTCCGTGGCGGGGAATGCCTTGATGAGGGCGGCGAGCTCGTTCTTCGTGTGTGGATCGGGGTCGTTGTCGCACCAAGTGCGCACGTTTTCGAGATCGAGGGGGTTGGACATGGCTCCTCAGGCTCTTTTCTATTGGGGTTCGAGTCGGAAAGCTTACCAGATTACCTCCGTGATACTCTGCCCGCCATGCCAAGCTCGAAACACCTTTCCACGATCCTGCATTTGCTCCCGAACTACGAGGTGGGAGGGGAGCAGCAGGTGCTCTTCGGTCTCCTCGATGCGATGGCGGATCGCCCCTTTCGGCACATCGTGGTCGGTGTATTCGAAGGGCCACAGGATTTCAGACCACGGCTGGAGGCAGTCAGCGAAAAGACCTACGACATCAACCGGAATCGGGCGCCGATCACCCAACCCAAGGCCTTCTGGCGCGATGTTCGGCACATCGGGCGAACGCTGATGGGAATCGCACGAGATGAGCAGGTCCGACTCGTTCACGGAAGAACCCACGACAACGACCTGATCGCGATGCTCCTGGGGAGGAAGCTGGGTGTGCCTTCGGTAGCGACGCATGCGGGCGCCCGTCTTTTTCCGGACAATCGCATGACCCCCTCGCTGCGAAAAACGGTTCGCACAATGGCCCTGCGACGGATCGTGCGTTCTCTCGACGCGATCATCGCCGTGGGGCCCGATGTGAGAGACAATTTGATCCGAACCGCCAAGGCACCACTCGATCGCATCCATCTCGTGAGAAACGCTGTCGCCAGAGCGGAGAGGCCGGAGCAGAGCGAGCGCGTCATGCTCCGTCGGCGGATGGACCTGCCACTCGACCGCGCACTTCTCGTTGTCGTCGGTCGCCTGATCCCCGCCAAGGGTGTCGATACGCTCGTAGAAGCCATGGGGTTGCTCGACGAGATACCGGCGACACTTCTAGTGATCGGCGACGGCCCCGAGCGCGAGGAGCTCGAGAGGATGGCGTCGGGCATTCCACGCGAGAGGGTGCGCTTTCTGGGGATTCGAGATGATGTCGGAGATCTGCTGGGAGCCGCCGACCTCTACCTGTCCGCCTCGCACAGCGAGGGAACCTCGATTGCCCTGATCGAGGCGATGGCCTGCGCGCTGCCTTGCGCGGTTGCCGACGCGCCCGGGCTGCGTGACATTGTGACCGACGGTGAGAACGGCCGGATCTTCCAACTGAGAGATTCCAGCGACTGCTCGCGAGTAATCGCTGAGGCGCTGGCCGCACCGAATGAGGCCGAGGGGTGGGCCACACGAGCGCAGCAAGAGGTCCGACGGGAGTTTTCGATGCAGACCTTCGTTGATCGTCATTGCGAGCTGTACCGCGCCTTGATCGAAGAGGATCGAGGGTGAGACCGCGCAGCTTCGGGATCTGCGCCCCGCTTCTTTTCGCCGCGGCCTGCGCACGGTCTCCGCGTGGAATTCCGGCACCGGAGCCGGGCGAGGTCCGCTGGCGTCCCACCCGGGTCGAGGCGCTCTCAGCCGATCCGGCCTTGCCCCAAAGCTCGACCTTCTCGGCGATTCCCGCGGCCCGAGTAGACCGACGGCGATCGAATGTGGGGACGATGGATCGCCGGCTTCTCTTCGTCGCGAGAAACTCCCTGGAATCGAGGGGCTACCGTTGGGTGGCTTCCGGCGAAAACCCGGACTTGATCGTGGCGCTGGACTGGCGACCCCCCTCCGGCGACGAGGAGGTCGATCCCCCGTTTCGGCGAGAGTGGCCGGATAGGGTAACCGCGCTGCCGGGCGATATCGGAGCGATCGAAATAGAGGCTGGATGGGGAACCTGGAACGGACGCCGCACCGGGCGCCCAGCTCAGGACCATGCGGCCGGCTGGCGCACCTGGGCGGTACAGGTCGCCGTATTCGGCAGCGCGAAAGGGGAGTTGATGTGGGAGGCGCTGGGATTCGGAACAACCGAGCAGCCATCACCCGCGGTGGCACTGCCCCGTGTGCTCGAAGAGACGATCTCTCACATGCCGCGTGCGTTGCGTCCTGCGCATAGGCTCCGGCCGGGAGAGGGGCGCCTCGGCGTGCGCTTGGCCATGAGGACGCGCGACGGCCGGCGGTTCTTCCCTCGTGTCGAGGCGCTCGCTCCCGGCTTGCCCGCGGAGCAAGCGCTCGATGTCGGAAGCTGGATCGTCGCGGTCGAGAACACGCCGACGGAGAACCTCGCCCTATCGGAGCTGTACGACCTCCTCCGTGGCCCGCCGGATTCGACCGTTCGGCTCAAGGTCCGGGACGACGCCGGGGATGAGCGAAGGGTCTATCTGCCGCGCGTCGGGCAATGAACGCTCGAATCACTGGGTTGAAGTCGATGCCAACCAGATTCGGCTTCTCGGTTGATCGATAGTCAGGTGCTTGAAAGGCAATCAGCCTTCCCGCGGACCCAGCTCCTTGATCTCGAAACGAACTCGAACACTGGGCTCGAAAGCCTATGCGCAACAGGCTCCTAGGAACTCCCGGGACTCCCTTGTGTCGAAACGTCAGTGCGTATCACGCTCGACCAATCCCGAGCGCGCCTGGCCCCGCTCGATTCGAGGGCGTGCAGGGTGGCCGGTTCGGGTGGAGCGGAGCCGGTGGGCGTGCCTGGCATCGTATCACGGCGACCAGATGCTCAGTGCGCAGTCTCCCCCCCTCTCTCCTGGCCGATCTTCATGAATGCGGCGCTCTGCGCGGCACCGGCAGCAGTTGCGAGAGCCCAGCCGCGCGGCTATGTTACGAATCGGTCGATCGTTCACCACTTACAGCGAGCTCACCATGCGTCCCTTGAGTGCTCCTTGGGCAATTCTCCGCTCCTTGACACTGGCCGTTCTGATCGTCGCATGGGTATTTCCCTCGCAGATCGCCACCGCCGAAGTAGCTCTCGGAGGCAGCCAGAGCGGACGACAAGTCTTGCTCTTCGGTCATATCGACTCCGACCTCGCGCGCGATGTCGTCGAGCAGCTCTTGGCTTTCGATGCCGCCGGAAGGGCTGAGATCGACCTGTTGATCAACTCCACCGGAGGATCGATAGGAGATGCACGATCGATTCTGAGCGCGTTCCATCTCATCGAATCGCCCGTGAACACGGTCTGCATCGGATATGCGTGGTCGAGTGCTTCGACCATCCTCGCCGGAGGAACGGGCGCCCGGCAGGCTTTCGAACATGCGTCGGTGATGATTCACGAGCTCTCTTGGGAAGACTCCGGCCCGATTACCGCGCTCGAGGCGACGGCGAAGCAGGGGCGAAGAGACAACGACATCGAGGTCGAGCTGCTCGCGCAATTTACCGGTCGAGACAAGACCCTGATCGCGAAGGAGATGAAAGAGGATCATTTCCTGAGCGCGGAGGAAGCGCGGGAGTACGGAATGATCGATACAGTTCTCCCGATCCCGACACGCCGACGCTAAGGATCGGCGATGCCCCCGGCCTACGAAGCGGTGATCGGCCTAGAGATCCACTGCCAGCTCGCGACGCGATCGAAGCTCTTCTGCGCCTGCTCCACCCGCTTCGGTGCGCCCCCGAACACGCAGGTCTGCCCCGTTTGTCTCGGACACCCCGGCGCTCTTCCCGTCGCCAACTCGCGCGCCATCGATCTAGCGATCGGCATGACCCTGGCTGCCGCCGGAGATCCGCGCCGGCGATCTGAGTTCGCGAGGAAGAGCTATTTTTACCCGGACCTGCCCAAGGGGTATCAGATCAGCCAATTCGACGCACCGATCTGTGATGGTGGGAGAGTGGAGTTCGATCTACACGGTCGAGCGCGTGCCGCGGACCTCGAGCGGATTCACATCGAGGAGGATGCGGGCAAGTCGATCCATGGCACGGACGCCGATGCCGGCGGCGACAGCTTGATCGATCTTAATCGGTGTGGCGTTCCACTGATCGAAATCGTTACCAAGCCGGTTTTCAGCACTGCCGAAGAGGTAAAGGCCTTTCTTGTCGAGCTGCGGAGACTCGTTCGCTGGATCGGTGTAAGCGACGCAAACATGGATGAAGGCTCTCTACGATGCGACGCCAATGTTTCGATTCGACCGAGAGGAAGCGACACACTCGGAACCAAGGTTGAGCTCAAGAACATGAACTCGGTCCGTTTCGTGGGCAAGGCGATCGATTACGAGATCGAGCGACAGATCGCCGAAATCGCCGGTGGCGGGCGGATTGTACAACAGACCCGGCTCTTCGACGAAGGAGGGGGGCGGACACGACCGATGCGTTCGAAAGAAGAGGCGCACGATTATCGTTACTTTCCAGACCCCGATCTTCCCCCGATCTTTCTCGACGAGGATCGCATCGAGCGGATTCGCGCCGCTTTGCCTGAGCTCCCCCGCGACCGGGCCGAAAGACTGGCGGCCGCTTGGGATCTCTCCATTGATGAGAGCGCCGTGATCACGTCGACCCGAGAACTGGCCGACTACTTCGAAACGATCGCCGCCGCCGGGCCGGAGATCGCACGGCGCGCGGCAAAATGGGTCCCGAACGAGCTTCTGGGGGCGCTGCGCTCTGGCGGAGGAACGCTGGAGACCTTTCCGGTCCGCCCAGCCGCCGCCACGGAGCTTCTCGCCATGGTCGAAGACGGCACCATCAGCGGCAAGATCGCCAA
>NYZA01000223.1 GCA_002686955.1 Gemmatimonadota bacterium
CGACGTGCAACCAGCACGCCTCCGCGCGAAACGGTGCGAAGCACCGCCAGGGCACGAATCTGCGCCGCCTCGCGACGAAAGTTGGTGAGAAATGCGGGCGAGGGGGCATTCCGCATAGGGCGCAATCGCCGGCTGCGGCGAGGACAGACACTGTGAGAACATCTGCTCGGGTCTCGTGAGTCGGCGGAGCAGGAACTTACCCGATGCCGCATGCCACCAGGGCGTGAAGCACCGGAGGACACCCCCTGATAGAACTTCCGACGGAACTGATCGCCGGCATCGACGCCGCGCTCGATGGTGTACCGATGCGCAGACTGGAAGGGCGGGCCGAGGCGCTTTCCGCCCGCTACCGTAGTGGGCGCGTGGGGCGGGCTATCGGCGACCGGCGCGATGCGATGGCCTATCTGGCGCAATGGATGCCGGCGACCTACGCGCAAGTGTATGGGGCGATCGCGGCGCTCGGGTCGCTGGTCGAAGCTAGCTGGCGGCCGCACACGATTCTCGATCTGGGAAGCGGGCCCGGAACGGCGCTCTGGGCCGTCGCTGAGCACTGGGACGGCCCGGAGAAGGCGGTCGCGGTGGAGCGGCTGCTCCCCTTCACGACCCTCGGGGCCGAGCTGGCCTCGCGGAGTCGGCACCGGTGGCTGCGAGACACCCGCTGGGTCGAGGCGGATCTCGCGGAGACGATTTTCCCGGAATCGGATCTGGTTCTGCTGGCCCACTCGCTGGCGGAGATACCCGGGGGGCGGCGTGATGCGCTTCTGGAGCGGGCATGGAGGGCCTGCCGGGGTGTGCTCGTTCTGGTCGAGCCGGGAACGCCCGCCGGCTTCGAGGTCGTGCGGCGCGGGCGGGAGGAGCTTCTTGCGATGGGCGCCGATCAACTCGCGCCCTGCCCCCACAAGGGGCCCTGTCCGATGGAGGGAGATGTCTGGTGCCATTTCCCCCAGCGGGTCGCTCGGCCCCGGTTTCAGAGGGAGATCAAGCGGGCTGAGCTGGGCTGGGAAGACGCGAAATATGCCTATGTGGCGGTGTCGCGTGGGGTGGGAGCCGGATTGCCGGAGGCGCGGCTGATCGGCGTGCCACGCCACGGCCGGGGTCGAATTCGGCTGCCGCTCTGCACGCCGGAAGGGATCGAGTCGGTGGAGATTACGCGGCGCGACAAGGCGGCCCTCCGGCGCGCGAAAAAGCTGCGCTGGGGGGCCGCATTGGAGTTGGTCGAAGACCGGGGTGATTCAAAGGGTCAGTAATCGCACTCGATCGGCACGAGATCGGGCCGGGCGATGGTGACCGAGCCGGAGTGGTCGCCCACCTCCGACGCGAACCAGTAGTCGATCGTCACGTAGCCCTCGTCTTCGATGACGTAGGTCCCTTCGATGCTTCCAGTCTCGGCATCGGTGTTGAGCCAAGTTCCGGAAAAATCGTCGGTCGGATGGTCCCACTGGGAGCTCAGGGTGAACCAGGCGACCTCCTCGCCGTTTTGAGTTAGCAGAAAGCAGCGCTCATAGGCGGAGGCGGGGCTCGCGGAGAGCACCAGCAGCGCTACCAGACCCGAAGTAATCGCTCGCAGCATCGATCGATACCTCCAAGGCGCTTGGGGGGAATATGGACGGTGGGAGCCGCGCCTCGCCCGTGATCACGGTTTGCTCTCGCCGCCGCCGACTTCGACGTTGCGAAGCGGCGCCGGTACCGTAGTTCATGTTTCGGGCGCGGGAAACCGATTGTGTGTGATGTGAGGAGATCGGGATGATTCATCAGCAATACGGCGTGCTTCGTCCATTCGCTACCGCCGCGATCGTCCTCGCGCCCTTGCAGTCGCCGGGCGGAGGGGGTGAGGGTGGCTGGGCGTTCAACTGCGGATCGGACACTACGGTTGCGGGTGCGGACGGCCTGATCTATCGGGCCGATCAGGCGTACGCCGAGGGGGAGGCCGGCCATCTCTCGGGGTTCGCCCACGACATCACGATCGATCATCTCTATATCGACGGTCCCGGAGAAGAGCGTGCGCTGTACGGACAGATCCGGGTGGAGACACCGATCTACCGTTTCCCGGTCGAGCCCGGTCTCTACGAGCTCACATTGCGCATGACCGATCGTGTCTCGAACGGGCCGGGCGCCGTCGTTCAGAAAGTCCTGGTCGACGGCCGGCCCCTGATCTCCGATCTGGATGTGTACTCCCTCGTGGGCAAGCAAAGGTCTCTCGATATTCGACGGGCCGTGAGCGCCGGGGGCGACCTGCTCGATGTTGCCATCGAGCCTCAAACGACCGGCCGATCGTTCATCGCGGCCATCGCGCTTCATGCGATCGAAGCGAATCCTCCAAGGCTCGCCGCCGTGCAGGAGCTGTCGGCCATTCCGACCTACGGCGGCGCTCTCTTGACATGGCGCCAACCTCCCGGGGCCCGGCAGGACGGGTATCAAGTCGCCGTGCTCGACGCGGAACGCGATTTGGTGGCCCTGTCACACCGTTACCTTACGTGGGCTCTGGTCCCGGCCGGAACCGATCTCAGCTACGAGATCGCCGCAAGGAGATCGGACGGCACGATCGGCGACGCGGTCGCGACCGACGGTGTCGACGAGCGAGACCGATCGCAGTCGAATACTCGATGGATCGAGCTCGAGATCGACCCGGCGGATCAGCGCCGAATGGAGCGCGCACTGCCCGGCAAGTTCCGCGTGCCCGCGACCCTGACCATTCGATGGAACGACGCGGATCGGCAGGGTCAACTTCAGAGGAACCACGAGTCAGAGCCACCCGAAGAAATCCTACAAGTTCCGAATAGACGAGGGCCCCGACGTCGACGGTTCCGATGTTGTGTCGCTCAGCGCGAACTTCCGCGACGGGAGCCTACTTCGTGAGCTCGGCGCGCACGACCTAATGCTGGAAGCAGCGGTGCCCTGCTATTCCGTGAAGCCGGTGAGGCTGCAGGTGAACGGGGTCTACTCCGGGCTCCGCTTTCAGATCGAAGAGCCCGACATCGAATATCTCGAGCGGATCGGACTCGATCCGGTCGGGCGCTGCTACAAGGTCGAGCGGAAGATCGAAGTGAAAGACACGGTCGAGGAGTACATCGAGGGTTTCGTCAACACGACCGAGGACGACTGGCTTCGTGACGATATTATCGCATTCATCGAGGCCCTGTTTGCGACTACCGACGATCGCCTGGAAGAGTGGCTGCTCGGCTCGCTAGATGTCGATCTTTTCATCGATTGGTACGCCGCGGCCGTCACTGCCGGGGCGCTAGATTTCGCCGGCCACAATTTCATCCTCCACCGCGACCGAGCTGGAGGAGCGTGGCGAATCCTCCCTTGGGATCTCGATAATGTGATGCGAAGCGCGTCGCTGCCGGCGATTTACGCCACGGAGGAGACTCCCGGCCCCTCGGGTCTTCACAACGGATTGGTCGACCGTGTGCTCAGTGTTCCCTCATTCAAGCGCAGGTATCTGGAACGGTTGGGCGAGCTTCTCGATGGGCCCTTCGACAGCGAGAGCATGGCGGCGCTTCTCGAGGCTCGTGCGGCGGACCAGGAGGACGATGCTCTGATCGATGTCGAGAAACGAACACGGGAGCGCTTCGACCTCTTCCTCGCCGAGGTCGATACCGTGATCAACGTAATGGAGGACCGCGAAGCTTTCTTGCGGGCTTCGATCGATTCCTTGATGCCGCCGCAATGGGTGGACCTGGCGATCAACGAGGTGCTGCTCGGCGACGACGATACCGTCTCGGCGGCGCTGGGCGCGGAGTTCCACTACCGTGGAGCCACGGCGATCGATGTCGCGGGCTTCCATCTGAGCGACGATCCCTTCGCGCCGGAGAAATGGCCGCTTCCCGGCGTCCTGCTCGAAGCTGGAGAGCATCTCTATATCGAGCTTCCTCCGGACGCGCGGGGCGATGATTGGATCTGGCTGACGGCGGCCGATTCGGCTCCGGTCGATTCGATCGATCTCGCTGCTTTCAGCGGCGCAGATGCCGTCGGCCGCTACCCCGACGGATTCGGCGCGATCCGCGTGCTCGAAAGTGCAACACCGGGCACGTCGAATGATTGGTCGCCGGCGGCGCTTCTCGATGTGTGGCCGGTCGGGGGCGATGTCCGGAGAAGAGCGGACCGATTCACCGTCGATATCGTGCTCAGCTCGACTTGGCGGGAAGAGCTCGACGTGAGGATCGAGATGGATCTCGAGTATGAAGGGGGAATCCGCCATGCCAAAAACCCGATTCTCACGGTCGACCCCCCGATCCTGGGACCGGGGCAGGTGTGGGAATACAGCCAAAGGCTGCGTATCTCCACGAACGAGACCCTCTATCCACCGGGTCGATACGATCTGGTCTACTCCGTGATCGAAGGAGAGAGCGACCGACTGACGAGCGCGAGGACGAGTCTATTCATCGACGACGGTTACGGCGAGTTCGAGGACTGGGTCGAGCTGCTCAATTCCGGCGAGAACCCGATCGATCTGGAGGGTCACTATCTCACGGACGATTTCGAAGACGAGCCCTTTGCATGGCCGCTGCCGGCGGCGACGTTGATGCCGGAGCAGTCGGTCGTCGTCTGGCTCGACAAAGACCCGGAGCAGGGTGTCTTCCATGCCGACTTCAAGCTGGACCGCGACGGCGAAGAGCTCGCGCTTGTCCTCGACGCCGACCCCGACACGGTGCTCATCGACCGCATGGTGTTCGGCTACCAGGATTCCGACTGGAGCCTGGGACGCTATCCCGACGCGCGAGGGAGCTGGGAGCTTTTCGACGCTCCCAGCCCTGGGTCACAGAATAGCGATCCGGTCGTTCCCTGATCGAGGGCGGCTACATCTTCACCGAAATACGGCCGAGAATCTGCCGCCCGATCTCCGGCGCACCGATCAGCTCGACATGCTGGTCGTCTAGGATGTTGGTGCCGATAATCGACAGCTCTACATTTCCGGTGATGGCGTAGCCCACCGAGCCGTCGACCACGGTGTAGCTCGGAATCGTGCCCTCGTAGAGCCCCGCGCCCCACTCGAACTCTTCGACCCAGCGCAGGCCGAAGGAACCGGACCATCCGCCGTCGGCCCGGTAGAGCGCGTTCAGCGTGAACTTGTTCTCGGGGGCGTTGAGAGGGCTGCCCACCAAGACGCCGGAGATCGGATCGACAGCGAAGTCCTCTTCGTCGACAACCGCTTCGATATCGCCGGCGCTCAGATAGGAGTAGGTGCCGCCCACTTGCAGCTCGGGCGTGACCAGATAGGTGAGACCGAGGTCGAAACCGGTTACGTCGACCGGGCCGAAGTTGGTGTAGCCGATGAAGTCGTAGGCAATGACGTTGCCGTTGTCATCGAGCCGGGGGCGTCCCGGCAGCGGATTCGGCTCGCCGTCGAGGTCGACGTCGATCTGCGGCAGCTCCGTCAGGGGGCCGTAGTAAGGCATCAGATCGGAGATGAAATCGTCGTAGCGGCTCTGGTGGACGTCGAGCGACGCGAGCCACTTCTCGGCGATCAAGCCTTGGTAACCGAACTCGAAAGTCGTGATCTCCTCCGGCTTGATGTCGGGGTTGCCGGTGGCGTAGCCGGGAACGAGTAGTGGTCCCACCTTGTTGCTGTCCGCCGGGTCGGGCGCGAGTATCACGATGCCGTTCTGATCGACGGCCGGAACATCTCCCACCGGCAGTTCGAGGAAGAACTCGGTGAAGATCGGATTCTGGAACGCCTTGTTGTATGTAGCGCGGAATGTGTGGTTGGCCAAGGGCTTCCAGACGAATCCCGCCTTCGGAGAGTACTGGGCATCGGTTTCCGGGTGGGTGTCGATGCGAAACGCCCCGATCAGATCGAGCGTGCTCGCCAGCTCGAACTCGGCCTGGGTGTAGGCGCCGAAAAGATCGAAGGTCTTCTTCTCCGGAATGAAGGTTCCTTCCGAATCGTTGTTGAGCTGGCGGTAGTTGCCGCCCCAAATGACGGAGGCGCGATCGCCCAGGGTGAAGTTGTGTTGCGCTTCCAGGTCGTAGGCGATCGACCTGTCGATGATCGCGGACCCGCTGATCAGATTGTACGTATCTCCCGCATCGTTTCCGGTGACGTATCCCTGCACGAAAAAGCGCTCATCGCGATATGCGAGCTGACCGTAACCGGTCTGCCAATCCTTGATTTGGTAGCGCCCCAGACCGGTCAGAGTGATGCTGTTGGTTTGGGACCAGCCGCTGAAGAAGGAGAGCCGGCCGGTCTCGGTGAGATCCCAATCGACGCGGGCATCCACATGGGTGTTTTCGATGCCGAAGTCCGGGCTGGTGACGGTCATTCGCTCCGTGCCGTCGGCGTTGAAGACGGTGAGCGGGCTATCGGCCGTCGGCTCCTTGATGCTCACGAACCAATTCGCTGTTTCATCGACCCTTTCCCAATCGTCTCCCTGGAAGCGCTCGACCGAGATCTTGTAGCCCAGGTCGTCGTTCGCCAGTCCCGCGTAGCGGGCCGCGACCTTCATGGTGCTGCGCTCTCCGCCCGAGAGCGTGGCGCTGAGCCCCTGCTCGTCGAGCGGCGACTTGGTCTGCACCAACACCGTTCCCGAGAGGGCCGCGTTGCCGTACAAGGCGGAGGCGGGACCGGTCACCACTTCGATCCGGTCGAGGTCGGGTGCGGCGGCGCTCAGCATGCTCCAACGTACGATCCCGATGCCGGGGAGCAGGTTCGACCGATTGTCGGTCATCACCAGCATGCGCCGCGGAAAGGTGGAGTTCATGCCACGGGCGTTGATCTGGTAGGTGTCGAGACCCGATTTGGTGTAGTCGATTCCCTTGACCGCGGCGATGTGCTCGGCGGCCGTCGAGGTCTCGCGCGCCTCGATTTCAGCCGTCCCGATTACGGTAATCGCGGCGGGGGCATCGGTGATCTTCTCGGCGTGTCGCGACGCGGAGACGACCACCGGATCGAGGAACACCGAGGTCAGCTCGAGCGCTACATCGCGCCGGGCGCCCGCGGCCGGCACTTCGACCATCTCCTCGAAAGTGGCGTAGCCGAGAAAGCTGACCCGAAGAGTGTGACGGCCCGGAGGCAAATCGATCAGATAGCGGCCGTTGGTGCGGCTGGCTGTGCCGAGGCCCTCCTCACCCACGACTTCGATATTAGCCGAGGGAAGGGGCGCACCAGAGTCGAGATCCGAGACGGTCCCGCGGAGGGTAGCCGCCAGGGCGGGAAGCGCCGTTAGGAGGACGAGCGCGAGGCCGATCATCCCGTTCGTTGCCTGTCTCTTCATGCCGATTGCCTTTCTCGAATTCCTGGACGCCGGTCACGCCGGCGTGCATTTTGAGTGCCCGGTCGATCGATTGGAAACGCGGCACTCTAGCAGCTTCGTCGCTCGAGTCCAACGTTGACGGCCCCGGAGCGATGCTGTAAAAGCGAATGCTCTGAAGACAGTGCGCGCCGGCGGAGGGTCTCGTGAGTCGCCGGAGCGAGCAAGAATACAACCGCGAGATCAGCGTCGCCCAGTCGGCTTCGGATCGTAGAGGAGACCTTCAATTATGCGCTCGACCATCGATTTCCACATTCCGACGAAGACCGGCCTCTCCCTTGCCCTGGCGGGTGTGATGACCGCCGGCTGCTCGAGCGACACGACTGGGGTCGATCTCGCGGCGATCGAGAGAGGGATCACCGAGGTCGCGGTCAGCGCCGGCGTCGCGGCGATGCTCGGAGGCACGCAGCACACGCTCGGTACCCTGGGGCTGGCGCTGGAGAAGCAGGCGCCCACCTTCTTGATCTACCTTCCCCCCGACTACTCCGACGCGAACGCCGACGGCTATCCCGTGCTTTATCTGCTGCATGGTTTCGGCAACGATCCCTGGACCTGGGTTCAGACCTACGGATTGCCGCAGTTGCTGGATGGAATGATCGCCGATGGCACGATCGAGCCGATGATCGTGGTCATGCCGAACGGAATGGGCGATCTGATCGGCAGCTTCTACACCGACTCGGTCTTTGACGAGGCGGTCGGTGTCGCGGTTCCGGAGAACGTGGCCTTCGGCGCGTTCAAGAGCTACATCCTCGGCGTCATGGAGCAGGTCGAGGCAACGTACAACACCTCCACGCCGACACCGATCTCGCTGGCAGGACTCGCGCTGGGCGACCCCTTCTCGGCCTCCGGTCGAGCGATCGGCGGGCTCTCGATGGGGGGCTACGGAGCGACCTTGATCGCCGAGACCGTTCCGGTCTTCTCCGCGGTGCTGGCCCACTCCGCTCCGCTGGCCTTCTCGAACTTCCTCGATGTCGACCCGCTGATCGGGCTCTCGGTGCCACAGATTCTGCTCGCGGAGACGAAGGCCCTGCTCGATGCGGACGCAATGAACGCGGGCTCCGCGGCGCTGATCGGCGACGAGAACGCGGTCTTCACGACCTTCTCCTTCGCGCTCAGCGGCGCATTCACGCCGATCGCGGGCCCCCTCGCGGCATTCGACATGGGTGCCCAGGTTGCCCTGGGATTGGGAGATACGACCTACGCTGCTCTGCTCGATCCCTTGCTCTTCACCGATCCTCCCCTGTCGCAATTGGACAACTATCAGTACCCACTGTCGCTCGTCACCGACTCCGGCACGCCGCAGCTCGACGACGATATCTGGATCGGTGCTCAGCTCCCAATCGACGCCGCGGGCGGCACCGTCACGACGGTCTTCGACGACCAATGGCTGCTTCATCACGATGCGCAGACCCTCATGGGCGATGCGCTCGTCGCGGGCGGTTTGCTGGCGCAAGATACCGACTTCTTCGTCGACGTCGGGGACTTCGATGATCTCGGCCTGGCCGACGATGTGGCGGACTTCGTCACGACGGCGGAGGGAGCTCTCGGCGTGGGACAGGTGACCTTCGAGACCTTCGTAGGCGGACACTCCGACGTCTTCGCCGATCGAATCCCGGTGTCGCTCACATGGCTCTCGGGCATCTTCGCGGAAGAGGCCGAGTAGCTTCTCAGCTCCTCCAGTCCCCCGTCCCGCCGAGCTCATCGTGGAGATCACGCAGAAGCTCGGCGGACCGCGTCCACCCGTATGCTCGAACACGGCGGCGCCCGCTATCGACGAGATCTTCAGCGGTCGAGGGGTCGCTGAGAACACGGCTGAGGGCAAGGGTCCAACCGCGGCGATCCCCGCACTCCACCAGTAGCGCTCCGTCGGCGACCACCTCCGGGATCGCCCCCGAGGTCGCCGCAACGACCGGGCACCCGGTCGACATCGCCTCCAGCGGCACGATTCCGAACCCCTCCGAGAGCGAGGGCATCGCCAGACAACACGCGGCCGAAAGCGCGCAGTTGCGATCGTGATCGTCGAGGGGACCGGTGACGATCAGGGGAACCGATTCCCGCTCCGCGTGCAGGCGCAGGCCATCGCCCTCTCCAAACTCGTCTCGCCCGGCCAGGACGAGGCCGACATCGCCCACCGAATCGTGGCGCCGCAGCTCTCCGAGCGCCGCGATGACGACTCCAAGATTCTTCCTCTTCTCCAAATGTCCCAACGCCAAGATGAATCGCCAGGGGATTCCGTGGCGGCGACGGAATCGAGCGAGGCTTCGCTCGTCTTCGACTCGAACCACCCGGCCATCGGCGGCGTTCGGCACCACCACGATCTTCTCCCGATCCCCACGCAGCTGGACGATCACCTCATCGCGCGTATGCCGCGAAACGGTGATCACGCGCTCGACCCGTCGCAGATCTCGGGGCAGCAGATAACGCGCGTAGAGTCTACGGATTCCGAAGTGTGTGCCGGATTCGGCCAAGTCGCGAACATCGTGCAAGGTAAGCAGCACCGGCCGGCCGAGCGCGCTCGGAATCGGCAGGGTCTCCGCCTGAAATATGTCCGCTCCCTCCTTCTCCAGCCGCTCCCTCCAGATCGCCCCCGCACGAAGCGCCCGCCCGAGGGGAGAGGGCGGCTTCGACACTTCCACGCATTCGATTCCGGCGCCGAGCAGAGGGGCATCGAGACCGGTTCCGGGCGCCAGATACACCACGATTTCATGCCGTGCCGAGAGCCCTGCGTAGGCGACATAAAGATTGAGCAGGCGGGTCCTAGCTCCGGAGGGCCCGGGCCCGATCGAGGTGCCGTCGACGGCGATTCTCATCCGCTCCCACCCACACCGCTTGGAACACCGCTGGCTCGATCGATCAGTTCCCGATAGAGCTCCATGTACGAGCCCGCGCTTCGCTCCCATGAAAAGAGCTGGGCGCGTCGCAACCCGCGCCGGCGAAGATCGCATCGCAGTTCCGGGTCGCGGAGAATCCGCTTCAAGGCGTCCGCCAGCTCTTTCGGCCGATCCGGAGAGAAGAGAAGGGCGGCGTCGCCCACCACTTCCGGTATCGCGCCGCCGCTCGACGCGAGAACCGGAGTTCCGCAGGCCATCGCCTCGAGGGGCGGAAGTCCGAAGCCCTCGAATAGAGATGGGTAGACGACCACCTTCGCGTGATTGTAGAGACACACCAGGTCGTCATCGGCGACATAGCCCAATACGTGCACGGCTCCCCGCAGCTCTGGTGAGCGCGCGGCGTCTTCGATCTCTCGCCCTCCCGCACCACGAATCCCGGCAAGGACGAGTTGATGATCGCGACAGTCGGAATCTGAAAGCGACATGAACGCATCCAGCAATGCACACAGGTTCTTCTTGCGTCGACGAGTTCCTACGAAGAAGACGTAGGGCCGATCCGGAATCCCGTATCGGTGCAGGAGCAACGCGCGTGCGCTCGGGATCGCTAAGGGACGGAAACAAGCGTCGATCCCATTGTGAATCACCACCACTCTATCCCCGCCGTCCGGATAGAGCGACACAATATCGTCTCTGGTCTTGTTCGATACGGCGACGATTTTCGACGCCATATGGATGCCGAGGAAGAGACGGCTTCGATGCCCCCGTGCCACGGTGGCACCACTGCCGGTGGTTGCATTACTCTCTACCCATGGAAGATCGTGCTCCGTCGCGATCTTCTTTGCATCGCCGCGCAATGGAATCGCCGAAACCGGTGAATGAATGAGATCGATTCTCCACTTGGCCATTGCCGACGGAAGAACCCATTCTCGCCACATGTAGCTCGGCCATGTCTCCCCGATCGATATGTGCTGAAAATTCGGCGGAAGGTCGAACCAAGTTTTCGTGTGGCGCTTGCTGACCAGAAGGTATTCGTTCTCCTGGTCGAGCCGGGCCAAAGCCGCGAGAAGGGACCGCTGGACGCGGTTTACGCCGGTCGGGTATTCGGTCCCCTGAATCGATATGTCGACCATGATCCTCATGAGGCATCGATCTCCGACGCGACCGCCCGGTACACTTCGAGATGGCTTTGAGCTGCTCTCGCCCAACCGAAGCCGCCGGCTCTCTCCGCGCCCGCTTCGCTCATTTCGGCGCGAAGCTCCGCGTCGTCCGACAGCTCCGCCATCGCTTTGGCCATCTCCTCCGGATCTTCCGGATCGACGTAGCGGACCGCATCGCCACCGACCTCCTCGAGAGCGCCGCGGCGGGTCGTAATTGCCGGTGTGCCGCAGGCCATCGATTCCAGAACCGGAAGGCCAAATCCTTCGTAGAGGGAGGGGTATATGCTCCATTGTGCCTCCCGATACAGAGGCGGCAGGAAGCGATCGTCCAGATTCTCCATGTGTCGCACTCTGCCCCTCTCCCGCCCATGAGCGAGACGATCTCGGAGACCGTCACACATCCACCCGAAACCGCCGACCAGCACCAAGGTGTGCGAATTCCGACGCGCGAAAAGTCGAAACGCATCCAGGAGCACGTCGTGGTTCTTTCGTGGTTCGATCGTGCCGACGCAGAGCGCGTAGGGCCGCTCCACTCCGTGCCGCGCCAGCAAACGCTCCAATTCGTCCGCGCTCGCCTCCCGGGTTCGGTCCCTCATATGGTCGCATCCGTGGGGCACGACGTGGATGCGATCCTCGACGACGCTGTAGCGCAGCCGAAGCTGCCTCGCCGTCTCGTGTGAGGGCACGATCACGCGTGCGGCGCGTGCAACGGCCGCGCGGAGGCGGCCAGGCACATCTCGCCGGAAAGCCCTCCCATGAAAAGCGGAGTCGATCTCGAAAGCGAGATCGTGAACCGTTACGACCGTCACGGCCCTTCTGACGGGAAGAAGCGCCAGGTCAGTGAGATGAAAAAGATCGATGCCGCCGAGCCGGCGTTCCACTCCCATCCCCAGATAGGAGAGGACGGGGGCCAGCCGACCGGGAATCCGGCGCCTGCGCAGCACACCCTTGCGCGCGCTGAGAAGCTGTGTGATTCGGTCGTTTTGAGCGACCTTCCTCCACGCATCGCCATAGAGCATCATCTTCACATCGTCGCGCCCGAGGCAGTCGATCGCCCGAACGAGCTCGTGTGTATAGCGACCTATCCCCGTACACGAAAAGAGCGCGGGGCGAAAATCGATGCCTACGATCGGCGGACCACTCCTCGGCATCATGTTTCACGACAGAAAGCAAACCTTGGTCCGAGAAAACGCCCGAGGCCGGCCGCGATCGGAACCAAAGCCAACAACTGAAACTGGACGCGATGCCGGTAGAGTGTTCCTACATTTCCTTCCAACAAGGTGTACACGATTCCGAGGCAGGTCATAACAATTGCGAGTGTAGCGATACCGGGGGGGCGCGATCTCAAGAGCATGGCCGTTCCCACGGCAGCGGCCGGCAGGAGTGTATACCAACAGAGCGACTCTGGAAGCGACATCAATGCAAGCGAGCTCCTAGTGGCTTCCCATGGAAAGGGCGAGAAGAAGAAGTAGAAGATCGCGATCGGCAGGAAACGCACCAGCTCCCCGGGATTGGCGATGTTCACGTGCGCCATGTACGAAGAATCCCCACCCGTGGCCAGGTCCATGCGCTTTGTCGCCAGGGCCTGGAGACCCCACTCCTGAACGATATGTTCGTACCCTAGGAAACCCTGCCCGGCCGCCGCGATCGCAGTGCCTACGCCCACGACCAGGAAAGCGAGACCGGCGACTCTCGGGATCGAAGGGCGGCGCAGCGTTCCGGCGATCACCCCCAACCCGACGATGACGCCGACATGCGGGCGCAGCCCGGTCAAGATTCCAACCGAGAGACAGGCAACCACGAGCATCGGCAAGCGCGCCTGGGATTCCAGCCTGCAGGCGGCCGCCATACCGATCATCAGACAGAGGTGAATCGGCGCGTCGCGCACCCCCACGGCGGACCACAGAATGAGGGAGGGGGCGGCCATCGCCAGCAGCGCCGCGATTCGCGCGGTCCCATCTCCAACGAAGCC
>NYZA01000224.1 GCA_002686955.1 Gemmatimonadota bacterium
GGCGGCGGGCGCGGTGATCGAGCGGCTGGCCTTGGCGCGGATCAGCGATTCGGCGGCGCTCCAACCGATCGTCGACCGTGTCATCGCCGATCACCCCGATGCGGTCGCGAGTCTCGAAGCCGGCAAGAAGAAATCGCTCGGGTTCTTGGTGGGGCAGATTATGAAATCCACCCGCGGGCAGGCCGATCCGAAACTGGTGCACAAGATGATCGAGGAGCGGCTCAAGTGAAGGGAACATCCGGTGCGGAGAGCCCGGCTCGTTGGGGAATCGGCGCTCGGTCCGGACGAAAACAGCTCTGGTTCGCCGCCGCCGCAAGCGCCGTCTTCCTCTATTTGGCCTTCGCGGATTCCTCGCTCTCGGGGATCGTGGGGTCACTCGCATCGGCGCGACCGATTCCGATCGCCTTCGCGGTCATCCTTGTACTCCTCACCTCGCTTCTGCGGGGCTGGAGGTGGCAGACCCTTCTTTCCCCGATCGCCCGCACGAGCTTCTGGCTTCCCCACGATATCTGCGCCATCGGCTTCCTGGCCAACAACGTGCTCCCCGCTAGAGCGGGTGAGGTCGTGCGGGCCGGTCTGATGGGCCGCATGGCGGGGATCAGTCGCTCTCAGGTCTTCGCCACCGTGCTATTGGAGCGATTGTGCGACCTCGTCGGTTTGATCCTCATGCTCGCCATCGTCCCCTGGCTGGCCCCCCAGGCCCTTGGAGGCTTGACCCGCTGGAACGCCGCGCTCCTGAGCGTGGCGACCGTCGTGTTGCTGGCGGGGGGATTGGGGCTTACCCATCGCTTGCTGGCATCGGATGCAGTGCGTCGCCGGGTCGTTCGAATGGGAGGGGTCGTCGGGCATATCACGCAAGGCTTGATCGATGGGTTTCGGGTCGGCGCCTCCCCGATGATCGTCTCCGTGGCGGTCGCCCAGACGATCGGAGTTTGGTTTCTTGTCGGGCTCACCTTCCACGCGATCGCTATCGCCTACGACCTGCCTCTGGACGGGCCGGCCCGGGGACTTCCCTCCGCTCTCGCCCTCTCGGCGATCACGGGGGCGGGGTCCTTGATCCCCTCGCTCCCGGGGCAGATCGGCACCTTCCACTTCTTCGCAAAGCAAGGGCTGGAGCTGGTCTCCACCAACGGCCGCGCTCTCGACCCGATCCTGGCGGACACCTACGCCGTTGCTTCGCATGGACTTCAGTACTTGACAGTCAACATCGTAGGGGTCGCGGCGCTGCTTCACAGGGGGTTGCGGATCGGGCGGCCATCGGAGTGGTTGCGGATCGAGAGGTAGGCGTTCACAATCGCCCACCGATGGTGCAGAATCCGGGCCGCCATTCAATTAGTCTTCGAACGAGAGGAAAGCTGCCTATGGGACGAAATCTGGAGCGGCTGACGATCGATCGAAGGCATCCTGCGCGCGAGACCATTGGACGCGCCGTGGACGTCCTCCGTTCCGGCGGCGTCGTTGCCTTCCCCACAGACACGGTTTTCGGCTTGGCCGCCCCCGCCACCGACGAAGGGGCACGCACGCTCGCCGAGGTGAAGGGACGCATGGACGACAAGCGTTTCCTCATCGCCCTGCTCGACGTGCCGCGGCAGGGCCAGTGGATCGAGCCGATCGCGCCCCACATCCAAAAGGCGATATCGGTTCTGTGGCCGCAAAAGGTCTCTCTCTTGCTCCCGGCCGGGCCCGCGGTCGGTCGAGAGCTCCGTGATCCCCATGACCGTGTTGGACTCCGTCGGGCCGCCGATGCGCTGACCCGCGCCCTTGCAGCGGCACTCGAGGGCGCCGTGATCTCCACCAGCGCAAATCTATCCGGAGCGCCGCCCGCATCCAGCGCCGATGAAGTCGCCGGCGAACTGCTGGGGCGAATCGACCTGATCCTCGATGGCGGCGATTCTCCGAGCGGCGCTCTGCCCACGACCGTGGTCGATTTCGTCGCCGCCACCCCCCGAATCGTTCGGCAAGGTGCTTGCTCCCCCGATCGGATCGCGGAGCTGCTCGGCTACGAGCTCGATCACTGAAGAAGCCGCGCACAGAGCCGAACTACACGGTCACGGAAAGATGATGACGACCCAGCAATCCACCGACATCATAGTTGAAGAGCTGAGGGGTCGAATCTCGACCGCGGATCTGCACCGTTCCGCCCGCGTGGATCGATACGATCCCGGCGATGAGCTTGTGTACGACGCCGAGGCGGTAATCGGCGCGGAGCGAGGAGGCAGTGGGACGATCCGCCTCGTGGTGGAACGATTCGTGGGCGGGGGATTCGCCGGCCAAGTCTACAAGGTGCGTGTTCTGGATGTCGCGGGGGGAGAGATCGACGGCATCAGCCCCGGATCGAGCTACGCGATCAAGATCTTGATCCCCCCCTCGGGCGGCGCGCTCCTCTTTCGGAACGTGCTCTATGGAATAGGGTTTCAGGGACCTTTCCAGCTGCAGAGCAATCCGGCCGCGGCGCGCTCCGGCGCGCTCTGGCAGAAGTTCATCCGCCGCGGTGCATCGATCGGGCTGGCCGAAGAGGGAGCTGTCAACGATATTCACGCGACCTTCATCGATACAACACTCGGCAGCTGTGGTGAGCTGAGCGACTGGGTCGACGGGCGAACGTGGCGTCTCGAGGTGGACGAGCATCTCGACTATTTGAAGCGTTGGCGCCAGGGCAAGCCGGTGCCTCCGGAGAAGCTAGGATCCGACGAGTACCGCGCAAAAAAAGTGTTCATGGCCGAATTCGTCACGCTGCTGCACGAGATGGGCGCGCACGAATTCGCCCGACAGTACGAATGGTCGACCTGCAAGAGCCAACCGAACTGTTTGAAGAGAAGCGACACCGAAGGCGACCCCGCCGCCGGGCTCCTCGCCGTCGATTTCCGCGCCGGACTCGCCCTCCTTCCCTTCCTGCCGATGAGCCCGGGCGACCTGAAGCTGATCGTGCTCGGGCTGTTCCGGGGCAGCTTGGTGCAGTTCGATCGCGGGAACATCGACGAGCTGGAGTCGTTCGTAGATCGCCACTCCGACCGCTTCGCCGATATGCGTCCTCTGCTCGAGGATCTGCGTGAAGCCGATGAGATCTACCGAGATTCCGTACCCGATGTCACCCACAACCGTCTCCGCTTGCTCTACGACCGGAAGCTCTGGGACACACTTCTCGATCGCTCTCGCCGCGGGTGGCGAATTCGCAACATCATCGACGATGATTGCCTGGAAAACCTCGAAAAGAGTTTCTTCCTCACGCTGTTCTTCCGGGTGCTCGGCCTGATCCCCATCCTCGGGGGCTTCATTCGCAGGCTCTGGGGCAGAGACGACCTCCGCCGGCACTATCGCGGCATTCTGACGAGTCGGGAGTATCTGCGAAGAGCCATACGAGCAAAGATCGCGGAATCGATCCTCCCCTGGCACCGTGCCGGACGAGTGCGGCCCGATCGGGCATTGGCGCTCGCCAAGTCGCCACCCATGTTCTTGCTGCATCTACCCCTCTCCATCTTGCCGGTGGGCATACACCGTTTTCTGACCGATCGCGACTATTTCCGGGAGCGCCTCAGATATATCTTCATTCGGCCCGTGCGTCTCTACTTCGATGCAGCCATGCGCGAAGAGTGGCTCTTCACCATGGTCGAAGAGGGTGAGGCCAAACATATCATCGACCACGAAGAGGCGGCGATCATCCGGTCGCGGATCAAAGACCCCTTCATACAAAAATACCTGAAGAGCCTCGCGGTGCACGTCTGCACCGTGCCGATCACCCAAGTGGTATCGGTTCTCGTCGCCTTGATCTATGTGTGGACCCACCCGGAGATGCCACGCGCGCAGGCCTGGGCGGTCGGGGCCGGCATCATCGCCCTCTTTCAGGTCGTTCCGATCTCGCCCGGATCGCTCGTTCGCGGCCTGTATGTTGTGTATCTGGTGATCCGAGAGCGGAACTTCAAAGACTACAACATCGCGGTCTTCCTGGGTTTCTTCAAGTACATCGGCTACCTCGCCTTTCCGATACAGATGGCGCAGCGCTACCCGACCTTGGCCCGCTTCATGGCAGGCCATTGGGCTACCGAGGCGGTTCATGTGGTACCTGTCTTCGGCGAGGGAGGGGCTCTGCTCGAGCACTGGATCTTCCGGCTCTTCTACAACTGGCCCTTGACGATCAGGCGCAGGGCGCGCCAGCGAATGCAGCGAAGGAGCATGAGCTCGCCCAGGTACTGGCATATTGCAGCCTTGGCAATCGGCGCGGCGGCGGTTTTCGGCGCGGCCGACTTCTCATATGTCGCCAGCAATCGAACGCTGCCCGAGCTCGGTGACCTGGTCCATCTGGTGTTGCTGCTGCCGCTCATCTGTGGCTGGGGAACGACGATCGCAGCCGGCGGCGCTCCAATGGGCCGGCGGATTCTCGGCGCTAGCCTGTGTGGCTTGGGTGTGGGGCTTCTCTACACCGCCGCTTCCGTCTTTGCTGGGAGCTCCGGGGGGGTTCCTATAGAGAGCGCAGCGATCATGAGCAGCGTTGTGTGGAGAGTATTCCTCTTCTCGATCATCGCGACGGTCGGCGCGATCGCGACCGAGATCGTGTTGGGCGAGTAGAGCTCGAGCACTACTCCTCCAACATCATCGCCGTCTCTTCCCACTCGCCGTAGAGCATCTCCAGCTCCTCCTTGAGCTGCTGATACTCACGCGTGTAGCGCGCCCCGTTGGGGGACTGGAAAAGCTCGGGATCGCAAAGTGACTCTTCGAGCTTCGATGTTCTCGCCTCTTTCTTCTTGATGCGCAACTCGATCTGCTCGAGCCTACGCTTCGCCTTCCGTTGCGCCGCGCTCGCCCGTGCGGAGGGCTTCGCCTGCTCCTTCCCGGCCTCCGTACTCCTCCGCGCATCATCGGGCTTCGAGGCCGCGGCGCTGCGCTCGCGCTCCTCTTCCGCCCGCGCTTCTCTCCAAGCCTCGAGCTCCGACCAAGTGCCGGGATAGAGCATCGCGCGACCTTCGCTCAGATACAGGGTTTTCGTGCACACTCGGTCGAGCACGCTGCGGTCGTGTGATACGAGCAACGCGGCGCCTCGGTACTCTCTCAATGCCTGCACCAGAATGTCTCGCGAAACCATGTCGAGATGGTTGGTGGGCTCATCGAGCAGCAAGAGATTGGCTCTTCGCAGGAGTAGCTTCGCCAACCCCAGGCGCCCCTTCTCGCCACCCGAGAGCACCGACACCTTTTTGTCGATGTCGTCGCCACTGAAGAGAAAGGCGCCGAGGATCGTGCGCGGGTTCCGGTCCGGCAGCTGCTCCGCGTCGGCCAGGAGCTCCTCTTGCACCGTTCTCGCCGGTTCCAGCACCCGCGACTGATCCTGGGCCAGAAAGGCTGGGATCGTCTTCGCGCCCATCAACACGTCGCCCGCCGTAGCCCGCTCCTGCCCGACGAGAAGCCGCAGCAAGGTCGATTTGCCGACACCGTTCACACCCACGACACCGATCTTGTCCCCCCGTTCCACCGAAAAGCCCACACCCGAAAGCACCGTCTTCTCGCCGTAGCGATGCCCCACGCCCTCCGCCTCCAGCATCACCCGACCGCTCCGCGGTGGCGCCGGAAACGCGAGACGCACCCGGGGACGGCAATCGAGCGGAGGCAAGAGCTCGATGCGATCGCGCCCCTTGATCCGGCTCTGAACCTGCCGCGCCTTCGTCGCCTTGTAGCGAAAACGCTCGATCCAGGCCGTGAGCTCGTCCCGCTGCTGCTGGCGATCGATCCGCGTCTTCTCGTACGCTTCCCGGCGGCGCTCCCTTTCGACCAGATGCTTGCCGTAGTCCATCCGGTAGTCCTCGAGCCGCCGCCCCTGCAGCTCCACGACTCGAGTCGCCAAACGCTCGAGCAGGTATCGATCGTGCGTGACGATCACGACCGCTCCCCGAAAGCTGAGCAGCTCCCCCTCGAGCCAGCGCACCGACTCGATATCGAGGTGGTTGGTCGGCTCATCCAGAAGAAGCAGATCGGGCCGCGATAGCACCAGCTTCGCCAGCGCCACCCGCATCTGCCACCCCCCCGAAAGCTCGCCGATCGGATGCCGCATCTCGTCCTGGCTGATCCCGAGCCCCGCCAAGACCCGCGCCGCTTCGGCCCGAGCGCCGTACCCGCCGAGCTCCTCGAAACGGTGCTGCAATGCCCCCGCCCGCTCGCTCAGACGCTCCAGCTCCTCCCCCTCGGCTTCTCCCTGTCGATCGTGAAGCTCCGCGATCTCCGCCTCGAGGCTCCGAAAGGGCCCCAGCGCCTCCATCGCCTCTTCGATCACGATCTCCTCGGCGCGAAGAGCCACCCCCTCCTGCGGCAGATAGCCGACCTTGGCCCCCCTCGGTATCCGCACCTCCCCCGCCTCGGCGCGGAGCTGCCCCGCCAACACTCTGAGGATCGTCGTCTTCCCCGCCCCGTTCGGCCCGACCAGCGCGCACCGCTCCCGCTCGGTCACCTGCCAGGAGATATCCTGGAAGAGAACGCGGTCACCATAGCCGTGCGTGAGCGATTCGATCGTGAACATGGGGGCGCCACTTTACTTCAATTCTCGGCTGCGACCGATAGCGTTCGATTGGGGGTTATGGCGTTCGATTGGGGGTTTAGGTGGCGTTTCCAGATTGCCGGAGAGGTGGTGCAGATGGGATGCCAAATGACAAGTCATTCTTGCGCGACCCCTAAACGACTTCTGGTCTACGCTCGATAGCCGCTACGCGTTCTTAGACGTACGCCTGCCCAGCGAGGATTGGCGCCCATTCGGGGAGCAGGCCTGCGCCGCGATCACCGGGGAGACAACCGACGACGAGTTCTTCGACGTATTGGTGGCCTCGGCCCGCTCTCTCGACGACGGCCATCCACGGGCACGCAGGACGTCGAGTTCGCGGCGCGCGGGGAGACGGGGCGTGCCTGGCGACGAATGACGGCGATCGGCGGATCAGTACTCGGTCCCCATCCCCCTTCCCCGTCTTCCCCCTCCCCTCTCTCCCGGAACCCGACACTCGCGTGCATCGGGGAAAACACGCTACACTGCCCGCGACGCGCGAGACATCGCGCGAGGGTCTCAGTATGCATACTCAATCGAAGTCCCCATCAGGTCGCCACCTGCGCACGTGGAGCTGCGATGCCCCTCGGGCCGCCATAGTCATCTCTCACGGGCTCGGCGAGCACTCGGGCCGCTATGACGAGCTCGCCAGACATCTCGCGGGCAAGGGCTATATGGTCCGTGCCCTCGACCACCTGGGGCACGGTCAATCCCCCGGGCAGCGAGGCCACATCGGGCGCTTCGTCGAGCTCACCGACGGCGTGAGCGAGGCCGTCGAGCAGATCGCCGTCAAGCACCCTTCGCTGCCATGTGTTCTGATCGGGCACTCCCTCGGTGGGCTCGTCGTGGCGCACTACCTGCTCGATCAGCAAGAAGAGGTTGCCGCCGCCATCCTCTCCGGGGCGCTCTTTCGGGTGGCAGTCCCGGTTCCCTGGTGGAAAGAGACCGCGGGGAAGATGCTCTCGAATGTTTGGCCGAGCCTGAGCATGGCGAACGAGATCAACTCTTCGCTGCTGAGCCACGATGCGGCGATCGTTCGCGCATACGACGATGACCCGCTGGTCCATGACAAGATCTCGGCCCGTCTCTACACCGAATTCACGCGAACCATGGGCGAAGTCCTGAGTGGAGCCGAGGAGATTCTCGTACCGCTGCTCATCCTCGCCGGCGCGGACGATCGCGTCGTCGCTCCCGAAGGCAGCATGCTCTTCCACCGCGACGCGGCGGCCCCGGCGAAGGAGCTGCATGTTTTCGACGGCATGTACCACGAGATCTTCAACGAGATCGGGCGCGGGGCGGTTCACCAAACCGTCACAGATTGGCTCGACCGGATCTTGCGTCAATCCGAGTAGCGCTGAAGAGACAAAGAAACAACGACGAATGGGGCTCAAACGATGACGATGAACACACGCATTCTTTTCCTGACCACCGCGGCGCTTCTCACCGGCTGCGGCGGGGCGGGGGAAACCGAACAGCCGCTCGTGGACGCTGGGAACGAGGGCACGCAGCCCGCGACGACGACCACGGGCGATGCCGACATCCAAGGGCCGTCGCTCGCCATCGCCGCGGCCGACACTCTCGCCGGACCTCAGGCGGCGACGGGCGACACCTTGGCACTGGTCGACGCATTGAAGATGGTGCTCGCCACGGCATCCACACCAGCCGAGCTGCACGGCAAGCTCGGACGCACCTACTTTCGCAGCGGCCAATTCGACAAGGCCGCGGACGCATTCCGGCTCGCACTCAACGCCGAACCCACGAATATCGAGTTCCAGGTAGGGATGGCTCGCGCCCTCAACCGGGGCACCGGCGACGAGGCGGCCGTCCGCGCGGCTCTCGACGAGCTGGTCGCCAAGTTCCCGGACGCCGCGCATTTGCGAATCGAGCGCGCCAAGACGTTCAGGCGGGCCGGTGAGATCGAGACCGCGCTGGAAGAGCTGCAGGCCGCGATCGAGCTCTCGGACGGTGATCCCACCGCGCAGGTGGAGTACCATCTCACCATGGGCCGCAAGCTCCGCATGGACCGGGACGAAGAGAAGGCGGTCGCCGAGTACAAGAGCGCCCTCTCGCTCGATCCCGACAACGCGCAGGCCACCCTCGGCCTTCACCTGACCGAGACCAAGCTGCACACACGAAAGGGCGACCATGACGCGGCCGTCGAAGCCGCGCGCAGGGCGGTCGACGCCGATCCCACATCGACCCAGGCCCTCTACGCCTACCACTCGGCGATGGGCAAGCAGCTCAAGGATCGCGGCCAGTACGAAGAGGCGATCACCGAATTCATCCACTGCTCGGAGCTCGCCCCCACCTCGGCCGGCGCCGCGAACGCTTTGGGCAGCATCTATCTGGTCGCGAAACGCTTCGATGACGCAGCCACTCATCTCAAGCGGGCGATAGAGATCGAGCCGCGGCATCTCGGCGCCCACCACGGGCTGGCCAAGGCCTACGAACGGCTCCAGTGGCACGAGCTGGCGCGCGAGACCTGGGCGAAGGTGCTGGAGTTGGACGAGAAGGGACGCTACGAGCAGGAAGCCCGCTTGCACATCGAGATCATCGACCAGATAGGAGACCTGAGCGCCGCGCCGGAAGGTGCCACCGCTCCCTAGTCCCCTCGGTTCCGACCATGGCGGCACGGCCCAAGTTCCCCATATGGGGCAGAATCGCGGTCTTGGCCCTGCTCGTCGGCGGTCCGCTCTGCCTGCAGATGGCGTGGCCACCGGCTCCCGGAGACCGCGATGGTGTCGCGCCCTCGCCGCTGCCCGCCACGCCGGAGGCGAACCCCTTCTCCGAGCTCTACCGCCCCCACCCCGAGCGCTGGACCGAGCTCCGCCCCGGCGCCCGGATCGAGGCCCCGGTCGGTCTGGGATCCCGATACGAAGAGCTTTGGTCCGAGAGCGGCCTGCGTCACACCGTCCGGATCGGGGGTGACGGCCTGCGTCATTCCGGCGCCCCCTGGTGGACGACCGCCACCCCGACCCCGGCGCCCGGCGAGCTCCGAATCCTCCTCGTGGGCGACTCCTTCGCCTTCGGATTCTATGTCGACGATGACGCAACATTCGCCTCCTTGCTCTCGCGACGGAGCCCCCTCTCCCGCGTCAAGGTCCTGAACGCCGGTGTTCCCGGCTACAGCTCGGCGCAAGGCTTGGTCTATCTGCGCGAGCTCTTGCCGCGCTACCGGCCCCATATCGTTCTGATCGCCTTCGGCACGAACGACGCACGGGACGCCGCGACCCGCTCCCCCTCCGGCTATGAGCGCCTGACCGACGGCGCCCTGCTCGAGGCCCTCCGCGCCGCCATCGATCGGCCGGGCGGACGCGCCGCCTGGAATGCCGATCCCTGGGCGGTCGTGCGATCGCTCCCGGCCAGCGGCCTCGATCGGCTCCGCCTAAGCTGGATCTACCGGCAGCTTCGCGATCCTCTCGTCTCGCTGAAGCGGGAGTGGATCGTGGAGTCGGAGGAGGAAGATCCACCGCGGCCTCCCGGTGCAGCGCCGGGAGCGGTCCGCCGCGTGCCGGTCGGAGAATACGAGGCGATCTTGCACGCCATGATCGACCGTTGCCGCGACGCTGGAGCCGAGCCGATCGCTATCGCGCCCACCCTCGAGCCGAACTATCGCGATGCCATGCGTCGCGTCGCCGGCGCCAAGTCGATCCCCCTGCTCGACATCCCGACCCTCTTCAGGCGCCACCGAGAGAACCGGTCCACCGCCGCGAGCGACGCCCACCCGTGGCTGGACAGCTCGGTGGACGGCGTTCATCCGAACCGATTGGGGCACAGGTTGATCGCAAATGTGTTGGGCGATTTTTTCGATGGGAGGAGCGCTGAGTATCTTCACGTTCCTGAGAACTGCCAGGCAATACCGCGGATTCGTTCCATATTGGAAGTGGACGTCGATGACGACACCCCCGCCCGCTGCGCTCGGAGAATCGAGGCACTCGAAGCCGTGCTCACGCAGTCGCGGCCGGAGCGCGTCGAAGCAGCTCTCGATTCTTGCATGACGCAGGTCGCCGCGCCCTGCCGAGAGCATCCCGCCTTCCGCCTGCTCGCCGGAGCGACTTTGATTCAGCTGGAACGAAATGAAGATGCCATGACGCAGCTTCAGCCAGCCGTCGACGCTCTCCCCTGGCCGGGCGAGCCCCACGTCGTGCTCGCGGCCGAACTTCAGCGAGCCGGGCACCCCCACGAGGCCCTCACCCTGCTCCAAGCCGTCGTCCGCCGCGCGCCCGGCACCCCGCTCGCCACCTCCGCCATCCGCCTCGTGCCGAACGATCTCGATCCGGACGGCCGCTTCGAACACGATGCGGGGCACGCCTGGCTCTTCGATCTACACCCGGATCAACCCCCCGCCGCCGGGGACCGCGCGGGGTCGTGCCTGGTCCTGCTGGAAGACGGTGTCCCGCTCGCCGCCCCGAGGTCGCTTCACGACGATATCCGCGAGCTCGGCATGGGGCGCTACAGCCATTGGGCGCCCGTCGTCTACTTCGCCACGAGCGACAACTCCGATCCGAACCTCAATGGGCGGAGGTATCGCGTGGAGGTACGGTAGGTGTCCCGGTCCATCGGTTCCTTACGAGGAGTCGAAGACGACGTTTCCGCTCTGGATGTAAGGGCGTACGTTCTTCAAGTCGAGCGATTCGAGATCGTCCCTGAGTTGTGCCATCGGCAGAATGTTCTTTCCGCCGACATTGACGCCGCGAAAGAGCGCGATCCACGTAGCCATGATGTCACGAAGCCGGTGGAGCCTGCTCGGCTGCCCGAGTGCGTGGCGTTCCGCTCATTCCTCGGACCAGACCGCGAGCTCGTTGCCGCTCGGGTCTTCAAAGTGGAACCGGCGACCACCCGGAAAGCCGAAGGGCTCCTTGGCGATCCGCCCGCCCGCTTCGCGGACCCCCGCGAGAGTCGCGTCGAGATCGTTGGAGTACAGGATGACCAGGGGACCACCCGTCGATACCTTTGCCTCCAGGCGCAGCCCTCCGGCCTCACCGCCCTGCTTCCGGATCCCGGCATAGCCCGCCCCGTAGTCGTTGAACTTCCAGCCGAAGGCCGCCTCATAGAAGCGCTTGGACTCGACCATGTCGGTGACGGCGATCTCGATGTAGTCGATGCCGTGGTGAATCTGGTCGGCGTCGCTCATGTCCTTTGGCTCCTTGGGTTGGGGGGACGATTGTAGGCCACGATGTACGTAGTAGCACGGCGGCACTGTGCTGGGCAGTGGTAGTCTCGGTGCCTGCATCCGAAGCAATCCAATGCCTCCGATCACCGCTTCCGGCGCCGTGATTGAGACTCGGAAGCCGCATCTTCACAGGGCGCGCATCCATCATGACCTCCGACCGGTGACCGGGCGACAATGAACATCCCATTCGCGACCGTCGTGATGGTCGTGGCCGCGGTCTGCTTGACCTAGTTCCGCAGAGAGGTCTCGTGTAGATCCAGGTCCCGAGCCACTTCGCCCAGGCTCTTCGAGCTCTCCTGGACAAGTCGCACCGCCTCCGCCTTGAGCTCGGCGCTGAACTTCCTGCGCTTGCGGTTCATGAACACCTCCTGAGGGGAGTCTATCCCCATTGCTGAGGTGTCTACTAGATCGGGGGAAGGTCCGTCTCGTCATCCTCGACGGGCCCTCATAGCGGACCCGTCACCTCACCAAAAACGCCCCAAATAAGGGCAAGACCAAACCGGCCAGAGTTTCCGGAGCGCGCAGTCCATAGTCTCCCCATGGGGCAGGTATTCGGGCCCGGAGACGCTCACCCAACCGGCCAAAACACCTCCGCCAGCGCCCCGAGGTCGCGTGCATCCCCTCCTCCCGGAATCCAGTGCCGGATCCACTCAATATCCGCGTAGCGATGCAGCAAGGTGTGGGCCATGAGCCGGCGCCTCAGCTCAGGGCCGGATTCTCCCGCCGCCGCGCAGCTGGCCTCGATCAGTGCCCGCAAGGGCTCCGGCTCGCCGCGCATGATCAGCAGCCCCGGAGCGGGCAGCTCGTATCCTCGAGGACCGATGAAGGCGTCGCCGAAATCGAGGTAGCCGCTGATCTTCCAGTCGCCGTGGCTCTCGCTCAGCAGGATGTGCTCGTGGGTGATATCGGCGTGCAGGAGGACCGGCCGAGCCGGCGGCCGCGCGCCGCCTTCGGCCCGATGCAGGTAGCCGGGTATCTGCCCCGCAATCTCTTCGGGTAGCCCGTTGCTGCGTTGACGATCGGCGGCGGTGGCGCTTTGGCTCTCGAAGAAACGCGGCCAGTCGCGCTCCAGGGCGGTCGAGGCATTGACCGGCAGCGCGTGCTGCGCCGCGATCAGGCGCCCGATCCCGCCGGCGACACGCAGCTTGGCGGAGGGCATCATGTCGGGCCAAACCTTTCCGATGGGGCAACCGGAGACCTGAGTCATCACGATGTAGTCCCAGCCATCGAGCTCTCCGGTCGCAACGATCTCGGGCGTGGGCACCGGCAGCTTGCCCCCGACCTCTTGCATGGCAGCCGCCTCCACGACGGCGTCGCGGGGGAAGAGAGGTGTGAAGAGCTTGACCGCGTGGGTCGCGCCCAGCAGTGTCACGATGTGGGTTCCCTCCATCACCCGCCGTGGCGGCAGAGCAGCCAGCCCATGCCGGGAAGCGATCACACGCACGGCCCGGCGCCACGTTCCCTCTTTGTGAAAGAGGGAACGGTACTCGTCGAGGTTGCTCGGGACCGGAAGGTGAGGGCGGTCTTTTGTCGCGTCGTCCATCGGTTCCTCTCCTTTGGGAAACGGAAGCTATCTCAGCGCCGATCGCGCCGCCGCGATTTTCTTCTTGCTTTCATACCGACCCGTCGGTATGTTTTGTCCCATGGCACCCCAAGACCGCTTCGTCGCGACCCATTCGCGAATCATCGACGCCGCGAAGACGCTTTTTCTCGAGCGCAATTTCGCTGATGTGACCATGGATCAAGTGGCCAACGCCGCGGAGGCCACGAAGGGAGCTCTCTACCACCACTTCAGCTCGAAGGAAGAGCTCTACCTCGCCATGCTCCACGCCGACCTGGCCGAGAAAGAGGAGATCTTCCGCCGGGCGGTGGCGATGGAGGGGAGCTGCCGCGATCGTCTGGCGCGCCTCACGCTCGACTACTTCAACCTGCCGCACACGGCTCGCGAGGTGATCACCCTGGTCCGCCGCGACATCAACGTGTTCACCGGCGAGACCCGTGAGAGGCTGGTGCGTGCCTACCAGAGCGCACTGCCGGAGCAGGTCGAGGCGATACTGTCCGACGGCGTAGCCTCGGGTGAGCTGGAGGCCGCGGATCCCCGGCTCCTCTCCTGGTCCTTTGTGGCCTTGGTCGAGATCTCGTTGAGTCCCCATGCGGGCCGCGTGTTCCCCGTCGCCGCGGCCAAGGTCGACCACGTCCTCAACCTCTTTCTCAGCGGTGCGGCTTCTCGCCGCGGCGTCCTGCAACGAGCATGAGCCAGAACCTATTCGATTCTTGGCGCGATCAGCCCCTCGAAGAGGTGCTTTATCAGTGTCGCGAGCTCTACGAGAATACCGACTTCCCCACGGTCAGAGCCTGGCGGGACAGGGGGGGGAAGGTGCTCGGCCATTTTCAAGTCTACTTTCCCGAAGAGATCGTCCATGCGGCCGGCATACTTCCGGTCAAGCTGCGTGGCGGCAACATTCAGCCCGACAAGGCCGACTCCCGTTTCGGCAGCTATCTCTGTTCCATCATCAAGACTTCGCTCGAGCTGGCACTTTCCGACAAGATCGAGCTCGACGCTTTCGTCACCCATCCGATATGCGACGCCGCCCGCAACCTCGGCGCCATCTGGGGACGCAACTACGACTACCCCTGCGAGATTCTCTATCTGCCGCAGAATCCGAACTCGGCGGCCTCGGCGGAGTATCTGCGAGGCGAGTACGATCGTCTCCAGCGAATGGTCGAGCGCGTGGCCGGTGCCGAGATCAACGACGAGGCGTTGCGCCATTCCATGGCGGTTTTCAATCGAAACCGCGCATTGATGCGCGAGCTCTACGAGATCAAGCGACAATCTCCGGAGAAGATCGCCGCCGAGGACGCCTATGCGCTCGTAGCCCTTGCCGGCATCTTGCCCCGGGAGGAGCACAACGAGCTGCTCGCCTACGTCCTGCCGATGATCCGGGAGAGCGCGGCCAAGCAGGAAGACCGCATTCGAATCGTCTTCGAAGGTGCGTTCTGCGAACAGCCTCCGTTCGATATGGTCCGCTCGATCGGCCGATCGGCCTATGTGGTCGACGACGACTTCATGATCGGTTTGCGCTGGATCCTCTCCGACGTGCCGCGGGGGCGGGACCCGCTCCGAGATCTCGCCCTGTCCTACATCGAGGACTCTTCCTACAGCCCGGTGCAGCACGACCTGCGAAAGCGAAAGGAAGAGATGCTGGTCAGGCGCGTGCGCGCGGCCAACGCCGACGCCGTGATCGTCACCGCGGCGAAAATGTGCGAACCCGGCCTCGAGGAACAGGTCGCCTACATTCACGGGCTCGAGCGAGAGGGCATTCCCTTCTTCGTGAGTGAGTTCGAGGAGAATCAATCATCGTTCTCCGACCTCGAACTGCAGCTAGAGACTTTTATGGAGAACCTACTTTTCGCTTGAGACGGCGGAGGAAATGACATGACGAACCCGACACAGGCGATCGTCGGGCGCGGCAATCGCGAGGGCGCCGCGCTGTTCAGAGACTGGTTCAGCGGCCTTAACGAAGCGGCCGAGGAGGGACGTGGAGCAGCCTACGTCTTCGTGATGGGCAGCTTCAACGAGATACTCAAATCGTTCGATCTGCCGGTGGTCTTCCCAGAGATCAACTCGCTTCAGACGGCCGTTCGCCGCGTAGCCCACGAATACCTGGAAGAGGCGGAAGACCACGGCTACTCCCCTGATATTTGTGGCTACGTCAAGGCCGACATCGGCACGCAACTGCGCGGGGGCGCACATCCGATGGGGCGCATCCCCAAGCCTTCGATCGCCGTGGTCACCAACGCCTGCAACACTTATCTCAAGTGGGCCGAAGCCTGGGAGCGCATGTACGAGATGCCGATGGTGACCATCGACATTCCCGGTACGCGTTACGCCGGCGGTGAAACCTGGAGCGGAGATCGCCATTTCGAGAACGACCGCAAGTACGTCGAAACACAGATTCGCGAGCTGATCAAGACCTGCGAAGAGGTTACCGGTAAGCGATTCGATATCGACAAACTGCGCGAAGTAATGGGGCACGCCAACGGAATCTCCCGCGGCTGGAAATCGCTCCTCGACCTGAACAAACATCGCCCGTCGGTGTTCAGCGCGCTGACCGACGGCACCATCTACCTCGGAGTCGCCAATGGCCTACGTGGAGACGAGCGTGGAGCCAAGTACTTCGCCGACCTGGTCGAGGAGATGGAATTCAAGGTCGCCAACAAGATCGGCACGACGACGGAAGAGGAGTGGCGCCTCATCTTCGTTGGTGTTCCCTGCTACCCGATCTTCCGACGGTTCAACGAGCTTTTTACCGAGTGGAAGGGCACCTTCGTGCACTCCACCTATCTCTGGTTCGCCTCGGGTGGCTCGAATGTCGGATTCGAATACGAGCTGGCCGATCCGATCGCGAGTTTGGCTGAAGGGTCTCTGATCTCGGTACGCGACTCGATGGATTCGATGTTTCATCACGACCGCGTGGTCGAATCGATGCTCGATGGCTTTCACGTCGACGGCGTCGTCTATCACCCGATCAAGAGCTGCCGAACCGTCTCCACCGGGCTGGCCGATGGCCGCCGCGCGTTGGGGGAGCGCACCGGCGTGCAGAGCCTTTTCATCGAATCGGACATGATGGATCGCCGGGTCGTGTCGGAAGCCCAGATGAAGAACCGTGCCGACGCCTTTTTCGAAGGGCTGGCCGTGCGTCGCAACCAGGAGCTCGTGTCCCAGTAGCTTGTCCATCCGTCCACGACGAAGGAGACCTTCGCAATGGCATACGCAGCAGGAGTGGATGTCGGTTCGACTCAGACCAAGGCCGTCGTCATCAACGAAGATCGCGAGCTCATCGCGACTTGTCTGATCGATACCGGCGCCAACGTCACCAAGGCCGCCGAGAACGCCTTCAGGGCCTGTATCGAGCAAGAAGGCATCCTAGAAGAAGAGATCGAATGGGTGATCGGCACCGGCTATGGACGCTACAAGGTGACTTTCGGCAACGCCCAGGTCACTGAAATCAGTTGTCATGGACGCGGCGCGACCCACATCTTCCCCGGCACGCGCACCGTGCTCGACATGGGTGGCCAAGACACCAAAGTCATTCGCGTTTCCCCCGATGGTGAAATCGAAGATTTCTGTATGAATGACAAATGCGCGGCAGGCACCGGACGATTCCTCGGCGCGTCGGCCTCAGCCCTCGACATTCCTCTCGACGATCTCGGTGCCACGGCGCTCGATTCCGATAAGGGTGTCGCGATCTCTACGACATGCACGGTGTTCGCCGAATCGGAAGTGCTCGCCTGGCTCGGAAAGGGCAAGAAGGTACAGGAGATCCTCTGGGGCGTGCACGAATCGATCGCCAAACGCTCGATCGGTCTGATGCGCCGCGTCGGCATCGAAGGAGAGATCACGTTCACCGGAGGAGTATCTCTCAACACGGCGATGGTCAAGGCGATGGAGGATGTGCTCGACACGAAGCTCAATATCTCAGAACAGTGTCACTACGCCGGCGCGTTAGGTGCGGCGCTCTTCGCCATGGACCATATTCAGGCGAGCCGTGCTCCTCACCCCATTGCCGAGGAGGTCGCCCAATGAGCATCACAGCGGGAATCGATGTCGGCTCGACCTATACAAAGACGGTTTTGCTCGATGCCGACAACAAGATCGTCGCCCGTCACCAGCTGAATACAGGATTCAAGCTGGCCGAGGTCGCGGAAAAGTGCTTTCAGGCATGCCTCGCCGAGGCCAGGCTCACGAGCGACGATATCGCCTACATCATCGCGACCGGCTATGGCCGTCACCAGGTCGCTTTCAAAGACCTGATAGTGACCGACATCACGGCCAGCGCGCGCGGTTGCCACCTTCTCTTCCCGGAAACCCGCACGGTGCTCGATGTCGGTGGTCAGACGATGAAGGCGATCCGCCTGGAGCCCGACGGCAAAGTCAAATCGTTCCGCCAAAACGACAAATGCGCGGCCGGCACCGGTGCTTTTCTTGAGAAGACGGCGCGATACATGGGGTACGAAACCGACGATATCGGAGGCCTGCTCGACACCTCGCGCGATCCCGCCGAGATCTCCGGAGTGTGCGCGGTCTTCGCCGAATCGGAGGTCATCAACCAACTCAGCCTCGGCACCCCACCCGCCGACATCATGCAGGGCGCCATCGAATCGCTGACCACCCGTGCGGTGCAGCTTATGAAGCGGGTCAAGGCCGAGCCGGGCCACACCTTGATCGGCGGCATCATGCGCTTCGGCACGATGTCGCGCGCTGTCGACAGCCGCATCAAGGACGACATCCAGCTCCCCGGTGGGGGCGAAGACAGGGCCCTTCCGCAGTTCGTGACCGCGCTCGGGGCCGCATGGCTCGCGCACCATCGTCTGCGCAAACTGGCGGGCGAGGGCTCAACCCCCACCCCCGCAGCCGCATGACGGTCCCGACGAACGGCACCCCATCCCCGCCTCCGGCGAACCCCGATCTGATCGCGGCCGGTTGGGAGCGCCGGAGCATGGCCGCCCCAGATCGCGCACGCGAGATGGCGGAGCGCTACGAGCTCTCCGGTTTCGAGGTCAAGCTGACGCCACTCGCGCCGCTCGATTTCGGTCCGGCCTGCACCCTCTGCCGAGAGTCGGCCTGCAAGGACCATGTGATGGTCTACACGCGCAAGCTCTAGTCCCCCAACGCAACCCCCCTCCCGACCACACGCTCCCGCTCCACCCATTCGTCCATCGAGGGCCGCGCATCTCCCCGAAGCTGCACCCGCCCCTCTTCCCCCAGCTCCACCACGCGGTGCAGCAGCATCCGCCCCCCAGCCCCTTCGTAGAGCACGACCTCCCCAACGATCGGACCCTCCTCTCCCAGCGGCGCCACTTTCACCCGCTCTCCATCGCGAATCGCCGGATGCATGCTGCGCCCCGACGCCAGAAACGAGAACTCACCGCCGGCGCCGAGCACCTGCCGCGCCAGCGCCCGCAGCTCATCGCGATCCAGGAACACCGGCCTCTCCTCGCCCAGCGCTCAGCCCTCTTCCAGTCCCAGCGCCCCGACAACTCCCCGATCGGGCACGAAGCCGAAGCGCATCGGCGGACACAGTTCCACGATCCGCTCCACCAACTCCGCCGCCTGATCGAGCTGTTCCGGATCCCAGTAGGGCGGGAAGCTCCTGGCCATCAGCGTCGCCGCCGCCTCGGCCCCGCCGATCGCCCGGAACCGGTTCTTCTCAGCATGCTCCAGAAAGAGGATTCGTTCCAGCGGCGCCCCGCCTCCCGCGACCTTGTCCACATCTCCGTGCCACGGCGTTCCGAAGACCCACGGCACCCCGTCGATGATGCGCACCACGTTGCGATCATCGGAAAGAACCTCGAGACCGGCGATTCCGCTCTCCTCTTCCTGCATCTTCCCCCGATCCGACGCGTCGATCAGCACCTGGCTCAACGTGCTCTTTCCAACCCCCGACGTACCCGGAAAGAGCAAACCCCGCCCCCGCACCCGAACCGCGGTCGAATGCACGATCAATCCCAGCCCACGCGCGAGAAGCTGCCCGAAGAGCAGCTCATCGAGTGGATAGTCCAGCGCCGGCAGGCGATCGCCAAACCCTCCCGGCGGTGGATTCAGCCACAAATCGACATGAGGCGGCACCGGCTCCGGCCCCTCGGGTATCCACGCCTGCGCATGCACCTCACCACCGAGATGCGGCGCCAGCACCGTCAGCTCGCGTCCTCCCCGCCCCCGGGTCAAACGCCACAAACGCGCCGACGAGAAGAGCAGCTCCCCCTCCCCCCGCTCCGGCGCCGGTCCCCGGTGCGCGCGGATCACTACATCAGCAACGCGCGCACCGATCTCGCACAGAAAGGGTAGGTGCGCGCGTGCGTGCCCAACCGGAGGCAACCCATCGTCCGCCGCGACCTCGACGCGCAGATCCGCGATCTCGAGGCCGACTACGTTCAGGTACCTGCCTCGGAACAGTTCACTGGTTGGCGAGAGAAGTCATTGCAGCCGGCGCCCCCGGAATTCGAGTGGGGCCCTGGGTTCTTCAATCGCTTGCACGCGGCCAGCACCGCTTCCTCGGCCACTAGATGCACCCGCCGAAGTTCCGGCTTCGTCCATCGAGGCTTGCTGTCATTCTTGGCCACGGTTCACCCTTTTTCTAGAGCCCAGGCATGGAGTGCACCGGTTGCAGCACCGGCGTTTCGGGCGGCGGCGGATCGACTCTTGGAGGGATTCTCGGTACCTCAACTCGAGTGAAGGCTTTCGCGCGAGCTGTTGCGATGCTGTGTAGATAGTCCACGGTTGTCTCAGGGTCACCGTTTTCCATCTCCGCCATCGCGGGACAGTTCCCGCAGAGCGAGATGAGGTCACAGTCCGTACAAGCATACTCTCGCGAGTAGAGCTTTGCACGCTCTATCGGCAGAGCGCGCTCCCAGCCTTCACGAAAGGTGCCTGTCGTCAGATCATAACCCGGTCTCTCGGACATGCCACACATAGTCAGGCGGCCATCCGCGGAGATGTTGAAGTTCACCATCCCCGCCCCGCAGTGATAGAGCCGGTCGTCGGTGTTCTTGCGCTTGTCGAACTTGCACATGAACTCGACCCAGGCATCGACCCGCTCTTGATCCGACAGATCCATGTCGAGCACCGCGCCGGGCGAGAGCCGCACAGCGAGCGGCGCGTGCCCCCCATCCTTCCTCGGATTGATCACCTGATCGAAGCGAAACTCGAGACCGAGCGATTCCACCCAGTCCTTCATCTCGTCCATCTCGTGGTAGTTCAGCGTCGTCGCCACCCCCTTGAGCTCGAGTGGAACCCCCCTGCGCATCAACCGATCGATCCCCTCGCGCGCCCGCCGGAACGAGCCCCGCTTCTGAGTCATCGTCTCGTAGACATCGCGGCTCTGCCCGTAGAGCGTGATCTCCACGGTGAAGGGCCGATACTCTGCGAGAAGGTCCGCGATCGCGTCGGTGACCATCGCCCCGTTCGTGAACACCGTCGTGATCAACCCGAGACGCTTGGCGTGCAGATAGATCTCGGCGAAATCGGTGCGGATCAGCGGATCGCCCCCGGTCATCAACAGCCAAAGCGTGCCCGCCTCGGCAAGCTGATCGAGCACCCGCTTCACCTGGACCGTACTCATCTCGCGTGGATCCGGTCCCGGCCCCGTGACAATGAAACAGTGGGCGCAGTCGTAGTTGCAGCGGTTGGTCAGCTCGAGGCTCCCGGCGATCGGAACCCGGTCGCGCATCACCCGTTCGTGGATCCCGCGCGAGAAATCCAGATAAGACACCGCCGGCACGACCGAGGGCCCCACCTCGTGTCCGGTGGTGCTTCGGTGGGGATCGACTGAGCAGTTCATCGGCCTCGAGTCCAGACGCGGCGCGTCAAAGCGTGACCCAACCGGGAAGCTCCCAGAGCCCCCCATTGCCAAGGTAGTCCAGATCGAAGCTCCGCGTACCCTCGTTCAGCACCAACACCGGACCGGGATCCCAATCCGGAGCCGGCCTGGCCCCGGCCTGGATCAGCGCGGCGGCACGCGGTCCATCGAGAACGGGGACCAACACCGACGATGCGCGCTGCCGCCGAGCCTCATGCCTGAGCTGCGCCACCGCGTCGTCCAGATCCCCTCGATCGGCCGCCAAGTCCAACACCATCAACACATTCTTCCCCTCGATCTCGTGAATCGCCAACAGCAGCCCGGCGCCGCCGCGAATCAGAAGACGTGGAGCATTCGATTCCGTCCCATTTCCGCCCCTCCACGCCGCACGCGGCGCTCCCCGATCGACCGAAATGGGAAAATCATCCGGGGGACGGAACCGCGCGCCCTCTTCGATCTGAGACCATGCCGACGCATCGCGCCAGCGGCGGCGCGGCGAAAAGGCGAGAAAGCGCAATCGCCTCAACGAACGAAAGCGGGAACCGGCCACTCTCTCCCACAGCCGTGCCGCCCGATCGTTCGCCAAACCGAAGAAGAGAGCCGGCTCCGCCAAAATGCGACGCATCAGAAGCGGCGCCCGCCCCTTGCCGGTGTCGTCGACCAGCAAACGCTGAATCTGCCACGCCTCGACCGATTCGCCATCGACGAGCAGATCGACCCGCCGAGCAGCCACCATGCCATGCACCGATTCGCCCCGCGCCAGCAACCGGATACGGGCCCGCCCCCCGTCGAAATCGTCGCGCCAGCCGCGCACCACTTCGAGGGCTGCCTCCGTCGATCCCACCCCTTCCGCCAGGCACTCCGCCCACGCGCGATCCGCCACATCGGGCGGCTCGACCACCTTCAATGCGCTCACTCCGGGTCCGGTTCGACCCCGTCGAGAACGACCGCTCCCACCGCCTCGAGCTCACCCAAGACCCGGCCGACATCCTCCACGAGCTCTTCCCGGCCCGCCTCGTAGCTCCGTCGCGCCATCTCCACGAGCTCCTCGCCCGATCGCAGCTCTTCGAGCGCGTCCCAGAGGAAGCCGGCCGTCTCGTTGAGCGTGAAGATCCAGTCCTTGTCCCCGACCGAACGGTGAATCGGAATCAAGAGACGCTCGCCCGCGATCGATCGGGTCACGATCATGGGGTTGCGTTGGTATCGGCGTTCGAGCCAGGGTGTTTCCATTGCCCGAACTCTACCATGGGCTTATTCCACCCACGCCTCCGTCGAGTCGGCCGCGAAGCCGGGCAGCCCAATCCAATGAAGGAGGGGTCTGAGCTCCCGGCGGCGGCGCCTCCCTTCCATCGGCTACCGCAACCGCCTAGGAGCCTGTTGCGCATAGGCTTTCGAGCCCAGTGTTCGAGCTCGTTTCGAGATCAAGGAGCTGGGGCCGCGGGAAGGCTGGTTGCCTTTCAAGGACTTAGCGACGCAGAGATCGGAACGAAGACGGATGCTGGGCGAAGCGAAGACTATGCGCAACA
>NYZA01000225.1 GCA_002686955.1 Gemmatimonadota bacterium
GACGAGGTAGTCGAAGTCGCGCCGAGCACGGCTCGCTGTGGGCCGACGAAAGTGCCGCGCTTCGGGGGCAGGCGATCAAAGTTAGGCGACCCGCCGCCTCAACCGGACCGATCTCTGCTGCAAGCATGTGCGCGTCCTGATTCTCATTTGATGTGTAGCTTCGCTGCCGATTGCGGGCCATCGCGCACCTCCATCGCGATGACCTCTACCCGGACCCTGGGCCCCGGTTTGCGGGGGCGATCGCAGATGGAAAGTGCGGGGCAAGAGCAACTACCGACTAAGCACAGAAAGCTGATCGGGGGAGTTGCGTGATCTCAGGCGCCGCAGGATGCGGGCGCCGGTCTTGGCGATCGGTGACGGTGCCCTCGGATTCTGGGTGGCTGTGCGTTACGAGTGGCCCGAAACTCGAAGCGCAATCGATCCCCAACAGCAAGAAGTCAGGTTCTCGTTGAACCATTACAGCTGGCAGTTCGAACTCATCAGGCCGCGGGCTTCGGGTGGAGAGAGGCGGGAGTATGGCGCTCTCATGGCAGGTCGCTGAAGCCGCCATGGGCAGACCCCTAACACGGCGGTACACCCTCATCTTGGTCGTCGTCGCGCTCCTCGCGTGCGCGGCGGGTCTCATGCACGGCGTCCCGCTTTCCGGCGCCGCTCCCGGGCCCATGCAGTCCACGGTCTGTCTCCTCCTATCGCTGAAGGTCCTGGACTTCCTCGTGGCCGCCATTGCCGTAGGGTATCGTGTATTCAATCTCCGCCGGGCTCGTGCTGTGACGCTGTGATCAGTGTGATCCTGGCGCTCTGGGTTCCTATCGGAACCGCCGTGTTCCTGTACTGGGTCACCCGCATACGTCCCATCGAGAACGGCCTGGAGTATCCGAGACTATCGACGAGGTCGATCCAGTGAGCCTCAGAGAGGGTCTACGCGTGTGTGCGGCCCACGGGGCAAGACCGGGGCCCGTCGGCAGTCGGCATGGTCCGATCCGGCGTGCGAGGCCCGTCGTAATCCGTGTTCGTGTTCGCCACTACATGTGCCGTCTCGCGAGCGCGATCCCGATCTCGCTCGCCCCAGGACCACGCTCCCTGGGCTCGTCCTGCCTCTTCTCCCCTAAGGCTGCCTTGCCCCTGATCCGGGGAACGTTGGAGAGCAAGGGTCAGCGAGCGGAGCACGATATCCGCCTTCCCGCCCTGGGGATCAGCTTCTAGGTCCGGTCGGCCCTCTACTACGTTGACCTGGGCCACGACGATGACATGGCAAGCTTTCCCCTCGAGATCGACCGTCCGTACGCAAGCGGTCGAACTCAGGCGTCAAGGGCTCTGACGGTCGAGATCTGATCGCAGCGGCGTGTCGGCGAAGAGCTCCTTAGCGTGGACGATGAGATTGAGCAGGCATGCGCGCCTTTCCGGCTGCGGAGCAGGCGTGAGCGCGCACACAAGCGTGGCAAACCGATCGACCGAACTCCGGCATCATGCGCGTTCTTGTGAAAGGGAATCTGGCAACATCAACCCGCATCACGACAATGCGAGACCATGGCAAACTATGGCTCTACAAGACATTACGTCGGTGTCTGCCTCGAGCGGGGCGCAGCAGCAGAGTCTGCTGTTCGGCCCTCACGAGGCGCTTGAGACGCCGAGCGAAGCTCTGGACGACGGAACAGGGCATCGAGCGCTTGAGAATCGTCATTTTCACCCGCCGGGTGAGATCGTCAAGCTGGCGGGCAAGACCGTGTACTCCATGGCGCAGCAGGGGTGGATACCCGCATTCAAGGTGCGGGGCCAGTGGCGGATCAGGCGATCCGAGCTCGATCGGTGGATCGACGCCCAGCAGCGGAGCCGGGGAGAGGACGGCGATGGCGAAGGGTAGGTCCTGCCGAAGCAAGGGCACGCCGAAGTCCGGCGCGAAGAAGGGCGCAGCGGAGGGAGCGGCAAACCGCAAGATCGTGGCGGCCGACCAGAAGCGGGATAGGCGGACCCGCGGGCGGTCCCGTGAGGCGGCGAGCTTCCCGGTCGCGCCGACAAGTGCCGAGTTGCCCGGCGACTACCTAGCGACGCTCGCCGACATCAAGCGCCGGATCCAGGCGGAGCGCCTTCGGGTCGTCGTTGCCGCGAACACGGCCATGGTCGGCCTCTACTGGGACATCGGCCGGCTGGTTCTGGACCGACAGAGCGACGCCGGCGGGGGCGACAAGGTGATCGATAGGCTGTCGACGGACCAGCGGACCGCCTACCCGGACATGCGGGGCTTCTCAACGCGGAACCTCAAGTACATGCGGGCCTCCGCCGCCGCGTCGCACGACGCCGAAATAGTGCGACGGGTCGTTACAAGAGTGCCGTGGCGCCGGAACATCGCCCTCCTCGAAGGTCTCGACGACTTCGAGACGCGCCTCCGGTATGCCGAACAGGCCCTGCAGCACGGCTGGTCGCAACCGATCCTACGCGTCCACATCGAGACAACCGGGACCACGAGAGTCACGGCAAGGCCATCGCCAACTTCCCCAAGACCCTGCCGCCAGCCGACTCGGACATGGCCCAACAGGTCTTCAAGGACCCGTACCTCTTCGACTTCCTCGGGACCGCCGATCCTCGACCTGCTCTTCTATCACCTTATGCTCTGATGCTTCGTTGTCGTCGAGCTCAAGGCCGTCCCCTTCGAGCCTGCGTTCGTCGGACAGCTCAATCTGTACCTTTCGGCGGCTGACGACCTCCTTCGGCACTCGGACGACAAGCCCACCATCGGGCTCCTGCTCTGTCGCACGAAGAACAAGATCGTAGTCGAGTACGCTCTGAGTGGCTTGGCCAAGCCCATCGCCGTCGCCCAGTGGGAGACCAAGCTCGTCGAGTGGCTTCCAGATGATCTTCGAGGGAGCCTCCCGACCGTCGAGGAGATCGAGGCGGAGCTGAGCGACGGAGAGGAGCCATGAGTTGTACGAGGGACGCTGATCCAGCGCCAGACGATCACCGCACCGGAGACCGCATCTGTTCACGGATGTTCTCGCATTCCCTCGGTCTTTGTTGGACTGAAGCGCGAGGCGCGACCCCAGAAGAAAAGGCCCGAAAGCCTTATGGTAGAATGGCTTCCAGGCCTCAACCTAGTCTTCTTGGATTCCGTTGGACGGATCTCAAAAAGTCATGATGGTGGAGCCAAGGGGGATCGAACCCCTGACCTCGTGACTGCCAGTCACGCGCTCTCCCAGCTGAGCTATGGCCCCAGATGGAGCCGAAACGGTAGGCCATGCCCACTCCCGGGGTCAACCGCATTCGAGCTGAGCTGAGGCTTCAGTAGTCGCCACTCAACAACCCGACGCCCAGGCAGCGCTCCTGCAGCTAGCAACGACTCGGCAGGAGCTCTTCGGCCGAGCTCAGGCCATCGATCGAATCGGCGTTCGATCGGGCGATCGCGCGGAAGTCGGGAGAAACCCGCGGATCGTTCGCGACACCGAGCCACAGATCGTGGGCGGCGCACGAGCCCGATTCTGCTTCTGGACAGCCCCCCCGGGCTCATGCCAAAGTAGCGGGTTCCAGGGCCCATAGCTCAGCGGTTAGAGCTGCCGGCTCATAACCGGTAGGTCCCAGGTTCGAACCCTGGTGGGCCCACCATCGATTTGTTCACGCTGACCTCGATCGAGGGGGTTTCCTTGGCCGACACCGATATGAAGAGCGTCAACACCGCCTTGGCGCGGTTGCAGTCGCTGGACGGGCGGCTCATGGAGCTCGACCGGCAAATCGGCGGCATCCCTGGGCGGCGGGCGGCGATCGAGGCACGGCTGAGCGAGGCCAGCGGCGCGCTCGAGGCCGCCAAGGGGGGAGCCGAGGCGGATGCGGCGACGAGACGTAAGCTGGAGCGAGAGATCGAGCAGATCGAGAGCGAGCGGGCGAAGTATTTGACTCAGAGGGCGAGTGTCAAGAGCAACAGGGAGTTCGACGCGCTGAATGCCGAGATCGAGCAGGCCACGGAACGGATCTCCGCGGCCGAGGATCGGGTTCTGGATCTGCTGGAACGTGAGACGGAAAACGAAGGCGCGATCGAACATGCGGGGAGGGCGCTGCAGGCGGAGGAGTCCCGCTCGCGAGAGGATCTCGGCAAGCTCGACGCCGAGCAGGCGGCAGCCGAGGCCGAGCGCACCGAGACGACGGGAGCGAGGAACGAAGCGGCCGCCGAGTTGGGCGGAAAGCCGCTGGCGCTTTATGAGAGGATTCGACGCACGCGCGACGGAGTCGCCGTGGTGCAGCTCGTCAACGCCTCGTGCGGAGGCTGTTATCAGGCCGTGCCACCCCAGAAAGTGGCCGAAACGCGGTCGGCATCGAAGATCGTACACTGTGAATACTGCGGGCGGATCCTGGTGAAACACGAGGCGGCCGCTTCCTGACGCTCGTTGGAGGCGCGGCTCGAGAACGGAGGAACGGAATCGGGGAGCGGGTGTGACGGCCGCGGGCCCTTCGAGGGCTCGAGGAAAGTCCGAGCTCCACAGGGCACAGGTGCTGGGTAACGCCCAGGAGGGGCGACCCTCGGAAAGTGCAACAGAGAGTAGTCCGCCGTTGGTCTCTGGCCGGCGGTAAGGGTGAAAGGGTGAGGTAAGAGCTCACCAGCGGCCCGGGTGACCGGGTCGGCTAGGCAAACCCCACCTGGAGCAAGACCAAATAGAGGAGGAGGGGTGGCCCGCCCCACTCGACTCCCGGGTTGGTCGCTCGACGCGCCGGGCAACCGGCGTGCAAGATGGATGGTCGTCCCCTCGGCCTCGGTCCTTCGGATCGAAGCCGAAGGAACAGAACTCGGCTTACGGCCCGCTCCCCACTCCGGTCCTTCCATTCGCGAACGAAACAAGGGCGATGACTCCAGAGCAGAAGCAAGACCCGGCCCGGATGACCAAGGAGGAGTTCCTGGGTGCGGTCGATCTGCTCTCGCCCAACGTCGATCTTTCGGTCGTCTCCTCCGCCTTCGATTACGGGGAGCGCGCCCACCAAGGGCAGCTTCGTACTTCGGGCGATCCCTACTTCACGCATTCGATGGCGGTGGCGCTCAGCCTTGCCGAGTGGCACCAGGATTCGCTCACGATCGGCGCCGGACTGATACACGACGTTGTCGAAGACACGATTTCGACATCTGAAGACATCGCCCGCGAATTCGGCTCGGAGATGGCGCAAATCGTCGACGGCGTCACTAAGATCTCGACGCAGTTCGTCTTTACCTCGACCGAAGCAAAGCAGGCGGAGAACTTCCGGAAGATGCTCGTTTCGATGGCGCGAGATATTCGCGTGATCCTCGTGAAGTTCGCCGACCGGCTGCACAATATGCGCACCCTCGGTCATCTGATCGAAGCGAAGCGGGAACGGATCTCGCTCGAAACCCGAGAGATCTACGCTCCACTGGCCCATCGCCTGGGAATGGCGAAAGTGAGATGGGAGCTCGAAGATCTCGCGATGAAGCATCTCGATGCGGACGCTTACCGAATGGTCGCGGAGAAGGTCCAAGCGAAGCGCGAAGAACGCGAAGTGCTTATCGATTCGGTCCGTAACCCCCTCACCAACCGCATCGCGGAAGCAAGAATAGATGCGTCCATAGTGGGACGGCCGAAGCACTTCTACTCGATCTACCGGAAAATGTTGTCGCGAGATAAGCCCTTCGAGGAGATCTACGATCTGCTGGCGATCCGTGTTGTTACTGACTCGGTGGAGCATTGCTATCATATTCTCGGGATCGTTCACAGTCTCTGGAAGCCGCTCAACGATCGCTTCAAGGACTACATCGCGACGCCGAAGTCGAATATGTATCAATCGCTGCATACGACGGTTGCGGGCGATTCGGGCGACCTTATCGAGATTCAGATCCGAACCGACGCGATGGATCAAACCGCCGAAGAGGGGATCGCCGCCCATTGGCTCTACAAGGAGCAGAGCGAGCGCAACGCCGACGAGGAACAGTTCGTCTGGCTGCGTCAGCTCATGGAGAACCAAAAGGACCTTTCCGATCCGCGCGAGTTCATGGAATCGCTGAAGATCGACCTCTTCCAAGAGGAGTGCTTCGTTTTTACGCCGAAGGGAGATCTGCTGCGCTTGCCACGCGGTGCGACGCCGATCGATTTCGCCTTCGCCATCCACACCGAGGTAGGGCTGCACTGCGCCGGCGCGAAAGTGAACGGACGCTTCTCCACGCTGACCACTTCGCTCAAGAGCGGCGATATGGTCGAAGTCGTTACGTCGGCGCAACAGAGACCCTCGCGCGACTGGCTGAACGCGGTGAAAACCAGCCGTGCGCGGGTGAAGATCCGGCAAGCGCTCCGGCGCGCCGCCAGGAAGCAGTCGATCGCGATCGGCCGGCAAATCTTCGAGCGGGACGCGCGCAAGCGACGGATGAGCATCAACCACACGAAGAGCTTCGTCGACATGCTGGCGACACTCGGTTTCGATTCGGTCGACGATCTCTTCGTGGCGATCGCCGACGGCGAAGCATCGAGCAGCTATGTTTTGAACCGACTGGAGCCCGAAAGGAAGGAAACACGCACCTCGACGCCGGCGGTTCTCGACCGCATCATCGATCGGACGCGCCGAGTAAAAGGGGTGCGGATCGACGAGGTGGACGATGTGCTGACACGGCTGGCGGAGTGTTGCCAGCCGGTGCCGGGGGACCGTGTTTTCGGCTACATCACCCGGGGGCGCGGCTTGACGATCCACCGGGTCGATTGCCCGAACTCCTTCGCGCTTGGTGATACCGATCGCAGAATCGACGTGCATTGGGCGGTCGAGGGGGACGAGCGCTTCGTCGTCGACGTGACGGTGGTCGGGAGCGACCGGGCAAATCTGTTGCTGGATCTGACGAAGGTGATTTCGAAGATGGGGATCAATCTGCGCGGTTCGACCATGAATGCCGAAGGAGGCGAGGTCGAGGGGCGCTTCGTGATGGAGATCGCGAACGGGACGCAGCTCAGCAAGATCTTGAGAGACCTTACGAAGGTCAAGGGGGTGACGAGTGTCCATCGCCGCTCGTCGGGGATCGAGGATTCGCGCAGAAGGGGAGGATGACGAGATTGAGGTCCGCGGGATGGTCGGGGACGGGCGATCGGCTGATTTCGGGGAAGTTGAGAGCGATCGAGGGGGTTGGCCATGCTGTATGTCTGCCGCGAGCGGGAAAGGCGGCGAGCCCGCTCGAGGCGATCGGAACGACCGAAGAGCGCGTGCTGAGGGTGCGACAGGTGCACGGCACGCGGCTGGTCGAGTGGAGCGAGCCCGCGGAGACGATTCCCGAAGGTGACGGCGTGTTGGTGCGCCGGCCTGGCGCCTGGGCCGGGATTCGCACCGCCGATTGCGTGCCTCTGCTTCTGGTCGGCGAGGGGGCGCTGGCGGTGGTGCACGCCGGGTGGCGGGGGACGCTGGCGGGAATCGCGGCGCTGGCGGTCGGGGCTCTGGGTGGGGAGGCGCGCGCGATGACCGCCGTTCTCGGGCCTCATATCGGTGCGTGCTGTTACGAGGTGGCGGAGGAGCTCGGGGGTCGATTCAGAGAGCGTTTTGGAGCGTCGGTAGTGCGGCCGAACGGCCACCTTGGCCTCGGCGCGGCGATCCGGAGCGATCTCGAACGCGCCGGGGTCATGGCCGATCGCATCTTCGAGGGTGCACCCTGCACCTATTGCGATCCCCGCGCCTTCCCCTCGTGGCGCAGAGAAGGGGAGGGGGCGGGGCGACTGCTCACTCTGGTTGGGTTCGAGTAGATTTCTGCTAGTCTGCATCTTTTTCGGAGAAACATCGATGTTGGCGACTCGCGCCTTCGCTCTGGCTCTGTTCGCGGCGGCCCTGTCCGTGGCCTTCGCTTCGCCCGCCCACGCGCTCCTCGGCCTCGAGCTCGGCGCCCACGGCGGAAGCATGTCATTCTCGGGCGATCTCTTCTCTGGATCGGATGCGATCGAGGGGGACCCGCTCGGCACCGGTGCCTTCGGGAGCGTTCGGATCGGCGTCACCACCCTTCCGATCGTCGATGCCGCGATCGATCTGGGCATCACGCAGCGGAGCGCGACGGCGGTGGAGGCGGCGTCGGAGACGACCGTCGACTACGATTTCACCGATCTTTCGCTCGAAGCGTCGCTCCGCGTGGCTGTCTTCGACCCCCCGCTCTCGCCGCTCTCGGTCTACTTCGGCGTCGGAGGGGGACTGCACTGGATTCCGACACTACCGGCGACCGGCATCGAAGTGGCGGGGGGGCAGCTCACGACCGAGACGAGCCCGGAGCCGGCGGCTTTTCTTCTGGGGGGCGCACGCTTCGATCCGCCGGCGCTGCCGGTCGCGCTCTTTGTCGAAGGCTCGCTCGGCGGGGTTTTCGGCGCTGGTGACGCACTTCGCGCGACCAGGGTATCCGGCGGCCTCATGTTCGGATTGTGATCGGCTCGGCGCGATGAAGCTCGTGGTGCAGCGGGTCGGTCGCGCCGAGGTGCGGGCCGGCGGCGAGGTCGTGGGAGCGATCGGCCGCGGATTGATGATCCTGGCCGGCGTCGGCAGAGACACCCGGCCCGACGACGTCGACTGGCTCGCCCGCAAGATCGGCGGTCTGCGAATCTTCCCCGACGACACAGGCAGGATGAATCGCTCGGTGAAGGAGGTGGGGGGGGCGATTCTGCTCGTCTCACAGTTCACCCTTTTTGGGGACGCGCGCAAAGGCAGACGACCCTCTTTCGTTTCGGCCGCCGAGCCCGACATGGGCGAAGTGTTGTTCGAGCGGCTGAGGGAGCGATTGGAGTCGGAGGGGATCGAGGTCGCCACCGGTGTGTTCGGCGCTCAAATGCAAGTGGAGCTGGTGAACGATGGGCCGGTCACCCTGATTTTGGAGCGCTCGGGAAGTGTCTGACCGGCTGATCCTGGCGTCGGCATCGCCCAGGCGCGCGGATCTGCTGACGCAGGTCGGGATCCGCTTCAGGGCGGTGCCGGCGAACACCCGGGAGCCGCGGGCGGACGAAGGGGAGCCGCCGGAGCAATTCGCGATTCGCGCTGCTTTGGTGAAAGCACTCGACGTGGCGGAGCGAGAGCGAGGGATCTGCCTCGGCGCCGACACGATCGTTGTCGTCGGCGATCGCATCTTCGGCAAGCCGAGAGACGATGAAGATGCACGAGCGATGTTGGGCGATCTCTCCGGGCGGTGGCATCGGGTGATTACCGGCATGGCACTGGCTTTGTTGGAGCAGGAGTCCGTACCCCAGGGATGGAGCGAGAAGGAGGGCTGTTGGACAACCGTGGAGACAACGCGGGTGCGCTTCAGAGAGCTGGACCGGGGAGAGATCGCGCGCTATATCGCGACCGGCGAGCCGATGGGAAAAGCTGGTGCGTACGCAATTCAGGGAGTGGGGGCCGGATTGGTCGATTCGATCGAGGGTTCGTACACCAATGTGGTCGGTTTGCCGGTGGCGAGATTGATCGAGGGATTGCGGGATCGGGTGGTGTGGCCGGGGCGGCGGTATTGAGTCTCGCCGCGGGCGCAACCGCCGCCAAGATCTTCGATTACAATACCCGACACCCGCATGGTCCGCGCCCGACCACACAACGCGCCCGACCCCACCACCTTCGGAGTGAATCGTGCTCACCACAGTCGCGCTGACCGCCGGGCTCACGCTCGGCGCCAATCCACTCGAGCCACTCGTGGCCGCTCCCCACCTGCGCATCGCCGACATCTCGGCCCTGGGCCTGGCCGGGGTTCCCTCTCCGCGCGGCGGGCGACCATACGGCGCCGAGCTCACCGACGTTTCTGAGTTTCTGATCGGCCGGGTGGCTCTGGCGGTGATCCTCCCTTCGAGCGACGGATCGATCGATCCCGATACCGAGGACTGGACCCGTGCCGAGGTCGAGGCGGTGCTGCGCGGAGTGCGCGAAGGGTTGCGTTTCTGGCTCGGGCGCGGCCCCGGCGAGCTCGATTTCGCGGTCGAGTTCGACGGACTGGTTCCAACCGGCTACGAACCGATCTCTCGACCCACCACCGACGAATCGTTGTGGGTGTCGCAGGTGCTGGAGAAGCTCGGTCACGGCGAAGGTGGGGCGCTGGCTCGGGCCTATGATCGGGTCGACCGTCTCATCTTCGAGCAGCAGGCCGACTGGGGCGGCCTTCTCTTCTTCGTCGACTCGTCGAATGACGACGGCTACTTCGCCGACGGTTGGAGCGCCTACGCCTACTTCGGCGGTCCCTATCTGATCACGCCGACGACCCCCGCCGGCGACCCGATCGAAACTCTCGACAGCTACGTTGCCCACGAGGGCGCCCATCTCTTTTATGCCGACGACGAGTACCTGTGGGCGATGTCGGGTTGCGATGTCGAGTCCGGCTATCTCTCGGTGCCGAATGGCAACTCAGAGTTCGGGAACTGTCCGCTCGCGGTCGACTGCATTATGAAGTACGGCTATCTGCCGGCTACAAGAGCCTGTGGCTACACATTGGCGCAGACTGGGCGACACGATCTGGACGGCGACGGGCTTCCCGCGCCGATCGACACCGAACCCTCCGTGGCTCCCCTCTGGACCCCGCCCGATACCGTAACCCTTGGGGAGCCCGTGACGATCGCGGTGAGGGCGGAGGTCAACCCGCTACCGAACCGCAACACTTGGGGCAACGGCCACGATGTCACCATCAACCGGATCGCGGCCGTGGAGTCACGCCTCGACGGCGAGCCGTGGGTGTCGCGCCCGGCATGGGACGGTGGCTACGACAATGGGATCGAGCGAGCGGGTTGGCGCGAGACTGGGCTCGGCATCGGAGCCCATTCGATCGAGGTGAGGGCGATCAACAACGTCGGAAACGAATCGGAGACACCGCTCAGGATCGACTTCTTCGTGCACTGAGCGATGCTCACTTCCTCAGGGAGCTGCGATCGAGCGTGCGCCGCACTCGCGCGACCAACGCCGACGCGGTAAAGGGCTTCTGCAGCAGGTCCACCTCGTCTCCGAAGGCGCGCAGACTCCACAGAGTGTTGCCAGTGTAGCCAGAAACGAAGAGCACGCGGGGCAGCGGCCCATTTTCCGCCGCCTGCACCACAAAATCGGGGCCGCAAAGCCCCGGCATGATCACATCGCTGACGATGGATGTTCCCTCTGCTTCGAACACCTCCTCTCAGAGATTGCACTTCGGTTCGGCTTCCGGCCTGGTGGCTAGCCTTTGGCCGGGCGGGACCTGATCGCCGTCACCGACGATCTCACCCGCTGGGTGACATTGACGAATTTCAAGGGTTTGAGGCCCTATTCCATCGTCCCGAGCTTCGCTCGGCACGATCAGGAAGTTGTTAGACCTTCTTGCCTTGCAGCTCACGTGCAACCCTCACCCTGGGTACCACATCTCTAACTACCGCCTCTCGCACCGCATGCCCAGACTCGCAGAGCGTGTCCAGCTCCGCGAGGATACTCGCTGGGATCTCCGTTCGCCCATTCAGCAATTCCTGGCACTCCTTCAGGATCGGGTCAGATCGCTCCAAGAACGTACCCTTGTCCAAAGCATCTCCCAAATCCAGCATTCGGCTGAATGTCAAGACCGCGTGCCAAGTGTGCGTGAACCATTCGGCCGGCGCGCTGTTCCATTTCAGCCCTGCTATTCCAAGCCATGACAAGCCCTCCTCCACGTCTCCGGGAGAGATGTGCGCGCGCCGCTGGAGTTGCAGCGCCGCATCGACATACGACGCACATGTACCAACATTTGGGACTGAGAAACAGCGATCACCCTCGACTCCGCCGAGTGGCATACCGTCAGTCCGTTTGCCAATGCCCTTCAAGTGCTCGAAGACCATGACGGCTTTGTCGACCCACACGGGCTCCATCCATACATCCTCTATCCGGAGAAGTTTCGCTAGGAGAAGCAGGGTGTAGAAACAGGCAGTATCTGGGTGATCGTCCGTACACCACATCGCATTCGCTGGGGAGATTGGGCTCAGCAGCGTCTCAATCCCCTGTCGGATCGCCCCACTCAATCTCTCGCGCTGCGACTTGAAGCTCATGTACTGCCGTAGCGTGCTGAACGCCTCGAGTAGCTGAATTGCGGTATGATGCATCGGAGGCCATTCGCGGGAGGCCTCCATGACCGAGAGCAACATCTCTCCCCGTTCCTCTATCCATTTCCCGATCTCTCCGCGGGCGGCCGATGATGCGACGTGACCCCGCAGTCGCGTCAGGGTAAGGATCGCAGCGGACGTATGGCGGATCTCCTTTCGCAGACCCTGCACCTCGTCAGGGTTTCCCGGGCTCCTGGGTTGTATCAGACCGAAGTGGGTCTCATTTCTCTCTATCCACGCCCGGATTGGGCCCGCATCTACGCAACCCGGTCGACACCCGTAGTCCCCCAGCGCCTGCAACGCAAGCGCTGTATGCGTAATGCTGCCGTCGCGCAGGTACCCGTCCTTCCCGGCGATCACGGCTGGGTCACGCGCGTAGTTCAGAAGAATGTAACGGTCTATCGTCAGTCCCCAAGTGCCTACACGCGGGATCTGATCCAGCCGCAAGAGTACGTACGCCACGCGACATAGACTTGAAGTCTCGCACGCATTTGGCACGCGAAGCGGTTCGGCCTGCCCATCGGCCTTGCCGCGTTCGCCTCTGTGCGTGCTATTGGTTTGACTTGGTCCGCTCGCTTGCCCAAGTGCATGCCCGTCTACACCCGGCCCCACCCTTTCCGCACACTCGGCCGCTTGGAGAAATTCGTACAATTCTGACCTACACTGTATCAACTCGCCTTCCGAGTAGTTCTTGGCGAAACCTCCTCTCTTCTCCACATCGTCGTGATGCTCAAGGCACAGGAATACGAGATTCGCCTCCCGGTTGTTTCTTGGGTCGCGATCGATGTGGTGTATCTGCCCCTTCCTTTCGACATCCAGTCGTCTCAAGGTAAAACACAGACAACAACGCCTCCTGCTTTTGCGCAGGAGATCCCCTTCTTGCTTCTTCGGGATCTTCTTTCTGGTCATCGTTCAAATGGTCTAACGCTCCGGTTCAGCGGCGGCGCTTGCGCCGTCCGACTGCAACCGGTTGTGTACGCCCGGCATGGGCGTGAGCTTACGGGGTTCAAGTCCCCCATGGAAGGATCGAAGATGTGAGAGCATCTCTAACCATTAGCGA
>NYZA01000226.1 GCA_002686955.1 Gemmatimonadota bacterium
ACCAGCACGCCTCCGCGCGAAACGGTGCGAAGCACCGCCAGGGCACGAATCTGCGCCCCCTCGCGACGAAAGTTGGTGAGAAATGCGGGCTCGGCCTTCGTCCGAGGCCCCCGTCTCGACGGCCGGTAGATAGAAGCGGTGGAACGCTGACCCGACCATGAAGATCGCCGCAGCGATCCCGATCGCCGCCGTCCATCCCCATTCGATCTCACCGCTGCGGGTTCCGACGACGCCCGCCACGACAACAAGAGCGCCCGATCCGAAAAGCACTGCCAAGCGGTAGAAGGTGGCGCGAATCCCGGTGTAGAGGGCCTGGTCTTTCTGGTTCAGCGCTAGCATGTAGTAGCCGTCGACCGCGATGTCATGGGTGGCCGAGAGGAAAGCGATGAGCGTGAACAGGATGAGCGAGATCTGAAAGAACCCCGGCACTCGAACCAGGGTGGCCATCAGGCAGAGAGCTATGCCGATCGCGAGCTGCGTGAGGACGATCCAGCTTCGTTTGGTCGAAACGATGTCGACCAGAGGTCCCCAGAACATCTTGATGACCCAGGGCAGGTAGAAGAGGCTGGTCAAACCGATCAGCGTGTTCGACACCCCCATGTTCTTGTACATGACCACCGACGCGGTGTTCACGAGGATGTAGGGCAGTCCCTCGAGAAAGTAGAGGGTGGGGATGTAGATCCACTGGTGGCGTCGCGTCATTTGGTGGGCGCCCTTTCACGTCGGGCGGTCGCCGCTCGCGCCCCGACCACGGTCGAGAGGGCGATGACCAGGAGTCCGATCGGCAAGACTAGGGCCACGTGAATGCGGGTGAAGCTGACGATTATGCGATTGCTCACCGCACTGGCATAGGGCGGATGGCCGAGAGCCTGATCCGACTGATCGAGCCAGGCGCGCCACTCGTCAGGCAAGGCTTGGCCACTGGCGGCCAGGGTCTGGGGGAAATAGGTGCGCAAGATATCGTCTTCTCGCTGCGATACGACGCCGAAGTGGTGGGCTTGGTCGGCCTTCGCCGGGTCGACGATCGCCCCGTTCCGTTTCCTCAAGTATCGATCGCGCCGGAAGATATGCACGCGCACTTCGTGCATGTGGGGATCGTCCAAGGCTGTGTAGAGCTTGTTGACGAACTCGCCATAGGGGGTTTCTCGGTGCCGGTCGAGGATGGCGCCTCGCTCCCGGCCCTCTTCGGTGTCGATGCGTCGCAGCTCCTCGAGCGTCAGTCGGCTGTAGAAAGTCCCGGCCACGGGATCGGAATACCGGTACCCAAACTCCGCGGTCCACAGAATGAACACGCATGTAGCCGCCGCCGCGACGGCCGCCGCGGAGCCAAGGTGACGGACGGAGCGGGGTGAGGGCACGATTCGGCTCGCACTTGGGTCGAGAATACGCCAGGCTAAAAGCTGCGCGAGCCCGATCGCCCACAGATTGGTCACGGCATCTTGAATCTCACCGGTTCTCTTGGGGAATCCCCACCAGGTGTGCCAGGGCGAAAGGAACTGCACCGACTCGTCCACCAGGCCGATGGTGTAGGCGACCAAGAGCGCGGCGAAGGGGGTTATGGCATCGCGATCGCTTCGTCGCCAGGCGCGGTAACAGCCGAGCCCCAGAAAGCCGTACTCGAGAAAGTGGACCTTCTCCGCCGGAACCTCCATCCGCGCCAAAAGGGCGGCGTAGGCTGCGGCGATCGCCATGAGCCACACGAAGTTCGCTGCTCCCGCCGCGCGCACCTGCCGGACCACTCGCACCAGGGCCCATGCACCGATCAGGGCCAGGAGCACGGTCGCGACACCGCCGATCGCCTCCTCGTTTCCGAAAAGGCGCTCGAAGAAGTCGGTGATGTAGGGGGCCACCGGAAGGGTGGCGAAGATGACGAGGGCGTAGGCGCCGACCTCGATCCAGGCGATGGTCGGCGAGGGGCGGCGCCCTTGGACTGGATCAGTCAAGCTCGGCTGACTTCCATTCGAGGTTAGAGTTAGGGGAAGCGCACGCATCGTACGCGAGTGGGGCTCCCCGGGTCGAGACCGCAGTCCTTCTACTGTAAGATCCCGCGGGCGTTTCCACTCGAAGTTTCGCCGGAGTCCGCCGAATGGAATGGCTGGAGAGGTTGGCCGAAGCGCCCGGAGGGGCGGCGATGGGGGCGCTGGCGCTCGCGTCCCTTCTGGAGGCGGGGCTCTTTCCGACCGGTGCCGACTTCCTGTTGATCTTGGTCATCGCGGGGCGGCCCGATGAGTGGCTTCTCGCCACCGCAGTCGTCATCGCCGCCTCGGTCGCCGGCTCCGCGCTCGGCTACTGGATCGGTCGCGGCGCGGGGCGGCCACTGATCCGGCGAGTGCTTCCGACCCGCACCCGTCTGTGGCTCGAGAGGGTGTACCAGCACAATGACGCATTGGCCGTAGCCGTCGGAGGGCTGCTGCCTTTCGTTCCCTTCAAGCACGTGAGCCTGACGGCCGGCTTCTTCGACCTGTACTTCGTGCGCTTCCTCGCGGTGGCCACGATTTCGCGTGGAATCCGATTCGCGTTGATCGGTTACGCTTCGAGCCGTTATCAGGAGCAGGTAAGGAGTGCGCTGATCGACCACGGACTGACCCTCGTCGCGACGATCGTGGTGGTTGCCCTTGTGGTGGAGCTGATCCGGAGACGTCTGGTTCCGCGGGAAGGGGCGAGTTGCGCGGCGGAATCGGCGTAGACGCCGCTGCATTTGACTCGTGCGAAAAGCACCTCGGACCGATACGATTCGACCACTCCTTCCATCGCCACAAAGGCCCATTGAACAAGGACTCTCGATGCTGCATTCGACACCCCGCACCCGACTACTGAGGCTCCTGCTCACCGCGGCCGCGGGACTGGCCGCGCTCCCGGGCAACGCCATCGGAGCCGAAACACCCGAGGCGATGCCACCGTACAATATCCTCTTCCTCACCGTCGATGCCTTCAGATCGGACCACATGGGCTGTTACGGATACGCGCGGGAGACATCGCCGCGAATCGATGCTTTCGCGAAAGAGGAAGCGACGCTTTTCCGCAATTCCATCAGCCACAGCGCGTGGACCGTCCCGGGTGTCGTGAGTCTGTTGACGGGTCAGTATCCCGCGACCCATGGCATCGATACCCGCCACAAGATCATGGATGAGTTCTTTCCGGCTCCGTTGAAGAAGCTGAGTGAGCTCGGCTACACCAATTTCGGCTATGTCGCTACGGGAGATGCCTTCTCCAATGTCGGCTTCAATACTCCGGAGGAATTCGTTCGCCCCTCTCTTCAAATGGTGCTCGAGCGCTACCAGAACGAGCGATTCACGATTTGGTACCACCTGAAGACGACCCATCTTCCCTACGCCGCCAAGAGCGAGATTCGCGAGAGATTCCGCCGTCCCGATTCTCCTGAGATGATGCAGCATCACACCAACCTGGTCACCGGTCTATCGATGATCAAGGCAGGCGCCACGACCTGGGATCCGGCCACCAAGCCGACAGTCGAAGACCTCTACGATGCATGCGTCTACGAGCAGGATGAGTTCATCGGACAGGTGTTCGAGCACATGAAGCATCTGGGGCTCTGGGACAATACGATCATTATCCTCACCTCGGATCATGGTGAGGAGCTCTTGGAGCACGGTCTGATCGGTCATGCATCGACCACTCTTCAAGGGACACTTTTCGACGAGGTGCTGCGTATTCCACTGCTCATTCGGATTCCGGGTATACCGGGCGGAGGGATCGTCGAAAGCATCGTTCAGCCCTCGGATGTGATACCTACAGTGTTCGAAGCTCTTGGCCTACCGCCAGTCCCGGGGGTTCAAGGACTGTCGCTACTACCCGCAATCGCCGGCAGCGGCCCCGGTCCGAATCGGCGCTATGCTTTCAGTGAGACGACGCCCTGTGGGTGGCAATGCCCCGGGAACCGAGACAAGACGATCCGCCTGAAGTCGGTTCGTTCGCTCGAATGGAAACTGGTGGTACGCGTCGAAGAGTCCACTCAGAGAACGACTGCCCTGTACGACCTGAAGAACGATCCCGCCGAGATCACCGATGTCGCCGGAGCGAACCGGGACGTGGTCGCCGAAATGCTGGCCGCGCTTCAGGCCCACGAAGAGGCCAACCTGGAAGCAGCGTGGCAGGGAATCGAGCGGACGATTGCACACCGCGCGCAGAACATGAGGTTACTCGATCGTGGGGAGCGATCGGCGGAGGCCGCGACCCTCTGTGACGAGCTCGCCATGCTCCGCTACGTCTTCCGCGTCCAAAACCCGTCGGTATTCGATCGCCGATCCAACGATTGGGCTGCGGCGCTGGGCGGTCTCTGGTCGCTCGTTGGGAACAAACCGAACTACTGGGTCTGCGAAGAGCTCTGAGCGGCGGCGACGGCGAGGTCGACCAGGGATGTGTGAAGCGCGGCGCCGTAGTAGACGCGCTCGGCCTCGCCCACGCGCGCACACACCCGATCCGGCTCCTCGACATAACCCAGGTAGCCGTTGGTCAGCCCAACGACGACCGGAGTGGTTCCGGGAAGCTCCGCCGCGACACCGAGAGCCAGTGCGCGACCACTCGCCCGAACCGGTTCCGCGCCGACCCCTACGAGAGCAAGCGACCCCAGACGCAAGAGGTCCAGACGCACCGGATCCCGCGCGAAGAACGAGAGTGCATTCGAGGCCGCGACCTGGAAGGGGGCGGGAACCAGCCCGGCGGCATTCGCTTTGAGCGGCGCCCGCGACGCCGTGGAGGCCCAAAGAGCTCGCTCCGAAGAAGAACGCAGCGGAATCCCTATCGCCGCATTCGCGACCGCCCCGCCGTAGGATTCCATGCAAGCCTCCGCGCTCCGCCCCCCCTCGCAAGGCGCCGCGCCCAGATCTCCGGCAGCGCCTTGCAGCACCAGCCACTCGCCTCCGAATCGGTGCGAGAGGGCACTGGACGCTCGCCCCGGCCAACCGGACGAGAGCGCTCGGGAGCGCCGACCCAGAATAGTCGGATGGGCCGCATGCACGATCAGGCCTCCCAATGCCGGCTGCCGATCGGGCCGATCGGCCGAGACCGAAACGACCACCAGGGGAGCCGATTCGCTTCGATCGGTGTTCGAACGGGGTCGAGCCAGCCCGTGCTCCTCATCGATTCCCCACCGGAGCCGCGCCGGCTGCAGGGTCTGCCGCGCCCTGGTGACGCTCTCGACTATTCGCTCCTCGAGCTGCTCCGTCCACGCCAGATCGAATCGTCCCAAGCCGAACGCCTCGGCCAAGGCATTGTCCCAGTGGCCGCCAGGTCCCGCGTGGGTGTGGGTCGCGCAGACCCAAAGCGCATCGCAATCCACGCGAGCCGCGACCCCTTCTCGCAGCGCCTCGGGGATCAGCACAAGATCGACCGCCACGATGGCGATCGACCGGCCGCCTGCGCGCAACACCATCGCGCTTGCTCCAACGGAATCAAGCACGGTATCGGCGATGGCGCCCCGCCTCGCGGCGAAACCACCCAGTGGGCAATCCGGGGGCGGCTCGAGAGCGACACGAGAAAACCCCGCCTCGAGCTCCCCAACCGCCCTCCATCCCGAGACGATCGGCGCGGCCTCCCCGCCCGACCCCCCGATCTGGAGATCGACGATCATCAGCACGAGTAGAAGCGCCAAACCGTAGCCGGACCAACGCCCCGCCCACCTCGTGACTCTTCGATTCATCATCGGGACCAGACTACCGCGCGGCCGCTCATCCGGTCTTTCTTCGATCGGTCCTCGGCGAATTCACACCGCATTCACACCAAGTCACAGATTGATCACATTCATGCTCCATCTTGCACAGTAGAAATAAGTCGAGCGAAGCACAGGTTCGATCCCCCAAAGCCTGTCAGCATTGAAGTCCCCCCACTCCGCTGCGCTCGACAGGGGCACCTTCCTCCCCCCTTGAAGGATGCCCCGAGAAATCCACCGGCCGGATCAGTCGTCCCCCCACGACACGGCCGGTGGATTCATTTTTGGGGTGGTAGGGAGCGGCCACTGGTTGGCCGAATCGGTCCTCAGCGCGGAATCTGAGCAAGCTGAAGCTCGCGCAGCAACCTCTCGAGCTCTTCCGCCTTATTGGCGCCGTCGAGCTCGCCGCTGATCATCTGCACCCATGCGAGCAGAAAGGGGGCCGCCGGCACCATGCGCACCGCATGGATCGACTTCGGCGATTGAACGCTGGAGCTCAGATGGATCGCGGGCAGGTGTCGGGACGCTTCCGGGATCGCCTCTTTTCTGAAGCCTCTCCGGTTTCGCTCCAGGAGCACGAAGCCCCCTCGTTTGACGTAAACCACCACGCTGCTACCCGCTCGCCCTTTCACGGAGGCGCCCAGCCACTGGAAGAGCCGCCCCATCTCGGAGATCGGAGGATCGCCGGAGCGTGCCAGATCCCCCGCGATCGCGCTCATGACCCATGCGGGCAGTCCCCCCGGTCCATCGTGGAGCGCAACCCCATGCAGACGCCGAAGAACGTCCTGTGCATGATCGAGGTCGACGGCACCCACCCGGCAGGCGACCGCGCCCCTGGCCACCGCGGTCCAGACCTGCGAACGGGTGGCCTCGTTCAGCAGCAGCCCCACGGTATGGGAGAGGCGCCCACCTCGACGCCGATCGGGCAGCACGGAGTCCACTCCCGATTCCCAGCCGGCGACGAAGGCACAGACCAGGGAGGACCGGCCCAGGCTCTTCGGAGAACTGATCGCTTTCGGGAGCAGGCCGTGGTCGGTCGCCAGATCGCCGATCAGCTCTCCCACGAAGGTGTCTTCGATCCAGAGCGCGACCACCGGCGCGCCGTCGGGATCGGTCGCGTGGTCCCGCTTCTTCGCGACACCCTTGACGATCGGCCCCGTCAGCTGCCGCCACCGCTTCAGCTTCGAGAACGCAGACCGCCCAATCGAATAGCCGAAAAGCAGCGCGCCGGCCAAGGCCACGAGGACGAAATGCCAACGCCGTTTGATCCGCTCTCGCCAAGGAGACACCGAAGTGCTCGGCTCCAGATCGACGTCGAAAGGAAGATCGAACCCACCTCCGCCCGAGTCGGCGCTCGCGCGCGTCCGCAAGGCTGGATCCGCCGGCTCGGCGATCGGCTCGGGAGGGGTCAGATACTCCAGGCCCAACCTTCCCACGGGATCTTCGGCGATGAATCCGTCGAAGGTGGGCGCTGATTCCGAGAAAGGGGCGTGGGCCGTCGTCTCTTGAGCCAAGATCGGCGCGCCGATCAGCGCACACCCGAGCACCCAAATGAAGGCGATCGACGACGCTCTCTCGCCGCGACCGGATCGGATTCCGCCGCTACTCAATCGGTCTTCCTCGGTGTCGTGCCTTCGGACTCTACCACTAGCCCTAGTGTCACCCGACCTGCGCGCGATCGTCAACCGCCGGATCATGCTTCTGTCGTGGAAGGACCGCACCGGGGATCTCCGCGAGTGGGATGCTCCGTTCTTCCCACCGATAAAGTCGCGCGTGAATGTCCTCTTTGACATGTTTGACGATCAAATGGGTAAAGGGAACTCCGTCTCCCGCCTCTTGGCCGTCGATCCACGTGCCGGTGTTGAAGTACCAGCCCCCATCTTCGAGGGGCACCTGCAGCGCGTCGTGGGTATGACCGAAGACGACCAGTGGGACGCCGACCGACTTGCGAATCTTCTCGGCCGTCGGCGGCAGCCAACGCGCGGGATCCAGGTTCCGTCCTTTCTCCATTGCTCTGGCCAAGAGAATCGTCCCGATCGAGATCCCCGCACCCGCGACCACCGCCCGAACGGGCGTGAGAGCCAAGAAGCCGAGCGCCACCAGAGCGGCCGCCCCGCAGTAGAGGATCACGCGATCGAGGCAGAGCACCCGGAGCACCTCCCAGATCGAAGCCGTGGCGGGACGCCGGCGGAGGGCATCGAGCTGCAAGACCACGTCGGGGGAGAGGCCAAATCCTTCCGCGACTTCATGAAGCTTCCGCAAATGGTCGGCCCTTCGCCGGACCCTTCCCTCATGCCCGTACTGACGCCACAGATTGATCAGCCTCCACGCAAAATAGGAGTAGTGATAGGCGATCCGGAGCGATCGGCCGAAGCCCTGCCGAATGCTCCAACCGACGAAACGGCGAATCCCCCAGTTCGATTTGCCATGGGGGTCCATGTGGGGATTGAGATTGATGAAGTAGCGCACGCTGGCGGCGGACAGATTCAGCTCCAACTCCTCGTCGGAATGTCCGGTGCGGGGATCGAGGAAGGCATCCCACGACGAGCTCGCATCGTACTGGTGGCCGTGCTCCACGTAGACCAGCCCTTGCTCGCAGTAGAACCAGGGGTAGAAGGTGATCCCCGCGTAGACCCTCTCGCGCGCCCCCTCATCCACCAGACCGGCCAAGCGCCCCTTGAACTGCTCCTGTACCTCGGGCCAATGGAACTCGACATCGTGGTTGCCGATTACTATCGCCAGCTCGTTCCCGGCCGCGACGAAGCGCGCGAAGCGCTCGAAAACTCCCGGGTGCCGGTCGAGGATCCGCTCGAGCTTGCGGTCGACCGCCTGGGGTCCCGTTCCGATTCCGAAGCGGCGCTCGTCCCCGTGGGCGAGATCGGGATCTTCGCACCAGTCCTCCGGGATCAGATGGACGTGCATGAAGTCGACCATGTCGCCGTTGATGATCAGCCGCCAGGGTTGGCCACCGCGCCGGCGCAACGTGTAGTGGTCGAGGAACTCGCAGAGCTTTCTCTCGACCACGACGAGGCGCCGCAAGAACGCGATGTTACGGCCGGGCTTGCAATCCTCTCCCAAGTGGAGGTCGCTGATGATCAGCAGGTTGGCCGCCCTTCCCGCCCGCGGAGGTGCGCCTTCTCGACCGAGCGCGCGCCGCCAGCGGGAGGCGATACGCCTCCACAGGCCGCCGTGGCGACGATTCGTCTTTTTCGATCCGCGCGTGGCCATTTCGGCTCTTCGATTCAGATCCTACACGCATGAAAATAACATCCGCAGAGACGTGAGTCGTATCGATCAGATCGGCGGGAAAGTCGTGAGTGAGAGTGGTGCCGCTCAATCGCCCTCGTCGATCGGAATCAGGCGCAGGAGCTCCCGCGGCATCGGGCGCGCCCGCCCGTCCCGGCCCACGGCCGCATGGATCGTCGAGCCGGAGGCGAGCAGCTCGCCGTCCGATTGCCGATGAACCTCATAGCTGAAGCGCAGACGGACGCGATTCGCCTCTTCGATGGAGGTCGCGATCAGAACGACATCGTCGAACTCGGCTCCGCGACGGTACTTGGCCGAGGCCTCCAAGACAGGAATGAACACACCGCGCCCCTCTTCGAGCATGCGGTAGTCGGCCCCCAGCTCGCGCAAATAGTCGCCACGCCCCGCTTCGAACCAGGCGAAATAGTGGGCGTAGTAGACCACGCCCATGCGGTCGGTTTCGCCATAGCGAACACGATGGGCGGTGGTCTGCACGTGGGGGAATCGCCGCTTCAGTGCGACCCCTCTCGCCACTCACCGATCCTGTTGAAGCGCTCGATCCGCCGCTGGATCAGCTCGTTGCTCAAGAGAGACGAGAGCTCGTCGAGGTGTGCCTCGATCCTCGCACCGAGCGCGGCGGCGGTGCTCTTCCAATCGGTGTGGGCTCCGGCGACCGGCTCGGGAATGATCTCATCGACGAGCCCGAGCTCCTCGAGTTGCGGCGCCGTGAGCTTCAGCGCCTCGGCCGCTGCGGGAGCCATCTCGGGTGTGCGCCAGAGGATCGATGCGCAGCCTTCGGGGGAGATGACGCAGTACCATGCGTTTTCAAGCATCAGGAGTCGATCGGCGACGCCGATTCCCAGCGCTCCGCCGCTGCCTCCCTCTCCGATCACGATCGCGAGGATCGGGACAGCGAGGACGGACATCTCTCGCAGGTTGACCGCGATCGCCTCGGCGATGCCGCGCTCCTCCGATGCGATGCCCGGAAAAGCGCCCGGCGTATCGACGAACGCGAGGATCGGCAGTCCGAAACGGCCCGCCAACTCCATTATTCGCAACGCCTTGCGGTAGCCCTCGGGATGGGGCATTCCGTAGTTGCGCATGATCCGCTTCTTGGTGTCGCGCCCCTTCTGCTGCCCGACAACGGCCACCGATCGCTCGCCGAGGCGGGCCAACCCGCAGACCATGGCGGGATCGTCGGCGAAGCGGCGATCGCCGTGCAGCTCGATCCAGTCGCTCAGGATCAAGTCGATATAATCGAGCGTGTGCGGACGTTCGGGATGGCGCGCGACCTGCACCCGTTCCCAGGTGGTCAGATTGGCGTAGCGCCGGTTTTGCAGCTGAGTGGTCCGGGTCGCGAGCTGCTCAAGCGCATCGGAGACCGCCTTGCTCTCATCGGGCTCGTCGGTCGTTCCCGTGGCGCTACGGAGCGCGTCGATCCTGGCCTGCAGATTCTGGACGTTGCGGTCGAAATCGCTGAGTGGGTTGTTCATGGGCGGTGAGTCTAGCGAGACTGCCGGTATGTGATGACAAGCTCGCGGCTGAGATCGACGAGCTCCGAGCGCCCGAAGAGATCTCTCACGTTGAATTGGATGCTGAGCCCTTCGGCGAACTCCACCGAGACCGCGGTGTTCAGATAGCCTCGGCCCGGGTGGCGTAGGGGGATCAGATCGGGATCGTCGTCGTTGAGTGCGGTCGAGTACTCGAGCGCCCAGTTCCACTGCAGGTTGATCGCGAGATCGAGACCCGCGAAGAGATCGGGACGGTCGTCCTGGGAGCCTCCCTCGAGCGGATTGTACGAGATGCCGGCATGGAGGCCGAAGCCCTCCAGTGCCGAGTAGCTCTTCGATAGAACGGAGTGAATCCCGCGCGCCTTGAGCTCATAGCGGCCGGCTTCATCGAACCAGGCGCCGATGCCCTGCGAATCGAATCCAACGATCCACGCGGGCCTGGAGGTGGTTTCGTCCAGCAGGCGGATCTTGAAGTGCAGCTCCGGTCGCGGATACCACTCGGGACTCCCCTCGCCGAGCACGCCGAGCCCACCGAAGGAGGCACCGATCTGAGCTTGATCGGTGAGCCCCAAGCGAAAGCGCGCAACCGTTCCACCGGCGTGGAAGGTGCGGATCGCCAGGTCGTAGGTGTCTCGTTCGAGCATTCCCGCCGTCGGCACATCGATCAGCTCCAAGGGCGGCAGCTGGGGAGGCGGAATCGCCAAAGGGATGCGGGGTGGGGCCTCGGCCTGCCCCAACGCGGGCGAGGCGAGGGCCAGGAAGGCCACGCCGATGGGATGCCAAGATCGGAACCTGCTCTTCTGGATCATGCCTTTCCCCATTCGCTCTTCGAGACCGCCGTCCGCGTCCAGGTCACGTTCCTCACCCCTTCGACCGCGCGGAGCGCATCGTCGAGAGAGGCCGATGGGCGTACCTTCACATCCTTGAGAGGCAAAGCGACGACGCCGTGCCCCTCGGTTTCCACATTCACCGTTATGGGGCAGGTTCCACCGTGGGCTACCAACACCTTTCGCAGAGAACGGGCCACGGGTCGCTGGTGGTCTCCACCGATCCGAAGGTGCAGCCCCGCGGCCATCCGGGCGAATGCCTGGTTCAAGGGGAATGCCCTCTCGACGACAATTCCGGTGTCGGCTTCTCGAGTGGAACGGCGGCCGATCACAAGCAACATATCGGTCTGATCGAGCACTTCGCGGTTGTTCTTGTACGCCTCTGGAAAAAAGACGGCCTCGACCACGGCGGAGAAATCCTCCAGCTCGACTACGCACATCGGCTCCCCGCGGCGGGTGCTCAGGTTTCTGCGAGAGGTCACCAGTCCCGCGACCGTGAACTCCTCGGCGCTCGGTGTCGCTCCGTCGATCTGCTCCTTGATCGTGTAGTTCGCGAATCGGTCTATCTCGGTGCGGAAGTCCTCCAGTGGATGCCCCGAGAGGTAGTGTCCCAACACCTCCTTCTCTCGGTTGAGCAGCTCCGCGCGTTCCCATTCGGGGAGCGTCTCCAAGGGCGGTTCGATCGTCTCACCCGGACCATCTTCGCCAAAAAGCGATGTCTGCCCGGAAGCGACCTCTCGCTGATGGGCGTGAGCGACGTCGATCGTGCGATCCGCCGATGCGAACTTGCTCGATCGCGTCCCCGGGAAGGAATCGAGGGCCCCCGCGGCGGCCAGGCTTTCGATCACACGTTTGTTGACCAGACGCAGATCGAGGTGCTTGGCCCAAGCGAAAAGGCCTGTGTGTACACCCTTCTTCTTGCGCGCCACGATCATGGACTCGATCGCCGAGCGGCCGACGTTCTTCACCGCACCGAGACCGAATCGCAGCCCCCCTTCCGACACCGAAAAACCGAACGCCGAGTCGAACACCGAGGGAGGTTCGACGGCGATCTCGATTCGGCGACACTCATCCATGAAATGCGAGACCTGATCGGAGTCGTTCATCACCGAGGTCATGGTCGCCGCGAGAAACTCCAGCGGATAGTGCGCCTTCAGATAGGCCGTCTGATACGCCACGTACGCATAGGCCGCGGAATGACTATTGTGAACCAGTAGATCATCCGCCACGAAACAGCGGGTGCCCGGGACTTCGAGATCATAGGTCATCGCCTCGCCCGCGGACTCGATCGCCACGATTTCGTCCCAAGCCAGATCCCCTTCGCGGGGCCGGAGCAGAGCGTCGAGAATCGCGGTACCGGCCCCCCTAAACACGGTCGTACTCGCGCTACCCCCCTCCCCGCCTGCACGCTTCACCGTCTTGCTCGAGCAAAGAACTTCGTTGGCCGCCCAGGCGACACAATCGACCACGATCGGCAGCGCCGCTTCGGAACGTCTCGCTTGCGCGACAAATCTCGCGAGCTCCGCCAGCTCGGAAAGCTCCGAGATCTCCACCCCTTCGCCATCGCGCCTGGCGATTACACCCACGCGACCCAGAAGGTGTTGCAGAAGCTCCCCCCCCCGCGACCAGCGAAGCGTCGCTCCCTCGGCGCGCGCGCGATGAGCGATGTCGAGCGCAATCAGCTCTCGCAGATCCTCCCGATCGAGTGCCGTGGCATCTTCCCCCAGAGCTTCGATCCCCGCCTCTTCCTCTTCGACCTCCAATGCGTCGATCCGCGGATGCCCCTCGGCCACCGCCCACGCTATGCGGCGGGGAACGGCCACCCGAACACCCGTCGCCAATTCGTCGATGCGGCGCCAACCATCGGGCGAAAGCAGAGGATGATTCGCACTGGCCACCAGCTCGCGGCCGCTGCGCGTCGTTACGCGGAAGACCGGTCGAATACCGTTCTCGAGAACCGCGGCAACCCGCTCCGATCGAGCCTCGCCGATCACGGGATCGGCGCTGGCGACCTCGAGCGTGCCGCCGGTCGCCGCGGCGGAGGAATGCAGCGCATCGATCCTCACTCTGCGGCCGCTACGGGCGTCGACCACGAGTGTCTCACCGACGAGGCACTTATTGAAACCGTACTGCGCGAACTCCTCCAACAGATCGAACACGGCAAAGGCGGTCTTCCGCCCAATGTTGTTCCCCTCGCAGCCCGAGACGAACACACCTTTCTGCTCGGCCATCACGTCGGCCCTCTTCTTGCCCATGGCCCGGCGCAGAATATCGGCACCCCCCAGCGAATAGCCGGCCATGATCTGCGCGATCCTCATCACCTGTTCCTGGTAGACGATCACACCGTAGGTGTCGCGCAGAATCGGCTCCATCGAGGGATGAAGGAGCTCGATCTTCTCTTCACCCTTCTTGCGGGCGATGAAAGCGTCTATGTTCTTCATCGGGCCCGGTCGATACAGGGCGTTCATTGCGATCAGGTCGGTGATCTTCTCCGGCTTCAGCTTGGTCAGGTATTCCCGCATCCCTCCCGACTCGAACTGGAAGACCCCCACGGTATCACCGCGGCCGAAGAGCTCGAAGGTCTCTCGATCTTCGAGATCCAGCCGGTCGAAATCGATCTCGACGCCGTGGTTGCGCCGAATCATCTCGGCCGCGTTGTCGAGAATCGTAAGAGTGCGAAGGCCCAAGAAGTCCATCTTGAGAAGCCCGTACTCCTCGACGAACTTCATATCCCATTGTGTCGCGAGATCGCCGTCGGCGTTCTGGAAGAGTGGAACGAAGTTCTCGACCGGCTCGGGCGTTATCACGATTCCGGCGGCATGGATCCCCGCATGGCGACACATCCCTTCCACCGCTTGCGACATCTCCAGAAGATCCTGATTGATGCCCCCGCCCGAGGCCATCTCACTCAGCTCCGGCACCCGCTCGATCGCCTCGCTCAGAGTGATGTTCAACTCCGTGGGAACGAGCTTCGCGACACGATCCGCCTCGCCGAAGGAGAGACCTAGCACGCGCCCCACATCACGGATGGCGGCCTTCGCTTTCATACGGCTGAATGTGATGATCTGGCTGACGCAATCCTTGCCGTACTTCTCCTTCACGTAGTCGATCACCATCTCGCGCCGATCATCGGCGAAGTCGATGTCGATATCGGGCATCGTCACGCGCTCCGGATTGAGGAAACGCTCGAAAAGCAAGTCGTATCGCAGCGGGTCGATGTTGGTGATCGCCAGTGCGTAGGCGACGAGCGAACCCGCCGCGGAGCCGCGCCCCGGCCCCACGGAGCAGCCCATGCGACGCGCCGCGGCGACGAAATCAGCGGTGATCAGGAAGTAGCCGGAGTACCCCATGCCCCGAATCGTCTCGAGCTCCGACTCGAGGCGGCGCCACGCGGCATCCGGCACATCGCCCTCATATCTCCCGCGCAACCCCTTTCGCGAGAGATCCGCCAGATACTCGTCCGCCCCTTCGTACCCCTCCGGGATGTCGAACTTCGGCAACAAGAGCTTCCCGAACTCGAGATCGAGCTCGATCTTCTCGGCGATTTCGCGCGTCGCCAAGAGCGCCTCTTCGAGATCACCGAATTGTGCCGCCATCTCTTGCGTGGACTTGACGTAGAATTGATCTGAATCGAATCGAAAGCGCTTCTCGTCGTTTACGTTCTTGCCGGTCTGGACGCAGAGAAGTGCGTCGTGGGCGCGGTGATCGTGCTGGTGCAGATAGTGCGAATCGTTGGTAATGACCAGCGGCAGATCGAACTCCTCGCGCAGTCGCAGCAAGCCCTTGTTCGCTTGCGCCTGCTCCGGGATTCCATGATCCTGCAGCTCGAGATAGTAGTTGCCTTTGCCGAACACGTCGCGATGCCAAGCAACACTTTCTCGCGCCCCCTCCTCATCGCCCCGCACCAACCGCCGCTGGAGCTCGCTCGAGAGGCAACCCGAGAGCACGATGATCCCTTCGCTGTGACGCTCCAAGACCTCGCGATCGACCCGCGGCTTATAGTAGAAGCCCTCGCGGTAGGCGATCGAAGAGAGCTTGCAGAGATTGCGAAAACCCTGTTGGTTCTTCGCCAGCATCGTGAGGTGGTAATACGGCTCGAAATCGTCGCCCCGAACCTGTTTTCGCTCGTGGCGGGAAGCAGACGCAACATACGCCTCGAAGCCGATGATCGGCTTCACACCCCGGGCCTGGGCGGCCTTGTAGAACTCGATCGCGCCGAATAGATTGCCGTGATCGGTGACCGCGACCGCCGGCTGCCCCAGCTCCTTCACGCGATCGACGAGCTTGCCGACGCGGTTGGCGCCGTCGAGAAGCGAGTACTCGCTGTGCAGGTGGAGGTGGACGAAGTCGGAGGATTGCACCGCTGGTTCCGGTGGGTTGGTGGTTTTCGGAGCCTCGACGAGAGCTTAGCGCATCACCGCCCCCCTACCCCCCTCCCGCAACCCCAGCCCCAATTACAACCGCGGTCCCCGCCTCGACCCGATTGCCCGCCAAATCGACCGCCCGCAAAAGAAGCTCACGCTCGCCCGCCGCCGCCGCGGCCCCGTTCAGCCGGGCCTCGACCCGATCCCGGGGCCCGTCGAACACCGACAGGACCCAGGCTCCATCGACCAGAAGCTCCACCGAGTCGGCGTCGATCCCAGCACCGTGGTCGACGAGCTCCCAGCGCAGAACCGTTCCGCCCTTGCGGCCTCGCTCCACCGCGACCGCTCCGGCCACGGGCGCCGCCCCGTCGGAGAAGGGCGCATAAACACCGGGACGCGTAATCGCCGCCACCACCGACCGCTCCCCGCAGCGTCCGCCGGCCCTCCGCCAGCGATGAGGACTCCGCCCCCGATCCAATCGGTAGAGATGAACCGATTCGGGCCGCTCCCCCCCATCCCGCGGAATCTCCAAGTAGGGCGGATCTCTGAAGTAGAGCGTCCGCGGCCCGATCTCCACGGCCGGACCGACCCGCTCCAGCCCGGACTCGGGAGCTGGATCCGGGGGTGTCGCGAAAGGCCCGATCGAGACCAGGGCATCGCCGTAAAGCCCCCCTTTCGCGAGCTCCAGCGCCACCCCGGTCGATCGGTCGATCACACGCGCCTCGCTCCCCCGCTCCAGCGTATGAAAAGGCGTCACCGCCCTCCATTCCAGCTCCCCGAGAATCGCCCTCAGCTCGCCCGGACCCCCCGGCCGGAACCACGCAATCCAACGATCGCTCCCGATCGGCCTGAGCAGAATCGACTCCACCTCCTCGCCCCGCTCGAAAAGCAGCCGCGGCTCATCTCGCGCCGCGTGAGCGGACGGCGCCCGAACCACCACAGCCAGACGCCCATTCGCCGGCGCCGCGCGCCCATCCAGGGCCCGCCGCTCGCCCTCCGACCCGATAGAGGGAGGCCCCAGCCGAAGGACCGCCTCGGCGCGGTTTCCCGCCCGGTCCCAAAAAAGGATCGAAACCTCCCCCGGCCCACTCCCCTTCACCCAGCCCAGCGCCCGGTTCGGAGCCGTCGCGCGGAGGTGCTCGTCCTCCCCGTCCGCCGGCACATCGAGACGCACCCGCGACCGCGCTCCCGGCTCCTCGGAGAGACCGGAGTAGAGATGACGAGAGCGAGCGGCCGCGCCCCACGAGAATCGATCGAGGCGCAGCTCCAGCACCCTCTTACCGTCCTGCTCGACGGCGCCGCCCGCGACCGCCAGCTTGCCTCGGCGGCCGTCGTCGCGATCGTATACGTCGACCTCGAATCTCGCCCCACCCTCGAGTCCGATCGGATCTCGGCCGCGATAACGACGCACGCCGGGTGTCCCCTCCCCCGCCACCAGAGGGATCTCGGCCGCGAAGGGGCTTCCGTCGATATGCGCGCCGGGCTCCGCCGGAACGATGCGGATCGACTCGATCACCGGAGGAACCGAGTCGGCGGTCGAAAGCCCATTCGCCAGGGGATCGATCGGACGGTTAGCGGCATCTCGCAGTTCGAAATGCAGATGGGGAACGGTCGTACCCGCCTGGCCGGACCACGCGACGATCTCGCCGGCCTCGAATCGAAAACGATCGTCGGGGAGATGCCAATCGAGGCGGTAGGCCCGCTTCTCGATCTGCCGGCGCCGAACCGGCTCCGCGAGAGAGGGGACCAGCCCGCTCAGGTGCCCGTAAACAGCGGTGCGCCCATCATCGAGACGCAGATAGAGCGCCCGCCCATAGCCGTCGGGGGCCATCTTGATCCGAGTCACCACGCCCGCGCCGACCGCACGGACCGGAACGCCGATCCGCGCGTTGGTCGAGAGATCCACCCCCCCGTGCAGCCGGCTCGCGCGGTACTCGCAGAAGCTCGATGTCACCGCCAAGGGTCGATCGATCGGGGGATGGAGAGAGCCCGCTTGGGCCGTGCCCCCGGCCAGGAGCAGACGCAATACCGCCGTGGAGGCACGGGCGGGCAGCGAGGCGCGCGCGTACGTGGGTTGTCTTCCGATCATCGGTCCATCGCTGTCGCGGGAGTCGATGCGATCGTGATACCGTGACGCTTTTCTTGTCCGCCACGAAACGATCGCCTGGTAGTCGGGCGGTGAGCATACCCGCGCGGCGGCGGCGCCCTCGGAGTCGATCCGATGCTCAGTCAAATCCGCAACGCCTCCGGCCTCATCATCGGCCTCTTCCTTCTGGTCTCGGTGGCCCTCGTGGCGACCATCTTCATCGAAGATCGGCGCCAGTCTCCGATCCCCGACCCGGTCGATATGGCGGTTGGCGAGGTCGAAGGGGTCGAGATTCAGATCAGCCAGTACGACCAGGCGGTCAGGGCACAGCGAAACGCCTATCAGCAGCAGACCGGCCGAGAGGTGCCGAAGTTCCTCGCCGAGCGGATCGACGAGAGCGTTTGGGATTCGTTCGTGGAATCGATCCTGATGGAGAAGAAGCTCGATGCGCTGGGACTTCGCATAACCGACGACATGGTTTACGCCGAGCTCACGGAGAATCCGCCTGAGGAGCTCCAGGCGCGGTTCCGCAACGAGCAGGGCAGCTTCGACGAGACCGCCTACCAGCAGGCGCTCACCTCCGCGGGGGCCGAATTCTGGCTTCCGGTCGAGACCTATGTGCGCACCAACCTGCTCCCGCGCCGACTGCTCGAGTCGATGGCGAAGGCGACGGTTCGGGTGACCGAGGACGAGATCCGCCGGGCCTTCGTCGAAGAGCGGGAAGAGGCGCGAATCCGCTACGTCGCCATCGGGCCGCGCGAGATCGACGAAGTGGAGATCGGCGAAGAAGAGCTGCGCGCGCACTACGATGCGAACCCGTCCGATTACGAGCAGCGTTCCCAGGCATCTCTCGCTTTCGTGCGGATCGAGAAGGGGCCGAGCGACGAAGATATCGCCAAGGCGAAGGAGCGGATCGAGTCGGTGGCGGAGAAGCTGGAGCGGGGAACCGATTTCGGGCGCCTCGCCCGCATCCACTCCGACGATTCGGGCAGCGCCCCCGAGGGCGGCGATCTAGGTTGGTTCTCTCGCGGGCAGATGGTGCCTGAGTTCGACGATGCGGTCTTCGCGATGGAGGCCGGCGCGATCTCCTCCCCTTTCCAGACCGAGTTCGGCTGGCATGTGGTGCGTCTCGAGGAGAAGCGGACCAACGAAGAGGGGGTCGAGGAGGTTCACGCCGCGCACATTCTGAAGGCGATCAAGACCAGCAGGGCCACGCTGGAGCGGAAGTACGAGAGGATGCGTGAGATCGCCGATGCGGTCGAGGAGGGGGAAGAGCTGGCGGTGGCGGCGGGCGAGGATCTGAAGGTTCTCACGACGCCGCCCTTCACCAAGCCGGCGGACGATGCGCCGGCGCCGCGGGCCGCACACGTTCCCACGCTCGGTGCGCTGGAGGGGGCTACGGGGTTCGCCTTCGAAAACGAAGTGGGCGCGATCAGTCCGGTGATGGAGAACGACGAATCGCTTTTCCTGCTGCGGGTCGCCGAGCGGATCGAGGCGCACACACGCCCCTTCGAAAAGGTGCGAACCCGCGTCGAATCGCAGCTGGAGCGAGAGAAGAAGAAAGAGGCCGCTCTGGAGCGCGGTCGGGCCCTCGCGGAGCGGGTCGCGGGGGGAGAATCGCTCGATGCGGCGGCGGAATCGTTCGGTCTCTCGGTCGAGGAGCCGGAGGCGCCGATTACCCGTACGAGCCATATCGACGGGATCGGCTCCCGCTCCGAGGTGGCGGGTGCGGCCTTCTCACTCGAAGAGGGGCGGACCAGCGGCGCGATCGTGATGGAGGAGCGGGGGGTCACCGCGGTGGTCGAGGTGCTGGAGCGGACGCCGGCCGACGAGAGCCTGCTGGTGGACGAGCGCGACGAGATCGCCCAGCGCCTGCGAGCCGAGAAGGAGCGCTTCGCCCTCCGGAGCTGGATGGACGCGATCCGCGCCGAGGCCGATATCGTCGACACGCGCGATCAGTTTTATGGGGCGGGGGATGTGGTGGAGGAGGGGGCTTCGTAGGGGGGTTGCTCCGGGGGGGGAGCCGCTGGGGGGTTGCTCCGGGGGGGGAGCCGCT
>NYZA01000227.1 GCA_002686955.1 Gemmatimonadota bacterium
CAGCACGCCTCCGCGCGAAACGGTGCGAAGCACCGCCAGGGCACGAATCTGCGCCGCCTCGCGACGAAAGTTGGTGAGAAATGCGGGCTAGGGTTCTGCGCGAACCCTCAATCCCAACCTGCTATTCTCCGTCGTTCAATTTCGCCGGAGTCTCCGCATGCACTACCGCCGTCTCATTGCCGCGATCGCCGCGACGTCGTCCGCCCTCTCGATATCGCCGAGCGACGAGATCGAGCCGCCTCCCTCCCCGCGAATGAGCGCTGATGGCGTCCAGGCGGTCTCCAAGACGATCCAGAAGGTTCACCATGTGAGCAACATCTGGTTGACCACCTCGAACTTCGGCTTTTTCGGCGACCCCGGTGAGACCTTCATCGATCACTACGAAGAGACCGACGGGCTCGATGGTCATATCAGTTGTCAATTCCCGGCGCGTAGCGGACACGACTATCTCTTCCAGGGCGGCGTGTGGATCGGTGCGATCGCGGGAGACGACACTTTGGTATCGGTCGGCACCGACGGCTGGGCTTTTCCGGATGCATCGAAGGAGTTCTTCTCCGGCGGAGCGTCCAAGGACTCGATCCAAGTTCGATCGACGCGTCAGAGCTCGATCCACTTCTCCGACGACGCGGTCAGCGAAGAAGATTTCATCGCCACCTACACCGACACTCTGCTCACTTCCGACTTCACGACGGTCTCGATCAACCACAGGAATCCGCTGGACATTCGAATCGTCGAAACATCGCAGGCATGGAGCTTCTCGTACGCGGAAGATATGGTGCTATTCGATTATGAAATCGAGAACATAGGACTCAAGACCCTCCGTGATGTGTACATGGGTGTGTATCTCGACGGAGACGTCGGGCCGACACCGCGCAGCCAGAACGATGGATTCGGCAATGCTCAAGACGACATCACCGGTTTCAGGCCCTTCGACGCATCGGGCAAGGTGATCAACACCGCCTGGCTGGCGGACTACGACGGACCGGAATATCGAAACGAGACCACCGGTGACGGCATGCTGATCCCCGGCGTGATGGCCTTGCGGGTCGTGCGAACGCCCGCAAAGCAGCTCCGAACTACGTACAACTGGTGGTTTTCCGACGACAACGTGGAGGTGGACTGGGGACCGGGGCGCCGTTTCCCGAACAAGGACAGGGGAACGCCGGACAACGACGTGAACAAATACCTGATCATGCAGGGGTGGCAGAACGAGACCCTGCCCGACTCGCTCGCCGATCCCGTAACGGGAATCCGTCGCGACCCGAACCAGCTCGACGCGGTCAAGGATGGAGCGAACATCGGCGCGGACGACACACGTTTCCTACTCTCCTTCGGCCCCTTCACGGTGAACCCGGGTGCGAAACTCCCGATCACGCTGGGTTATTTCTGCGCGGAACACTTCTTCCGTGAGGGTGATCCCGGCCAATTCGACTTTACCGATCTCGATATCAATGCGCGCTGGGTTCAGTTCGTCTTCGACAATCCAAGCGTTGATTCGCCGGAGCACGACTTCGGAGCCGACGGGTATGAGGGGACGGGAGATCGAGACGAAGGCGATGGAATGCTCGATACGGGCGACTTCTTTTTCGGCGAGGACGTGGGGATCGACGGCGTGCCGGGTACGGGTGACTATGGTGAGTCGAACGGTCGCCTCGACACCTTGGTTGTGGGCAACGATTCCAGGACCGAAGACAGCGCCATGCCCTGGGTGATCAGTCGAATCGATCCGAACCCGGGCGATCCGGACGAGAGCGCGATGGACTACCTACGTTCCATCGCCGGTGAGATCGACTGGAGCTTGACGGCCGCGGCGATCAACGCCGAGTATCCGCGGCTTCATCTGCTCTCGGAATCTCGCTTCGGTCTAGAGAACGGCTTCATGGACGAAGGAGACGGCCGACCCGATTTCTCCGGACCGCCCCCGCCGCCCGCGCCTGCCCTCGAGATCGAGAAAGACGCGAATTCGATCACGATCAAATGGGATCGATCGTCTGAGGAGTTCGTCGACAGCTTTATTCCAGACCGAAAACGGCAACGTGACTTTCAGGGCTACCGGATCTACATGAGTCGAACCGGTGCGGGGTCCGATTTCACGCTTCTGAAAGAGCTCGATCTTTCCGAGACGCCGGAGAGGGACGAAGAAGGACTGCCGGTCGAAGACGCCTTCGGAGAGGTCGTCATGCTCGCCGACACCATCGGTCTGAACACCGGTTTCGGCTTGATCGAGAACACCGGCGCCGACTCTATCGAGTACGCATACTCGTGGACGCTGAAACCCCTGCTCTCGAACTGGCCCCTCTTCGTCGCGGTCACCGCGTACGACAATGGATATCCGCCGGCTCGATTGGCATCGCTGGAATCGAGCGTCTTCGCGAATGCGGTCGAGGTCACGCCATCGACACCGGTTGGCGGAGAGCTACCGGTTCTCGTCGTCCCGAATCCCTACAAGATCACCGCGGACTATTCGGAGCTCAAGTGGGAGCTCCCCCCGGCGAGCTGGACTGAATTCGATCGCAGGATCGATTTCACCAATCTGAACGGTGCCGGCACGATCCGGGTCTTCACATTGGCCGGCGATCTGGTCCAGACCATTCAGCACAAGCAAAACGACAGTCGGGCGTCCTGGAATCTCATCTCCCGCAATGGCCAGGCAATCGTCTCGGGCATCTATCTTTACGCGGTCACCTACGACGACAGATCCGCTACCGATATAGGGAAGTTCGTGGTTCTCAAATAGCGCTCATCCACTCGACGATCTCTTCGAAGCGGATTCGATCAAGGGCATGCGGCCCCTCGCCATGGAAATGTCCTAGATGGGGAGAACAACCCTGCTCCTCGAAGGAGACCCGCGCCGATCGAACGATCTCATGCACGTCCCCCGACATCGGGTCGTCCTCCGACGACACCAGGAAGATCCGGCGCGGAGCAACACATTTTACCAGATCGTCGATATCGAAAAGCTCCACGCATCCGGGAATGACGAGCGCCATATCCAGACCTACACCGTTTCGCAGCTTGTGGCGATAGGTACAAGCGGCTCCACTCACACAGGCAAATGCAATGCGTGTATCGAGTGCCGACAGAAATAGAACTGTGTTGCCTCCGAAGGAGTGCCCGACTGCTCCGATTCGCGCCGGATCTACCGTCTCATGGCGGGTAAGAACACTCAGAGCAAGAGAAGCGTCCATCAACACTTTTCGCATCAGAAGATCGCCGCGCACGAGTCGATGGCACATCTGATTGTAGAACTGGAGCCAGCCCGCCGGAGTGCCGCCGGGGCGGGATTGCGGCGGCGCGAACTCCTCTCCGGAGCCTGGGCGGCCCTGCCGCGACTCGAAACCGACCGCGTCCGGAGCGAGCACACAAACTCCCCGACGAGCAAGGGCCGGCCCGAATGCTTGATAACGATCACCGCCGAGCCCGAGGATCTCGCTCTTGCCCATTTCCCACTGGCTATTGTGTTGATGCAGGGCCAGCACGCCCGGATGGGGGCCGGGGGTTTTGGGAACGAGCATGAACGCCGCTGTTCGGTCTCCGTCGCCGGAGCGATACTCTAGACTATGCCGATCGAAGCCCTCTTCGTGGGTCACGGCCGTGATTTGCACCCGCGGCGGCGCGGTCTGAACCACGAAGCCCACCAGCTCGGCGACCAATTCGCGAGTATCGGCTGCCGTTCTCACTCGTTTCATGCGAGTACTCTATCATGGCCTCGAATCCCAACCAGAGTTGCCGAGCAATGCTCCCAATCGAATCGACCTCACTCGAATCTCCGATCGGAAAGATCGCCGTTGCTTGGCGCGGCCCGGTGGTCCTCGGCCTCGAAATGCCGGGAACGGACGAGCGCGGGGAATTGGGGGCTCGAGATCGGCCTGATGATCCGGCGCTGCGGCTCGAAACGTATATCGAAAAGCACCATGGCGCCGCACCGATCCCCGGAAGCGACGCTCACGCTGTGCCCACGGCGGTCGCATCGTATTTCGATGGGAATCCCCGTGCGCTGGAACACTTCCAAGTCGAGCCTTCCGGAACGGCGTTTCAACGACGAATCTGGTCGGTGCTCCGTGAGATCCCTTGCGGCGAAACATGGACCTATGGCCAGGTCGCGGAGCGCGCGGGCCGAAGAGCCGCGGCCAGGGCGACCGGCGGCGCGATAGGAGCAAATCCCTGCTCTCTCTTCATCCCCTGCCACCGCGTCGTCGGCGCGGAGGGGGAATTGACCGGTTTCGGCGGCGGACTGGATCGCAAGATCTGGTTGCTTCAGCACGAAAGCGCCATCGCTCCTCGATCACATCCACCATCACCAAGTTCGTGAGCTTGGCCTTGCGTGACCCGGGCAAGCCGACCAGCGCCTGCGCGCCCTTGCGCGAACCCTAAGAGAGGGGCAGCTCTCGCTCGGCGAACAACACTCCCCTATCCGGTATCGTGCCGAGCATGAGCTTGGCGAGGGGTGGCGACAAAAACAGCTCCCCCCATGGTGTCACCCGCGGGGGAATCTCGCCCCTTCACCGAGTCCGAGCGCGACCGGCGCCCCGATCCGGCCGCTGACCACACGAATGTCCACCATGTCCCAGGGTGAAACGTCACCCACGAAGTAGAGATGGGGATGAAACTCGTCCGCGCCGATGTCGACCGCGCCGTCGGCACCTCGGGGATCATGCTCGAAATCCTCGTAGGGCATTCCGGCCGCGTGGCTGTCGCCTACTCCTCTGCAGGGCGATGTCAGCGCCAGATGGTAATCACCGATCTCCGGCTCGGCGAAGCCCGGATCCAAATCGAGCATCCCCTCGCCCCAGACGAGCTCGCACGCGTCATCGACATCGGAATGATCGATGGTAGCGGTGGCGCTGTAGAGGTAGTAGAGCAAGCCGATCTGATCGCCGAACGATGCCCTGTTGTTTCAGAGGACCGTATTCGAAACGCTGGGAGACCAGCCGAAATCGTAGGCCAGACCCCCGCCTCCTAATGAGACTTCGTTCCCGAAAACAGTGTTCCCCGCGATGAGTGGATTCCTGGACGGTTTTCGCCGGGGAGGAATGTCCATCATAGCAGTTGACGATTCGGCGACGTCGCTTCGACTCGATTCGCGATCCGGTCATTTCGTATATGCTCGCCACCCGACAAGCTGAAAGGGCGACATGATGAGCACTATCGACCGAGGACACTGGAGCTCCAAGCTCGGCTTCATCTTGGCGGCGGCCGGCTCGGCCGTCGGGCTGGGCAATATCTGGAAGTTCCCCTACATCACGGGCGAGAACGGCGGCGGTTGGTTCGTTCTCATCTACCTGATCTGCATCGCCTGCGTGGGGTTGCCGATCATGACGGCCGAGATCTTCATCGGACGAACCGCCCAGAGCTCCCCCGTCGGCGCATTTCGAGCGCTCTCCCGCCCCGGCAGTCCGTGGATCGGCGTTGGGTGGCTTGGGGTGGCCACCGCGTTCGTGATCCTCTCCTACTACAGCGTCGTCGCCGGCTGGGCGATGCACTACGCGTGGCTGTCCATCAGCGGAGCTTTCGCGCGCATCTCGCCGGACCAGATCGCCCCGATCTTCGCGACGGGAGATCTGAGCGACCCGGGACTCTACGAGAACGCCCCTTTGAATCTGCTCTGGCACATTCTCTTCATGGGCCTCACCATCGCGATCGTGATCGGGGGGATTCGCGGCGGAGTCGAACGCTGGGCCCGCATCTTGATGCCGGTCCTTTTTCTCTTTCTGCTCGTTCTGCTCGGGCGGGCGATGACGACGGAAGGCTTCGCCGGCGCACTCGACTTCGTTTTCGGTCCCCATTCCGACAAGCTGACTCCCGCTGGAGTGCTCGAAGCGTTGGGACATGCCTTCTTCACGCTCAGCCTCGGCATGGGCGCGATGATCACCTACGGAAGCTACCTGAAGAGCGACGACGATTTGGTGACGACATCGATCACCGTCAGTGTGCTCGATACGATCATCGCTCTGGTTGCCTGCATGGTCCTCTTCCCGATCATTTTCGCATACGGTATGGAGCCATCGGCAGGCCCAGGATTGGTCTTCGTAAGCCTGCCGATCGCCTTCGCGCAGATGCCCGCGGGGTCGTTTTGGGCCACGCTTTTCTTCGTTTTGCTGACCTTCGCCGCCCTGACCAGCGCAATCTCGCTGCTGGAGGTCGCCGTGAGCTATTTCATCGACGAAAAGGGCTGGAAGCGATCGCGGGCAACACTGCTCTGCGGTGGAGTGATCCTCGTTCTCGGCATCCCTTCGGCGCTGAGTGGAGGCACCGAGCTCTTCGGTGCCGGATTCCAGAGCGCGACCGGAGCCCTGGGGATCAAAGAGGGAGCCGGGCTCAACTGGTTCGACTTCTTCGACTACCTGGCGAGCAATTGGATGCTCCCCCTCGGCGGCCTCGGGATCGCTCTCTTCGTGGCGTGGAGAGTCGGTGGCGAGGCACGCGAACAGGGATTCCGCGCGGGGACGCAATACGGTCGCCTCTACTGGGCGTGGATCCACCTCTTGCGCTATGTCGTGCCGATCGGTGTCGTCCTCGTTTTCCTCAACGCGATCGGCCTTCTGGGTATCCTCGATGAGATCGCCTGGTGATGAAGCTACACACATCCCAGCTGCATGTCGCCACGCAAAGGCAGCGCCAGCTCGTCGATATCACCTCCCTCGCGCGCGCCGCCGTCCGGGAATCGGGGATCACTGAAGGGAGCTGCGCCCTTTACGCGCAAGGCGCGACCGCGGCGCTGATGGTGCAAGAGAACGACGACCCGAATATCGCCGACGACGTGCTCGACTGTCTCGATACCCTGGTTCCGGCGGGATGCTGGCGCCACGATCGGGTAGACAACAACGGCGCGGCCCATATTCAGGCGGGAATCGTCGGCCCCAGCGAAGCGATCCCGATAAGAGCCGGGCAACTCGCCCTCTCGACCTGGCAGAACATCTTCTTATGCGATTTCGACGGACCGCGGAGGGCGCGGGTGGTGCTGGTAACGATCGCGGGGGAGTGATCCCCGTGCCGAAGAGCACGAATGGGCCCGCATTACGCGGCCCGATGCACCGCCGAACCTACGCCTTCGATGTCGTCGAATACCGTTGCGTGTTCACCCGCGAGCGACACCGAGATTCGAAGAATGCGTGAGTCCTCATCGTAACTCGATGCGACGGACGCGATATCCCGCTCGAACAGCAACATCTTTTCGAACGATGGCGGGAGCGAGTTCACGCTACCGATCGATCCGGTGACCCGACCCTCGGGAATGCTCGCGCTCACGGTCAGGGTGTTGGCATCTTGATCGAGCCGCCATTCGTAGTGCGGAAGGGCTTGAAGCTCCGACGACGGGTCCTCGCGGAACCAGCGTGGGAACTCGAACGACACTTCCGCGCCGGTCTTGGTTGCTTCGATCTCGTACACATTTCCGTATCGGCGTGCCCGATCCCGCTCCAGATCGAGGTTGACCATGGGACGAGAAGCGCCCACCGCTCCGCCGTCGTGCCAGTGTTTCGCGAAGGGGGAAGGGCCGACTCCGATTCGGCGCCGACTCCAGGCACCACGCACCGTCGAGAGCACTCCGATCGGCATCGTGTACCAGGCCCCCAAAACCTCGTCGCGCTCATGCCCGCGATACCAAAAGGGGCCACCCAGCATTCGGTAGGCGCCCTCGATCGTGCCGAGGCCAAAACCCAGAAGGATCGCGCCCTTGAGTGAAGCACCGTAGATCGAGGCACCGCCGACGAGGGCCGCGACCACCAGAATCGCGGTGTACAGAAAAAGGTTTAGGACGATATTGAGGGCGGCGGCCTGTCTTGAAGAGAAGAAGAGCTCGTCTTGAACTCGCTCGTCGATCCGCCGGCGAATCCGAGGGGGCAGAGCTCCGACGATCGGCATGGTGATTGCAACCGCGAGCTTCTGCCCAACGCCCTGGAATATCGGCTCGGGTAGCTCGAGCTCCTCGGCTCGGTGGTTTTCGGAAGGGCGAAGTACGGCCTCGTAGGGAGAATCGTGGTCTTCACCGTCGCCGGCCGACACCTCGTCGCCGGTGTTGCCCGCCCATTTGCCCCCCTGCGCGCTCGGGTTCCCCTCGTAGCCCGGTATGAAGATCGAATCTGAGGGGCAGATCTGGATGACCTCGTCGGGATCGTATTTCCCGGGCGGCGTGGCCGCGATCTCGAAGGCCAGGTTTTCGGCGTCGTCGAATCCAAACCCCTCGGGATAGGAATCGGAGCAGGCCCGGCAGCCGATGCAGGTATTCTTGTCGACACGCCACTCGTTGGGCTGAGAAGTCTTGAGGGATTCGAGTGTGGGTTGAGCGGCGTCGGCCATGGTTCACGGCTCCGAAATGGCTGGGCGGGTCGCGTCTTGACGAGACCCTCGCACCTTAGCATTCTCGACCGGATCGTCCCTTGCCCTAATCGACCGCGCGAGATCTCCTCGATATGGCCCTCTCGAAGACCACACATTCCGGCATCATCGCCCTCGCCCTCTCCCCCGCGCTCTGATTCTTCGGAATGGGTTGGCGAGCCGCTCAACGGTTCTCGATACCTCGGATGTCGATCACGGGAGAATCGAGACTCGACGACGGGTCGAGGGCGAGGCGGAGCAATGCCTCGGCCGGCGCCTCGGGGGGGGAGAGCGCACGCTCCTCAAACATCTGAATGAATTTCCCCACGTCGGGGAAGCTCTCTTCGCTCTGCGATCGGATGAACGCCTGCATCTCGGTCTCGATGATCCCCGGCGCGAGCGCGAAGATGCGAACACCCTCTCGCCCTTCCTCTTCGGCCAGGACTCTCGTGAGCTGGTCGACCGCGGCCTTGCCGGCGCAGTAGGCGGACCAGCCACGATAGGGAGAGTGCGCGGCGCCGGAGCTGATGTTGACCAGGGCGCCGTGGCGGCCGGTCTCTCGCAGGTGGCGCAGGTAGGCGCGGGAGCCGTTGAAGACGCCACAGACGTTGGTCGAGATGTGCTGGGCGAACTCCTCCGCGGAGGTGTCGCGGGCCATGCCGATCGGGGCAAGGACCCCGGCGTTGTTCACCCAGAGGTCGATGGGACCGAGGCTCGCCGCGACCTCTTCGGCGAAACGCTCGACCGCGGCGGCGGCGCGCACATCGACCCGGCGGTAGAGGAAGTGCTCCCCCTCCGGCGGTGACTCGGCGCTCAGGGAGCCTCGGGCGAGGCCGGCCACGCGCAGTCCGGCCTTGATGAAGGCTCGGGCGAGCCCGGCGCCCAATCCCCTGTTTGCTCCCGTGACGACGGCGATTCGATTCCGGAAATCTGTCATTCGCCGATACTATCCGATAGCCTGCAATCTCGAAACGCGAGTCCATTCATGACAACGAAACAAGCAGCGGATCGGATCGACGCGTTGCGCTCGCTCGCCTCGGGCGAACGTGTGCACGGCTATTGGGTCCCCTCGAAAGACGAGCACCTCGGCGAGTTCATTCCGCCCTGGGCGGAACGGCGGCGCTGGATCTCGGGCTTCACCGGATCGGCGGGGGATCTGATCGTCACCTCGAACAAGGCCTGGCTCTTCACCGATGGCCGCTACCGGATCCAGGCGCTGGAGCAGGTGAGGAAACACGGGATCACCGTTCACAGCTCCGGCCGCGATCCTTCGCTGACGCAGACAGTGACCGAGCTGGCGCGGCGGCGGCGCGGGTTCCGCCTTGGATTCGACCCCTTCACTCTGCCGGCATCGACGGCGGAATCGGTTTCCGACGCGCTGCGCAAGGCGGGCGGCGCTCTGGTGGGAGTCGAGCCGAATCTGGTGGATACACTTTGGGGCGACCGTCCCTCGGCTCCCGACACGCCGCTGCGCATGGTCCCACCGATCTTGTCCGGGCGTTCATGCTCGGAGAAGCTGGCGTCGCTTCGGGCCGAGCTCGGGGAGCTAGGGGCCGACGCCTGGGTCACGGTGAAACTAGACGAGATCGCCTGGCTGACGAATCTTCGAGCACATGACGACATCCCTTACAGCACCGCATTCATCGCGTTCCTCTATGTGGGCCCGAGGGATGCACACCTTTTTCCTTGCGGCGGTCCCAGGCGAGTGCCTGCTTCGGCGCTGCCCGAGGGCGTGCATGTGCACGACTACCACGAATTCCGTGGGTTTCTCTCCGGGCTGCGTGAGATGCGGATCGCGCTCGATTCCGAGGGCGTTCCGGCCGGGGTGTTGGACCGGTTGCGCCATGCCGAAACCAAGCTCGTCATCGCGAGGTCACCCGTCGAAAAAGAGAAGGCACTAAAGAACCCGGCGGAATGCGAGGCGATGCGTGAGGCGAATCTCCGGGCGTCGGTGGCGAAGACGAGGGCGCTTCTGTGGCTGCGCGGATGTGTAGCGGCGGGTAAGGTGACGACCGAGGCAGAGTTCGCGAAGACAGCCGACGCTTTTTATGCGGAACAACGCGACTACCATGGATTGTCGTTCGCGACGATCGTGGCGTCCGGCACGAACTCCGCGCTTCCTCACTACGGCGCGGTCGACGACACGCCGATCGAGCCAGGTACACTTTTCCTTGTTGATTCCGGTGCACATATCGGTGGCGGAACCACCGACGCGACGCGCACGATCGCGATCGGGCCGGTGGACGATAAGGCGCGTAGGATCTACACGCGCGTGCTCCAAGCGCATATTCGATTGGCGCAACAACATTTTCCGGAGGGCACGCCGGGAACGGCTCTCGATACGGTAGCGCGATCGGTGCTTTGGCGGGATCGCCTCGACTACGAGCACGGCACAGGGCATGGAGTCGGCGCCGGCCTGAATGTCCACGAGGGGCCTTTCACGCTGGCGGAAGGGGCGCGCAAACCCTCGGCGATCTACCCGCTACGCGAAGGGATGGTCACTTCGGTCGAGCCCGGTTACTACGAGGAAGGCTGGGGCGGGGTTCGCCTGGAGAATCTCTATATCATCTTTCGGGACGACGATTCGGGATGGCTGACCCTGGAATGTCTGACCTGGATCCCCTTCGATCGCACGCTCATCGATCGCGAGCTGCTGAGCCGGGACGAGATCGCTTGGCTCGAGGAGTACCAAGAGGCCTGCGTGACGCGCCTGGCCCCCTGGATCGACGACCGGGAACGCTCTCGACTGAGCGATTGGATCGTGGGGTGAGGGGTTAGGGTCGGCGGTGCTTGGGCGTTTATTAGCAATGAGCCCACGTTCGGTGTAGTGTGTGCTCGGCGAAACAGAGCGTTGCTTCACCGTCCGAGACACGGGGGTGTTCGGACCACGAGCGATTCGGAGAGTGCATCATGTCGGACGAACTCGACTTCAGCGAACTCTTGAACCAGGCCCGCGGGCCGACTCCCGCGCAGCGCAGATTCGCGGGCTGGGTGATCTTGGTCGGCTTCCTGCTCGTCGGGCTGGCCAGCAGCATCTACACGATCGGTCCCGAAGAGATCGGCGTCATCAGACGCTTCGGCCAGTTCACCGGAGTCACGCAGCCGGGTCTACACGTGCGAATCCCCTTCGGAATAGACGTTCTCGACAAGGTGCCGGTTCAGCGGCAGCTCAAAGAGGAGTTCGGATTCCGAACCCAGAGCGCGGGTGTGCGGAGCACTTTCGTCAACCGCGGCTACGAAGAAGAAGCGTTGATGCTGACGGGAGACCTCAACATCGGTTCGGTCGAGTGGATCGTGCAGTATCGAATCACCGATCCCTACCGTTTCCTCTTCCGCGTTCGCAATCTGAGGGAGACCCTACGCGATCTGAACGAAGCGGTCATGCGCGACGTCGTGGGCGATCGCACCATCAACGAGGTGCTTACGGTCGGCAGAATCGAGATATCCAACGCGGTCAACGCTCGACTTCAGGTTTTGGTGGACCAGTACGAAATGGGGATCGGCATCGACCAAGTGGTACTGCAGGATGTGAACCCTCCCGAACGGGTCAAGCCCTCGTTCAACGCGGTGAACGAAGCGCAGCAAGAGAGGGAGAAGCTGATCAACGAGGCGCGAGCCGACTACAATCGCGTCATTCCTCGCGCGAAGGGTGAGGCGGAGCAGATCATCAGCGAGGCGGAGGCGTACCGACTCGAGAGAGTCAACGGCGCCAAGGGGCAGGCCAACCGCTTCAACAGTCTCTTCGCCGCCTACAGAAAGTCACCCGAAGTGACGCGAAGACGCATCTATGTCGAAACCTTGGAGAAGGCCCTTCCCAATGTCGGCAAGAAGGTGATTCTGGATCCGGAGCTCGAGGGGGTACTCCCTCTGCTGAATCTCGGTAGCGCTCTGACGGAGGGGAGGTAGCCATGAACAAGCTGATCGCGCCTCTGGGCATTTTGATCCTCGTGCTCCTGGTGGTCGCCGGCTCGGCCCTTTTTGTGATCGACGAGACGGAGCAGGTGATCGTTACTCAATTCGGAAAACCGGTGGGTGAACCGATCGCCACGCCAGGGCTGCATGTCAAGCTTCCCTTGATACAAAAAGTCCACGGCTTCGAGAGGCGCTTCATCGAATGGGACGGAGCCGCGAACCAGCTCCCGACCAGAGACAAACGCTTCATCTGGGTCGACACGTACGCCCGTTGGCGCATCCACGATCCGCTCCTCTATTTCCAGCGCGTGCGCGATGAATGGGGGGCGCAGAGCCGCCTCGACGATATTCTCGACGGTGAGACTCGCAACGCGATCGCGGCGCACGATCTCGTGGAGCTGGTTCGCAACACCAATAGAGTGCCGGTGCGCGCCGACGAGTTCGATGAGGGAGAGTCAGTGCAATTCCCCAGCATCGAGTTGGGCAGGGAGAAGATCAAGAAGGAGATTCTGCTCGCCGCCGCGGCCAGAACGAAAGATCTGGGGATCGAGATTCTCGACCTTCAATTCAAGCGGATCAACTACGTCGACGAAGTGAAGCTCAAGGTATACGAGCGCATGATCGCCGAGCGCACGCGAATCGCCGACCGCTTCCGTTCCGAGGGGCAGGGAGAGGCATCGAAGATCCTCGGCCAGAAGTCTCAGGAGCTTTCGAGGATCCAGTCGAACGCACGAAGAGAAGCCGAAGAGATCCGAGGTCGTGCCGACGCGGAAGCGACGGAGATCTATGCCGACGCCTACGACCGGAGTGTGGAGTCGCGCAAGTTCTACGAGTTTCTGAAAACGATGGAGGCCTATCAAAAGACGATGGACGAGAGCACGACGGCACTTCTCTCGAGCGACGGGGACTTCTATCGCTATCTGTCGACCGACAAGACACCGTAAATGGCGCTGCTACCGCGGCGCTATTTCGAACGCTACGTGGAAGAGGTCGCTCGCGGGCTCGTCGGCGTCGAGATCCATCTCGGTGGTGTCACTCTTCGAATAACGGAGACCGAAGCGTACGGCGGACCGGAGGATTCCGCTTCCCACGCGCGCTTCGGTCACACGGAGCGAAACGCTCCGATGTGGGGACCCGCGGGGTGCGTGTACGTCTATCTCTGCTACGGCATCCACAACATGCTCAATTTCGTGACCGGACCGCGCGGGGCGGCCGGGGCGGTGCTGATTCGCTCGTGTGAGCCGATCGAAGGGATCGAATTGATTCGAGAGCGTCGTGGCGAGCGGGCGGGGACGGAGTTGTTGGCGGGCCCCGGTCGTGTCGGAGAAGCACTTGGGCTCGATGTGGGCTGGAGTCACCACGACGCCTGCGCGGGTGGCGGCCTCGAAGTGCATGAGGGGGAACCGCCGAAGCGCCTCTTTGTCGGCTCACGAGTCGGCGTGAACTTCGCGGAGAAGCACGATAGGGACAAGCAAAGACGGTTCGCCGACGGAGCGACGACGTGGATCAGCCAGTCGAATGGGCTGATCGAGGGCCCGTGAGCTGCAGAACCTCCATGGGACAGACTTCGATGCAGATCCCGCACTGGATGCAGGACGAGTCGGTGTTCCGCAGTGGCTCTCGACGCTGCGCGAAGCGTTGCACGTCGATTCCCATCTGACAGAAGCGGGTGCACTCGCCGCACCCGATGCAACGATCGTTGCTTTCGATCTTCAAACGGGCGATTCGGGCGGCGAGAATCTGCATCCAAGCGCGCAGAGGACAGAAAAAGCGACACCATACCCGGGAGCCCCAGTACGGGTAGAAGGCGACACCGACGATGCTGGCGAGCACGAAATCGATCATGAGACTGTACCAATACTGGGCGAACTCCTTGGTCGAGTAGAGCCCATCCGAGAGGATTCCCCATGCATCGGCCAGAATCAGGGCGGTCACCGGCAGGGCGAGAAGCAAGATCGCCCGCCCGAAACTCTCGGTTCGATAGGAGCTGCTTCCTCTCGGCGCCAGGTGTCTCCAGAAATCCCCGAGAGTCTCCGCCAGGCCGCCGCAGCCGCAGAGGTAGCTACAGAATCTCTCGCCCTGATATCGGACATAGAGCGGAATCACGACGAATGCGGAGGCGAACCCTACCGCGATCCAGGCCAGAGCTGTCGCTGTATCCCCGCCGGCCCACGATGGAGCATCGATCAATGACCAGATCGAGAGCGGCCATGGCACCACCGCCGCATAGATCTTCCAGGGCCGCTCGATGATCATGGGGGCGAGGATCTCCGGTATTCCGAAGAGGAATACCCACTGAAAAGAGACTAGGGAGATGTAGCGACGTTTTTGGGTCCTGGATGGGTAGCGGCGGTAGGCGCGGATGCCGAAGAGCAGGAGCACGATGGAGTAGACCACGGTGCCCCAGAAGCTCGCATCGACGCTTCGAAACCCGAGATCCGCTTCGAGCAAACCCGGGACGAATCCCAGCGCGTCCTCCGGTCCGAAGGGGAAGAACATCTTCTTCGCCTTCAAGGTGTAGAAGCAGTAGGTGATGAGACCGAAGCACGCGATCCACAGGGCGCGTGCGAGATCGATGTCACCCGACATGCGGATGCCGATGCGATTCAAGAAGGCTCGGGGGAGGGCCGTGCCGATGAAGACGAGCACGTCGTCGTTCGGCAGACGCAGCTCGCCTTCGTGGCCGTCGAGCACAACCTCGGCCTCCTCGATCAGCTTGGGGGAGGTGCCGAAGAGCGTTCGAACCCGTCCTTCGGCGGCGTATTCCTCGATCGTCCGTCGGTTCTCCGGCTTGGCGCGCGTAAATCGATCGCCTCGGTACGAGACCGTGACCCGGGCTCCGGCATCGGCGCACGACACCGCCGCCTCGACGGCGGAGTCCCCGCCGCCGACCACGAGCAGCTCACGGCCTCTGTAGTCGGCTGGGTCTCTCAGTGAGAAGGAGACCTTTTCGAGATCTTCGCCAGCGATGCCGAGACGGCGGACTTTCCCGCGTCGCCCGATCGCCAGAACGACTCTGCGGGCGAGGTAGCTCTTCGATTCGCCTTCCCGAGATTCGAGAACCCCTTCGCCCGGTGTTGATCGGAGATCGAGTCCGCCCGACGCGACGAGGGTCCGGACCTCGAATGGACCGGAGGCCAGCCTTTGGATGTCGGTGACCTCTTCGGGCTGATGGAGGTTGAGACTCCTCTCTTCGATCGCCTCTCGCCAACGCTTCACCAACTCCTCCTTGGCGGCGTCCTCGAACCAGAATCCACCTTTCGACTCGATGGCACGAGGCTCGCTGAATATCCGCTTGTTCTTGGGGAAGTTCTGGATCGTATCGAAGGGTCGGCACTGCTCGATCACCACATACCGGAGCCCGGTCTCCCTCAAGGCCAATGCGGCGCCGATTCCGGCCGGACCGGCGCCAACGACCACGACATCGAGAATCGCTTCGTCCCCGGCGGGCCTCAAATCCTCCGCCACCGATCTGGCCACGTCGAATCCCTGGTTCAGCGCAACTTTGATGATCGGCGCATCCGCCAGGTCGCCCACTACATACAAGCCCTTCACATTCGACTCGTGGTTGGGCGAGATCCGCGGCAGCTCACGCACACCGAGCTTGGGCGAAAACTCGAACGAGATCTTCATGATTCTGCGTGTCGGCATCTTCGATTCCAGGGCTATGCGCCGGGTCGATTCCCCCCGCACCGGTGCCCATCATAGGCCCTCGTGGGAGGGTTGCCTCAGTGGTTCAAGTCGAACGAATTCAGTCGATATCTCCGACATGGACGCCGCAGAGAGGATCAAGTACTTCCGCGAGCGGGCTGGATTGAGTCCGCCTCAGCTCGCTGCCCTTCTTGAGCTGGCGCCGGGCGAGATCGAGGCGCTGGAGCAGGGGAAGCGCGTTCTCGACCTCGATCTGATTCCCGCGCTTGTGCGCGCTCTCGGTTCGAGCTACGACGAGTTTTTCGGTACGCGGCGCTTGGCGGAGGACTTCCAGACCGAGATCCTGATCCAGAAGATCTCCGCTCTCGATCCGCGAGCACGGCGGGAGATAGAGCAGTTTGTCGATTTCAAGATCGAGAAGGGGCGGCGAGAGGAATCGCGCCGAAGCGCTGATCGCCGGGTCGTCTTGATCGTGGATGACGATCGCCACGTGCGGCAGACACTGGTGCAGGCCGTCAATGATCTCACTCCCCACCGAGTCCTCGAAGCTCCCGATGCCGACTCCGCGATCCGGCTGCTCGAAGAGGAGGAGGTCGATCTACTGATCACCGATCTGGTCATGCCGCGGGTCAGCGGGATCGATCTGATCGAAAAGGTCCGGTTGGTCGATGCCGACCTGCCGATCATCGCGCTGACCGGCTATACCGACATCTTCGACGCGAACGATACGCTCGATGTCGATGTGATCCGCGGAAAACCGCTTTCGCTTCAGGGACTCGTGGACGACCTGGAGCGCTTGTTGGAGGCTTCGGACGATGGAGTGAGTGGGGTGTAGTCCTCAGGAGACACGCCGCAACGGACGCCCCTCACCGTCGAGCACAAGGAGCTGGCGGGGCTCCCCCACGCTGAGCAAGAGGTGGCGATCACGGATCGACACCATTCTCCATCGGCGAACGCCGCGAAGCTCGTCCGGCAATCCACCAGCGATCACCGATTCGACGGCGACCCGCGAAACGATCGGTGCTTTGGCCAGACGGGTGCAGAGCGAACAGAGCGAGCGGCTCGATACACATCGATTGCAGTAGTGCTCGTGACAGCTCGAACAGCGAAGTGCGTGCCCCTCGCAGACTGTGTCGCCACAGGGGGCACAGGAGTGGGAGTGGACCGGGCAGGCCTGTCGACCACAGGTTCTGCAAACCTCTGCATGGGCACGACAGAGATCGCTGTCGCAGATCGAGCAGCGGGTGCCGTCGCGGTCGCAAACGGCGTTGCCGCAGCTCGCGCACTCGCCCGCGCATTTCTCGCAGACCGCCCTGCCACAAACTGTGCACTCCGCTGCGTGATCCGCACAACGCGACAAACCGCAGCTCACGCAGATCGACGCGTGTTCTCCGCATCCCGTACGGTGGCAAGCGGCGCAACGCTGCGAGTGGGAGGGGCAGACGATCGCCCTACAGAAATCGCATTCTTCCAAGCAGCAGGGGCAATGGGCGCGACCGCACACCGAGCAATCGATCGACTCCGAAGTGCAGACGGGCTTCCGACACCGGGCGCACTCGAGTGCGCAGTTCCAACAGAGCGCTCCGCCGCAGGTCGCGCATTCGGTTCGGCACCGACCGCAGAGATCGGTGTCACATCGAGCGCATCGGGCGCCGCAGCTTTCGCAAGACGCGCGGCCGCAACGCCCGCATTCCCGCGCATCGGTTTCACAGACGATGCCGCGACAGTCCTGGCACGAGGATTCACACCGATCGCATACCGGAGTCGCGCACGTCGAGCATGGCTGCACTCCACAGCCCACACAAGAAAACCGTCCGCACATGCCGCAGATACGCGCGCATGCGGCGCAGACCACATGCCCGCTGGAGCAGAGCGATAGCTCGAGGGCGGGTGTTCCACACGCCGAGCATCCGCCTGCTTCCAACGCGCCGGTGGACTGGTCGATTTCGATCGTGTGCTCTCCTAGAAGGCGATCTCGCGTGAGCGTCACCCTCGCCCGCACCCAAGGAACCTCGATCTCCGCGAAGCTGACAAGCCGGATCACGACGCGCTGGCGGTGGTTCTCGATCTCCTCGGCCAGCTTGTGCTCGTATTCGTCGTCAACCTGTTCAGTCGCATCTCGCCAGCGCGCGGGATCGCCCCGGGGCATCTCTTCCAAGCGATCCCTATAGTAGCTCTTCAGTCGCGTGATTGTATGTCGCAATCGATCGTGCAGGGCATCGGCCATTTCGCCTGCCCGATCGCGGGCTACCCGAGCCGCGAGCTTTGATGCTTCCTGGAAAGCGGCATCGAGCTCTTCGACCGATGCGTGGCGGCGAAGCAGCACTTTCGAGTCGTCATCCAACCACGTTCCCGGATCGATTCGTCGGGCAACATTGTTGTCATCTACCGCGATGCTCACCAAATCCTCTATCCGCTCATCGGAGAGATAGACCAGGCGTATATGGAACACGTAGTGGCGCTTGAGTAGTCGCTCCAGCCGCGGCTCCGAGGTATCGGCGTCGGTCGCGTCGATCCGCCGAGCGATCCCGTCTCGCCTCACCCGATGGCGCACGGGAAGACGCAACCGAAGGCGGCGGCCTTCGCTGCTCATTTGTTTGAGCACACTCTCGAGTACGAAGCTGCCCGGTGTCACTCTTTCGACATCCGCGCTTTGCACTCCCGTACCGAAACCGAGCAGCATCTCTTCTCGCCCAAAGAATTCGACCAGCTCTCCCCCCATCCTTACGTGAGAAACGCCGCCCTCTCGAGAGATCTCCGCGCCGTGTCGCCGAAAGAAAGCCTCGGTGAAGTCGCGCAGATCGTCGAACGGGCCGGCCCTATCCCCTTCGCTCATTGTTCCAACACCGAATCGAGGATTCTATCCGCTTCCCTGATATGGTGAATCCGATGGCGGGCCTGCTCAAATCGATCGGCCAATGAACGAAAGCCCTCCTCCATTCCGCTCTCATCGTGAACTGAAAGAAAGAGCTCTCTCACGATCTGCTCAAACGATTGTTGCTCTCCGAGCTCACCGAGAATCAGATCGAGCTCGCCGATAACAAGCTCGAACATCCGGATCTTGTGGGCCAATATGTCGAGAATCCGCGCTTCGATCGTTCCCTCGAGCGAGAGATTAATGATATTTACGGGTTGCTCTTGACCCAGCCGATGCAATCGTCCGATGCGCTGCTCGACTCTCATCGGATTCCAGGGTAGATCGAAATTGATCAGTTGGTGGCAGAACTGCAAATTAAGCCCTTCACCACCAGATTGCGTCGAGATCAGAATCCTCGCTTCGTCTCGAAACCTGCGCAGTGTTTCCGATCTCGCGTGCATCGACGCAAGCCCCCCGTGAAATATTTCGACCGATTCCCCTCTCTCGATGAGAAGGCGCTGGAGCTGCGACATCGTTTCGAGAAAATCGGTGTAAATGATGAACTTGCCGGGGAACTTGTCCAGTATCTCATAGACGGCTCTCACCTTTCTAGTCTCGGATGAGATGCCGGCGGCGATTCCGGCGAGCGATCTGAGACGCTCCGCACCCTTTCCCGCCAGATCGGGTCGCTCCGCCATCGTGCGCAGTGTCTTGCTCAAGGCGGCGGGGGAAGATGTTGCCTCGCGCTGAAGAGTCACGAGTGTTAGCAATCGTATTCTGTCGGCATGTCCCGTCCCTAACTCGTCGCGGATGTAGCTGGTGATGTCGTCATAGACCTCCTGTTCGTCCGGTTCGGCCTTCAGATGGTAAATCGCGGCCCTACGGGGAGGCAGTTTGATCCCCACCGTGCTGCGCCGATTTCGGATCATCACGTCGGATAGAACCCGTTTGAGCTCATCGGTTCGCGATGGAAGTCGTGGATCCTGTTTCGATACATGCGTCTTGCGGAAGTTTCTGACCGTCCCCAGGATTCCGGGCTTCAGAATCGTCAGCAGTGAATAGAGCTCCGTCAAGTCGTTGTGTACCGGCGTTGCCGTGAGCAAAAGAACGTATTTCTTCTTGATCCTATTGACGAATCGGAACCGTCTCGTCGCACGGTTCTTGAGTTTGTGCGCTTCATCGACGATGAGCAGATCATAGCGATGCGCGAGAATCTGTCGTGAGTTTCTTTCGGACTGCGCCGTCGAGAGTGATGCCAATACGCGCTCGCCGCCCCAGCTTCCAGGCGCCCTGGCAATAGCGAACTCTTCACCGAACTTCTCTCGCATCTCCTCTTGCCACTGTGTGACCACCGACGCGGGTGTGAGAATCAACACATTTCGAACGAGTCCGCGTAGCAACAATTCCTTCATCACAAGGCCGGCTTCGACGGTCTTGCCCAATCCAACCTCGTCGGCCAAGAGCGCTTGGCCTCGCATCCTCTGCAATGCATCTTGGGCCGCTCGCACCTGATGCTCGAAGTGCAGAATCTCAACTTCGTCGAGCGCCATAAGCGTGTCGAATCCGGGCGTGATGTCGTGGCGAGCCGCCGCCAGGCGAAGGCGGAATAGGTCGATATCAGGCGACATGGTTCCGGAGAACAGATCGGTATACGATCGGTCGATCGCGACGCTCGGTTCCGGAATCTCGATCCCCGCGTCGCGAAAGAAGCTGAGGTTTTGGCCACGGCCGCCGAAGGGCTCGCCACAGCGAAAACACTCGTTTCGGGTTTCCGGGTCCAACCAGGCGCATACGGGGCAACGCCGACCGAGAGTCGGTGGCGCAAGATCGGCTTTTCGTTCGGTCGATGAGACCGGGTCGCGAGGGATCTCAAGCCACTCGAAGCGTTCTCCGCTCCTCATGTTTCGGCCGACGCACGCCGGGCTCGGCCCCGCGCCCAGTCGCGAAGGGCGGAAACATCGTGGTCCATCGTGCGGGACAGAGGCGCAGTCGCATCAAGATTGTGCAAAACATCGTCATCGGCGAGAGGTCGCTTCGCCTGAAAGGCGTCGAAAAGTCCGCCCACCACCGACTCCTCGATCTCCGCGCCGCTGAATCCCTCGCTCGCGTTCGCGAGGCGCCTGAGATCGAAGCTCTCGGGATTGCGATCGCGAGCACGCAGATGGATCCGGAAGATCGCCTCCCTCTCGAGAACCGTCGGCAGATCGACGAAGAAGATCTCGTCGAATCTGCCCTTTCTGAGAAGCTCGGGAGGGAGCTGCCGCACATCGTTGGCAGTCGCGACGACAAAGACGGCGCGGCGCTTCTCTTGCAGCCAAGTCATGAAGGTGCCGAACACTCTCGCGGCGGTGCCGGCGTCTGAATAGTTCGATGATCCGGTCCCGGCGAAACCTTTTTCGACCTCGTCGATCCACAGAATGACCGGAGCGATCGACTCCGCCGTTCTGATCGCGAGTCGCATATTCTCTTCGCTTGAGCCCACCGTGCCGGAGAAAACGCGTCCGACATCGAGACGCAGGATCGGCTGCCCCCACTGCGCCGCAATCCCCTTGGCCGTCAACGATTTCCCACAGCCTTGCACGCCAACGAGCAACACCCCTCTCGGGGCGGGCAGGCCGAATTCACGGGCGCGATCGGAGAGGGCATCCCCTCGCTTGCGGAGCCATTCTTTGAGCTGGCCGAGGCCGCCGACCTGATCGAGGGTCGCTTCCGGATCGTAGTACTCGAGAATCCCCGACTTGCGAATGATCTGCTTCTTCTCTTCGAGCACCGAATCGACCGCCGAACCGTCCACCGAGCGAGCGCGCACGACTGCCTTCGCCATCGCGTTCTCGAACTCGCCGAGTGTGAGCCCCTGTGCCGCGCGAATCACGGCCTCGCGCGTCAGACGAGGAAGATCGATCCGCACGTCGCCCCGCTCGTGCAACCAACCCAGTAGATCGTCGAGCGCGCGCCCCAAGACCTCTCTGTCGGGCAGCTCGTGATCCACGACTTCGATCTCCTTGGCCAGCTCGGTCGGCAGCTTCAGCACCGGAGAGACCAGAAGAATCGAGACCGGGCGGGTGCGCAGCGCCGCCACCAGGTCGCGAAGTTTGCGGACGATTCGGGGGTCGTTCAGGTAGGGATGAAAGTCGAGAAGGACGACCATCCGCTCCTGGTCTTCGTTCGCGAGCTCATCGAGTACAATCCGAGGATCGGTCGTGTCGGGCCCGCGGCGCGCCGCCGGAACCGGAGCCTTGCGCCCGTCACGGCGGAGGCCTTCGGTCGATGTCCAGATCCACATCTCTTTCGAGACGGTCTTCGCCACTTGTCGCACCGATTCGAGGACGCGTTGCTCTTCGAATGAGACCACGTACATCAAGGGGTATCGCGCGCGGATGGAGTCGACCAGGTGTGAGATCAGGTTGTTCATCGTTTCTTCGCAAGTCTCGATATCGGTCGCCACTCGTCGCTCCCCCTGAAGAGTTTGGAAAGATAGGCGTGATACCGATCGGCATCTCTGGGAACGAGCCTGCGGGGGGCCGGGTAGCCCAGGGGATTCGGCTCGTAGCGCCATATGCCGGCGACCTCCAGTCGCTCCGGCAGGTGGTCGATCGCGCTCTCCATGCGAGCCCACGAGAGGGCGGGGCAGCCTGAGCGCCGGCGCAAGGGGCTCAGGAAGGAACGCATTCGATGTCGGTCGAGCATCCAGTGGCTCTTCGCCACCGGGCGGGCAAAGTCGAACCAATGCGGTCGCTCTGGGTCGAGCGCCGTGGGACCGAGACGCAACCGAATGTGGCGATCCCGGCACCCGAGATGCGAAGGATACTCGCCATAGTCAGCGCATGCCTCGACATCGCGGCCCTCCGAGAGCACGTGATCGACATGGCAGTCAACGAACGCATCGATGTCGCCCCGATCGGCGGGCCATCCACTCAGATGCGCCTGCACGCCCGGCCATTCTCCGGCGAGGCGCCAGAGAGTACGGAACTCCGCCAGGTCCTCGGCCCGGTAGGTGTTGCGGTAGATGCAGCCGCCCCGTTCGTCCAGCATTCGGACCGCGCCGGGGTGCTCGGCGTGAAAGGCGATCACCTCATCGATCCCCCGCACGTCGATCCGCCTGAAATCGAGAACGACGTACCAACCCCGATCCACGGGGGACCAATTCGATTCGGCTTCGATCGGGGTCTCGTCGGGCGTGTCCATCTGCCCGAGAAGGATACGCTGCTGTGAGACTTGCTGCCGCGCTCAAAGATCGACGCGGATCTCCAGCTCGCTGACCTTGCCGATATCGTCGAGGGGTACACGGGCTCTGCCGCGCCTTTGCGCCGCCAGCATAGCGATCGTAGAGTGTCCACTAGGCGTCTCGGCACGGCGGGTTCGCGGCACAGCGCCCCGCCAAGCGTAGTTCGTCACTGCGTGTTTCGGCCCTCGTCGCGGCTTGCGCGATCACCTTTGGGCATCCCCGACTCTTCGGCGGACCGGCCTTGCGAGCTTGCCGAGGGCGCGAGCGATCGTCGGTCCGATCGAGCCTCGCGGAATGCCCGTCCGACTCGCAATCTCATCGTATGAGAGCGAGTCTTTGTACCGCAGTCTCAGAAGGAGAGCTCCTCTCCGACCCGCTTCCGAGCCGGGCAGAAGTGAGAGCAGCTCTTCGAATCCCGGGAAACCGGAATCGGTGGGTTCCAGTGAAGGGGAGGGATCGACCTCCCTCTTCAGCAGCTCTCGCCGATCAGCGTCTCGATATCGTCGCCTGAGGGGATCAGTCGCGCGTCCGCACACGATCGTCAGCACGTATCCGCGCGGGCTCGATGGGTCTCGAACCCGGAGAAATATGCTTGGATCGGCCAACGCCAGGAAGGTCTCCTGAAACGCGTCCTCGACCTCGTCCGGATCGTTGATCACTCCGCCGATGACGAAACGAACCGCCCCGGCGTAGCGCCGGACCAGCGCCGCGGGCTCTCGCCTGCGGCATCCCAAGAGCGCCGCGTCGTCGTTCATCAGTCTTCAGCGCGTTCGCCCTGTTGGAGTCAGGGCGTGTCCGTGTAGAAGACATTGTCCACGCCGATCTCGGCGTCTTCGTCCCAGGCGTAGAGCACGATATCGAGCAGGTACTCCGTGCCGTTGATCACTTCGAAGCCGTTCTCGGTCAGCAGCGCCATCAGGTCGACCGTGTGTTCGGGCACGGCGAGGTGGCCCTCAGCGACCGGAAGCGCCCAGGCGATTCTGAAATCTTCGACTCGGTAGCGCGGATCGGATGTGACATTGTCGTCGTTGGTGGCCAGTAGGAACACGCCCTCCTGGGTGCCGTCACGATCCTTGATCCCCAAATACTCGCGAACGTAACCAGAGGGAGCAACGACCTGCTGCTTCAGATACCGATAGGTCGTTTTCAATTCCAGGCCAGACATCACCGTGAAATCGCTGTGAATCGCCGTCGGGACTCCGGGAATGTCGTCGTTGTACCCGCAGCTGTACTCGCCAGAGATAATCACGCCGTACTCGGTGGTGTCCCCGAATCGCTTGCCGAGATTAATGTTTCGGTCGAAAAGGTTGTCGTCTTGGCTGAGCCAGATATGTGGCGCACATTCAAAATCCCATCGCGTAGGAGACACCGATGGAATTGCATCGAATTTCAAGGTTGGAGAGCTCGCGTCCTGAGGTCTCGGCGCGCCGATCTGTCGCTCCATATTGCGAGTAAACTCGTGTGGATCCACACTTCGACCAACGATGAAGACCGGCTCGGGGCCGAGATTTGGACGCTCGAGCCTGTTTCCGAACATATCGAAGACAAACGCCTGTTCGTCGAGCTCGAATGGAAGAGGAGGAAGGGAAGGATCGGGGCGGAAGAGCACAACGACATCTTCGGTGAGATTCTCGAAGAAGAGGATGACGCTCTTCGACTCGGTGAGGGTCTGCTCCACCAGCTCCGCGCCGGAGAGCAAACGGATCGCGTTTTGGGCGACCATCATTGCCGATCGAGGAGAGCCGTAGACATCGACGAGCGACCGGTACGGTGCGTTGAAGATCCCGCTGAACTCGATGTTGTCGAAGCTGAAGTAGAACACGCGCTCGACGCCGGTGGCGGCGGCATTGACGAAGAGCTGGCTGACCAAACGCGCCGCATCTCGGTGAGGATCCACGCGCCGACCCACCGAACCGATATCGGCCGCGTTCGTCACGTTGAACTTCTTGTAGCCCGACCCCGCCATGATGTTCGTCTCTGTCGCCCAGAATGGGAAACCTCTGTTTGCCGGATCGTAGGCATCGATCAATCGGTTCACTTCGGTATGCAGAGCACGACCACAGTAGACCAGACGCATGGCCAGCCCGTGGGTGTAGGCGGAGTCGGCGTATGTCTCCATCTCAACGGTGTTGCCGAAACGGATCGAAGCGACATCCATGTAGTTCAGCCCGCCCGCTTCGATGAACTCCCCGAACAGGGCGTCTCGGCCCTGGGGGAACTCTTCGGATGCGATTAGACCCCGTGGACTCATTCCGGTCAGTCCGAAGCCAACGACCCGCGATCCGGGGTCGAGAGTATGGAAAACCGATGTGGCCAGACTGTCGAGATGAAGCAGATGTTCCAGAGGCATGTTGTTTCTGATGCTCGTCGGCTCGTTGAACACCTCCCAGCCCTCGACCAATCCCGCCAGCTCTTGGCTCAGCTCGTAATAGTGACGAGTGTTTCCTTCGAAGAATGCCTCCCAACCTTCAGGACCGCCGATCGCGACGGGGCTCATCCAGGCCGGATAGCCGGCGGCGTTCGACTTCGACAGGTCCTCGACGACATCGATTTCGTCACCGATCATCGCGTCGATTGTCATATTGTGCTCGTTCGCCAGCTCGGCGAACCATCGGGTCTGCGTGGCATCCCATGCGCCGTTCAATCCGGTGGTCGGCGCAATCGCCGCGGGAAGAAAAAGGTGCTTGATGCGCAGGTGGTGAATGCCGAGACGCTTCAATAACGTGAAGGTGACGGCAGGATCCGGGCCCATCACGATCATCCGTTTCGTCGTGCACGCGGGCGTACCCGTGGGAGCATTCTCGCATTCGGGGCGGTCATTGAAATCGTAGCCGTCGTGGTTTCGATCCATGTGCAGATAACGGAAATGCGGGAGCTGCGCGCCGAATATTACATCGTTGGGATCGGCACCCATATAGGGGGTTTCCGGCTTCAAGATGCCGAAGATCAGCTCCTCGGTGATCAGCTCGAGGGGGGCGGCGACGACCAACTTGTAGATGCCGCTCCCATCTTTCAAATCGTCGGCGTCGATCTCGATGGTTCCGATTCCATCAAGAGGATCGGGGATCTGAACCATGTCGATCAGGATCTCCGGTCGCCCGTTCTCATTGAGCTCGTACGCGTCGACAACGCGATACCCTAGAGGGCCGGGGCGCGGGCTGCCCTCCTCGGCGTGGACCCAGTAGCGGAAATTCAAAGGCTCGGTGTCTTCGAAGAGCTTGTAGCGCCGCAACGCGCGTTCATCCAAGGGGTCCCCAAGGGATACGGACTGCACATCGACACCGATGTCGTAAGTCCTTGGCGAGGAGTACGGGGTGGCGGAGGCCCCCTCTTCGAGCTGAACGGCATCGACATAAAGCTGGTAGTCGTGCTCATTCGACCACTGCTGTCTCGTCGTGCTGAAATGGAGTTTGAAGCTGTACATACCGTCAGGATGGCGGGCTTGTACCGGAATGTCGGCAGTATTGAACTGGAAGACCAGCCGAGACCAACAGTTCGTGACATCGCCCGAGATCATACGCATGCCGCCGTTGGTGAGCACGCTAGCGTCACCGTTGGTGACGCGCAGGTCAGTGTAGAACCCCAATTTGGAGCAATCGTCGTGTGTCACCGCATCGATATTGCCTTTCACCAAAACGCTAAATGTGTAATCGGTATCGGGAGAGAGCGCGGTCATCGGCCATCGCACCGCATGTCGCTGCAGCCAGGGATCACCATGAAGCGACAAGAAGTAGCTCCCCTCCGGAACGGTATCGAGAGGAGCGGTCGCCACATCGTATACGTCAATGTACTCAGCCGTCGGATTGGAAGGGTCCTGGATGAAGCGCTCGGCGAGTACATCCCACCCGTCGGGACCGGTCTCGAAACCGGATCCGTCCAGCAGGAGATTCGCGGAGACGGCTGTTGTCGAACAGATCAACGATATCAGGGCGGGCGCGAAGACCGGAAGGGCGCCGGTCGTCGCCCAGGAGTTCCACATTCGATTCATCGGTTTCATTGCCTTCTGGAAGCTGTCGTGCAGGTTTCCGTTCCCGACACGCTCCCGGAGAGAGGATTCGCGGCTCAATGGGGGGCAGGCGAGCCCCGCCAGTGTAAGCGCACCCAGGGTCCGAAACTATCTACACAGGCAGTTTTCAGCTATTTCATACTCCCCGGATGGGAGGAGTGAGATCAGAGATAGCCGAGCGCGCGCAATGCACGGATCGAGCGATCGTCCAATCGATCGTCCGGAAGCGAGATCGGATTCAGCATGAGTTCGACCGCGCTTGCGTCCTGCTCTTCGAACCAACGGTCCAGGGCCGCTCCCAGGGCGATCAGGGTGTCGGGTTCCACGGCGCGATTCGATTCTCCCCCCACCGCTTCGAGGTCGTAGAGTATGTCGCGCACCCCCTCCGGATCAACCTCGCGGACCAGCTTCCACCGTCCCCGCGCCAACGCCGTCCGCCGTATTGCTCCAACCGCGGATTCAACAACGGCGCTCCGGGGCTCGATCCCGCTCGGCCCTAGCAGTCGGTCGACCGCCGAGGCGGCGAGCAGTGGGGCCAGACTCTCGCCCGCGTAGGGCTCGAGGCCGAGCAGATCGAGAAGCGTGGCTCCGAAATCGATCTGCTCCACGCTGCTTTCGACCCGGACACCGACCGGCAGGGGCGCCATGGCGGCGGAGCCGGAAAGCAGCCAGGGAACCCGCGCGACCGACTCAAAGACATGCGGTGGATGACGAAACGATTCGCCGTGCTCGTGCATGTTCTCGCCGTGATCGGCGGTCATCGCAACAAGCGCTTCCCCCGGACGGGCACGCCGCCAAGCTCGCAGGACTCTCGCAATCCCATTGTCCACATTGCGGATCTCGGAATCATATCGGGCCACCATATGGGCTTCGTCCGCCTCGCCGAGAGGGAGGGTGCCGCTGTTGATCGCGTCGATTTGGGCACGGGTTCCTCGGAGCGGCCCCCGGTAGTCGGCGGTCGAAAGAGCGCCCAGGATTTCGGGCGGAGGACGGTACGGCATGTGCGGATCGATCCACTGCACTACGAGCGCCAGCGGTGCCGAATCGGATGAACGAGGATGGCGCGCCAACCACTCCTCTGCCATGACCGTCACCGGATCCTCGTCGCGCAAACGGTCCACGAGACGAACCAGGGGCAGACGCCGAAGCCATGCCGAGGGGGGACTGCCCGAAAGATCGAGGTCGGAGAGCTCGGTGAAGGTCTCGAATCCGCGTGCGAAGCCGAATCTCCTCCCCAAGAAGGGGTTGGATACGATGGCGACGGTGCGGTAGCCGGCCCGAGCCAGCGCCTCAGCGAGCAGCGGCAAGTGCTCCGGCAACTGCTGACCGTTGGCGAGCAGCCCGTGGTCGTGGGGATAGCGCCCGGAGAAGAGGCTCGCGTGCGATGGGGCGGTGCGCGTCCAGTGGGCGTAGGCGCGTTCGAAGAGCACTCCCGAGGCCGCCAGGGAATCGAGGGTTGGGCTCGTCTCGCGCAAGGTGTAACCGTAACAGCCCAAGTGATCAGCTCTGAGGGTGTCGACCAGTAGAACAAGAAGGTCCGGCCGCTTCCAGCCAACAACTTCGTCGTCACCGCCCGCTACGCTCCGCGGCCCGGGCAGAGAGGCTCTCGCCCCCAGGCCGCTCACCGGAACAAGCGCCGCCACTGCTGCAACGAGGACCCAACAGAACGCGGGCCGAGGCCCGGCCGCGCCTCTGAGCCGCCACAGTCCGGCGCCGAGAGCCAGAAGAAGGGCGCCGGTGCGAGCGCCCATATGCGCTATGCCGAAAGGATCTGTCAGCGCCAGATCGTCGGCCGCGATCCCACCTACGAAGAGGAAGACGAATACCGCCCAGGCCAGGGCCGTGGCACCGGCGCCGGCCCGCCCTGGTGGTCGGTCGCTCGGACGGAAGAGCGTGACGAGCGCAATCGCCATGCCCGCGATCACCCCGAAGGGAGCATGTATCGCGGCCACCTGGAAAGCGAAACGAAGGAGATCGATCGCCCGCGGTGTCTCTCCTCCCGCCGAAACCACTTTGGCGGCGAGAACTCCGCCCCGGGCCAGGCCTGCGATGGCACCGGCCGCCGCGCAGACGCCCAGATCCGCGATCGATTTGGCGCGAAGCGCGCGTCTCTTGCCCGAGTTCGTCATTCGCTCCCGGTCAGTTCGGTCCTGAGAAACTCCTGATTGAGTTCCGCGATCACCCTCACATCGATCTCTTTGGGGCATACGGCCATGCATTCATAGTGGTTCGTGCAGTTGCCGAACCCTTCCGCGTCCATCTGCTCGACCATGCGCGTCGCCCGGCGTGCCCGCTCCGTGTGCCCCTGGGGCAGATGCCGGAACTGCGACACTTTTGCGCCTACGAAAAGCATCGCCGACGCGTTCGGACAGGCTGCCACGCAGGCCCCGCACCCGATGCACGAGGCCGCGTCCATAGAAAGATCCGCCTCGGACTTCGCGACCGGGATCGCATTCGCATCCGGTGTGCCCCCTGTATTCACGGAGATATACCCACCGGCCTGGATGATCCGATCGAACGCGTTACGATCAACGATGAGGTCTCGCAAAACGGGAAACGCGCGCGACCGCCACGGTTCGATGTAGATTGTGTCGCCATCTTGAAAGCGACGCATGTGCAATTGGCAGACCGTAGTGCCGGAATCGGGCCCGTGCGGAATCCCGTTGATGACCAACGAGCACATACCACAGATGCCTTCGCGGCAATCATCGTCGAACGCAACGGGCTCTTGGCCACGTGCGATCAGCGACTCGTTCAGAATATCGAGCATCTCGAGAAACGACATCTCTGGACTGACGTCGCTGATCTCGTACTGAACCATGCCGCCCTCGTCCGACAGGTTCCTTTGGCGCCACATCTGTAGTGTGAGATTCATCACTTGTAGCTCCTGACACTTGGCTTCACGAGATCGAAACTCAGCGGCTCCTTGTGCATGACGGGGAAATCGTCGTCCCCCTTGTACTCCCATACCGACGCGTGTGAACAGCCTTCATCGTCTCTGAGCGCCTCCCCCTCTTCGGTCTGATGCTCCTCCCGGAAATGCCCGCCGCACGATTCCTTCCTCCCGATTGCATCGAGACACATCACTTCGCCAAACTCCAGGAAGTCCGCCACGCGGCCCGCTTTCTCGAGCGATTGGTTGAGCTCGCCGTTGCCGCCCGGAACACGCACATTGCGCCAGAACTCCTCGCGCAACGCCGGGATCAGCTCGAGCGCCTTGCGGAGTCCCCCCTCATTGCGGCTCATACCGCAGTGCTCCCACATGATCTGTCCCAGTTCCTTGTGAAACGAATCGACGCTTCTACCACCCCTGACATCTAGCAGCCTCTGCAGGCGGTCCGCGGCGCTCTTCTTCGTATCTTCGAACTCCTTTTGATCGGTCTCGACGGGTTCGAAGGAACCAGAGGCGAAATAGTGACCGATCGTATATGGAATGATGAAGTAGCCGTCCGCCAGGCCCTGCATCAGAGCGCTCGCTCCCAGTCGATTTGCTCCATGATCCGAGAAGTTCGCCTCTCCCAGCACGTGCAGACCCGGGATCGTGCTCATCAGGTTGTAGTCGACCCAGAGCCCGCCCATCGTGTAGTGAACGGCCGGGAAGATCCGCATAGGAAGCTCGTAGGGGTTTTCGTCCGTGATCTTCTCGTACATATGGAAGAGGTTGCCGTAGCGTTGGTTGATCGCGTCCCTGCCCAGACGTTCGATCGAATCGGCGAAATCCAGGTACACGGCCAGCCCGCTCGAACCCACTCCTCTGCCTTCATCGCAAACCTGCTTGGCCGCGCGGGATGCGACATCGCGTGGGACCAGATTGCCGAACGAGGGGTAGCGCCGTTCGAGGTAGTAATCCCGGTCCTCTTCCGGAATCTCCGGAGCCGCTCGGTGGTCATCCCCGTCTTTCGGTACCCACACGCGCCCATCGTTTCTCAGCGACTCGCTCATGAGCGTGAGCTTCGATTGATGGTCGCCCGACACGGGAATACAGGTGGGGTGGATCTGGGTGAAGCAGGGATTGGCGAAACCCGCGCCCCTCTTGAAAGCCCGATGGGCCGCGGTCACGTTGCTGCCCATCGCATTCGTAGACAGATAGAAAACGTTGCCGTATCCACCCGTCGCCAAGACAACGGCGTCGGCCGATGCGCAATAGACATCGCCACAAATCAAATCTCTGACGACGATTCCACGAGCCCGCCCGCCAACGACGACGAGATCGAGCATCTCCGTTCGCGGTCGCAAGGTCACGTTGCCCAGGCCCACCTGCCGCATAAGCGCCGAATAGGCTCCCAGAAGGAGCTGCTGTCCCGTCTGCCCCCGAGCGTAGAAAGTCCTGGAGACCTGTGCGCCCCCGAACGATCGATTGTCGAGTAGTCCTCCGTACTCACGGGCGAAAGGAACACCTTGTGCGACACATTGGTCGATGATCTCGTTGGAGAGCTGGGCGAGTCTGTAGACGTTTGCCTCGCGTGCCCGGAAATCGCCCCCTTTTACGGTATCGTAGAAGAGACGATAAATGCTGTCTCCGTCGTTCGGATAGTTCTTGGCGGCGTTGATACCACCCTGCGCCGCGATGCTGTGGGCGCGCCGGGCGCTGTCTTGAAAGCAGAAGTTCTCCACACGGTAGCCCAGCTCGGCCAGCGACGCGGATGCGGATGCCCCCGCCAGCCCGGTTCCTACGACGATGACTTTGTACTTGCGTTTGTTCGCCGGGTTCACCAACTTCATCCGGAAGCGATGGTTGTCCCATTTCTGCGCCATGGGACCCTCGGGGATCTTGGCATCGAGAATCATGTCACATCGCTCCATAGGGAAGCTCGAGCAAACCGAGCCAAGAAGCCAAGGGGATGGCGAGGTTTCCGATGAGCACCGCAGTGCCGACCGCGGGGCCGGCAAGATCTACCAATGGCCAGCGCAAGCTCGGAGTGGTGACGCCGAGCGATTGAAACAGGCTCGAGACACCGTGGCTCAAATGAAGTGCGAGCAAAGCGTTGGCGACCACGTACCAGGCGGTCACGAACCAGTCCTGAAACCCCAACACAACCATCGCGTATATGTCATGCCTGCCCAGCTCATCGTGGTGACTGAAGAGCTCCGGCTGCACCGTGCCGAGGGTGAAGTGAGCCAGATGGTAGACAACGAAGGCGAGCAGGATCATCCCGGTCCACGGCATCGTGCGCGCCGCGAAGGTCACTTGCACCGAATCGTCCAGCACGTAGGCGATCGGGCGTGCCCGGCGGTTCAGAACGATCAAGCGCGCGGCCGATGCGATATGCACAATGAGGGTCGCGAGCAGAACGAATCGTATGAGCCAGAGCAACTCACCCAGACTCTGTAGAAAGTGTCCATAGCGATTGATCGGTTCCGGGCCCAGGAAGATCTGCAGATTGCCCACCATATGGCCGAAGACGAAAGCCGTGAGAATCAAGCCGGTGAGGGCCATCACGGATTTCGCACCGATGGATGATCGCAGGAACTTCACGGGGCCAGATGGCGCTCGAGACCTCGTTGCGCTGGCTGCCGACGCCATTGCGTACTCCGGGTGGTTGAGACGCCTTGGGGGCGCCTGTGCAGAAAGGCGATGAAGAAGGCGAATCGGACGCCCCGAAAACCGCGGAGAGTATACCCTGGCCCTCTCCTTCGGTGTCTACGACTTGAGGGCTCCCACCACTCGTTTCAGTGCCGACCGGGCATCGTGCCGCCACTTGGGAGCGAGGAGATTCTCCAAAAGGGTTGTACCGACGATCCAACGATGGAGAAGGTAGTCGAGTATCTTTGGAGGAGCGGGGGCGATCGATTCGAGCCCAAGCCTCCATGCCGCATGCGTAACGAATCGCATCCCGCGTCGATCGATCGGTACGAGTCGCGCGGCCTGTATGATCGGCGATGTCGCGCAGAGTCAGCTCTCCCGGTGCGGCCAGATTGAGGGGACCATCGAAACCCTGCTCGATCGCCTGCACGAGGATCGCCGCCAGGTCGTCCACATCGATGAGTTGAAAGGGTGCGGCCGCCGGGCGAGGATCCGCGATCCTCGGCTTGCCGAGCAGCGCCGACAGATAATTGTCCATTCCCGGACCGACGACGGCGGTAGGGCGAGCGACGAAGAAGCGTAGCGCTGAGTGCTCGCCTCTTAGGGTCCGCGCAAGAATGACTTGTCATTTGGTATCCCATCTGCACCACATCTGGGCGCCAAGATGACAAGTTATTCTGGCGCGGACCCTTAGGTGGGCGATTCTCGATTCCACCAATGCCTTGTGCCGTGGATGGCTGAAAGAGCAAAAAGCGCGTAACGGCGCCTTCTCCGTTAGTCGGAGGGGATTGTCGGGGTATGCCCCGTACGCCGTAGCACTCGAGAGCACGGTGATGTGATCCACGCCCGCCGACAGAGCCTCTTCCAACACATGCCGTGTCCCCTCGACATTGCTCCTCTCCATCGTCGTTTCGTTCCGCATCGGCTGGACCTGAAAAGCGAGATGCACCAGGTGATCGATCTCTTCCGCGCGCAGGAAGGGGGCGATGGGGGCGTTCATCTCCCAATCGACGTACCGATCGAGACCGCCCTGCCCTCATGGCCGACTACGATCCAGACCAACGACGTACGAAGATGGGATCCCGCGGCGAAGGGCGGCGGTCAGCGCCCGACCGATGAAACCTGAGGATCCTGCAATCGCGATGCGCATGGGGGTGAGATTCGGATTGGTGGGTATCGCTGGTGGCGGGTTCACACGCCCGCTCGTCTCTGCAAGACTCTCCTCTCACTCCAACGCACGATCCACCCCCAAAAAAAGAGCCCGGCTCCCGATGAGCGAATCGATCCTCGTCGTCTCGCATCTGCGCAAGGCATACGGCTCCACGATCGCGGTCGACGGCATCTGCTTTTCGGTCGATCGAGGTGAGATTGTCGGGCTGCTCGGCCCGAACGGGGCCGGCAAGACCACTACAATCTCGATGATCTGCGGCCTGACCGTGCCCACCGACGGGCGAGTGACCGTTTCGGGCCACGATATCGCGGCCGAGGCGATCGCGGCGAAATCCCAGATCGGACTCGTGCCTCAAGACATCGCGCTCTATGAGGAGCTCTCCGCCACCGCGAATCTTAGTTTTTGGGGCTCACTCCAGGGTCTAACAGGTCAGTCCTTGCGGTCGCGGGTGGCGGAGCTCTTGGAAAAGGTCGACCTGGAGGGACGGGCGACAGAGCCGGTGGAGCGCTTCTCCGGTGGGATGAAACGCCGACTCAACCTTGCCGTCGGTCTGATCGCGCATCCTCATCTCTTACTGCTCGATGAGCCGACCGTCGGGATCGATCCGCAGGCCCGCTTCGCTATCCTCGACATCGTGCGCGAAGAGGCCCGAGCGGGAACGGCCGTCTTGTACACGACGCATCTGCTCGAAGAGGCCGAGCGCCTTTGCGACCGAATTCTGATCATAGATCGAGGAACGATCCACGCGGAAGGTAGTCCGGAATCGTTGGTGGCGATGTTGGGCGAAGGCAAAGTCGTTACTATCAGGGGTCCATTCGAGCAAGGCTCGATCGATCCACTTTTGGTGACGGAAGATGGCATGGAGATTGTCTCCTCTCAGGCCGGCAGAGTGTTGCTCTCTATCGAGAACGGAGCGATCCCGGCACTCTTCGAGCTACTCTCTCGCGACGAAGTTTCAGTGGACGACATATCGGTGCGCGAACCCGATCTCGAAAGTGTCTTCATCAAGCTTACGGGGCGACAGCTGCGTGATTGAGGACGTGAGAAGTACCGCTCCGGCAACCGGCGTGGCCGCAATCTACCGGCTCGTCCGGAAAGATCTTCTAAGGCGCTATCACGCGCCTATGGAGACACTCTTGAGCCTCGCGCTGCCGCTCGGGCTCACGGCCGTGATCGGTCTCGCATTCGGGGGAAACCAGAACGGGAATGTCAGCCTTCCCCCGATCGGCGTCGCGGTTCTGGACCGAGACGACTCGTTCATGAGCGGGCTGATGGCGGGTGCGCTGGGCGGGATCGACGGAGAGAATGCGCCGATCACCTTTGATGTTCGCGCGGTCGGATCGGAAGACGAAGCGTGGCGCGGCATGCGCGAAGGCGAGATCTCCGCAATGCTGGAGATCCCGGCGGGCATGTCGGACTCTCTCTTCGGGGGAGGCACGGTCGATTTTCGCCTGGTACGCAACCCCTCGGAACGGATCCTGCCTGAAATCGTGGAGCAAGTTATCGGCGTGGGGGTCGTACTGCTTTCAGAGGCGACGACACACCTCGCGGGACCCCTGGACCGCATGCAGGCCATGGGCGACTCCCTCGACGCTTGGCCCGACGAACTGGCAGTCGCGTCGATTTCCGCGGCATGGAGCGAGGAACTAAGGCGATTTGAAAAGTGGGTGTTCCCTCCAATCGTGACCCTCTCGGTATCGTCGGCCGAAGACGATTCGGACGCCTCCGAGACCGGTCCATCGATCGACATATTCGCCTACATCTTGCCTGGGATCGCTTTCTTGGGTTTGCTGTTTCTGGCGGCCGCCGGCCACAGAGACCTCTTCACCGAGCGTTCGATGGGGACCTTCCATCGGATAGCGGCAGCTCCGGCCGGCGTCGATGCGCTCCTCGCGAGCAAGTTCGCTTCGGCCTCCGCGATTGCCGCGATTGGGCTGCTATTGCTTCTCGGATCGGGTGCCATCATTTTTGGGAGTCGATGGGGCGACCCGATGGGACTGGCGCTGATGGTGCTTTCGGGTTCGATCGCGGCGTCGGGAATGGTCGGGCTTCTCTATGGGGGCGCGCGCACGGAGCGCCAGGCCGAGACACTTGCGCCGATCCTGATCCTCTCCGTGTCGTTCGTCGGGGGTTCGATGATTCCGCTGAGCGAGCTGCCTGGCTTCGCTCGAAGTGTCGCTCCCTTCACGCCAAACTACTGGCTGATCGACGGGTTGCGATCGCTCGCGGCTAGTGAGGCGAATTGGCTCGGTGTTCTAAAACACGCCGGCGTGCTAACCGGCTTCGGGCTCAGTGGAATGGCCCTCGGAATGGGACTCGTGCGAAGGCGCTCCGGGAGCGGCGTATGAGCTTGATATCCATACTTCGACTCGCCGCCCAAGAGATCCGGCTCGTTGCCGCCGATCGGGGATCGGTTGTGTGGCTGGTGCTAATGCCATTGATCTTCACCTTTTTCTTTGGTAGCGCCAATTCACCACCCAGTGGAGAGCCTGCGAAAATCGCCCTGACCCTCGTCGACGAATCGAATGGACCTGCCTCGCGAGCGTTTGTGGCGGTCCTCGAAAAGGAGGAACAACTGAGTCTGAAGGTGATGACACGCGCCGAGCGAGATGCGGCTTCGGCGAGTTCGTACAGAGAGATCGTGATCCCGGAGACATTCGACTCGCTGGTGGCGGCAGGCGAACAGGCTTCGCTGCAGCAGAGGAACTCGGAAGGCTCGAACGACGAGGCGGACGCCGCGGCGGGCGCCCTCCTCGCCAAGGGAATTGCCCGCTTCATCGGCGGGTTGATCGGCGCCGATGCCGCCGGCGCCGCGCTCGGTACGGCAGCGGATACCGCCAAAGGAGCTCGTGCCTTCGAAGAGGCGTTTCGGGCATCGGTAGAGCGCCCCGAGCCCGTTCGCCTAAATGTGCATGTTCCAGCGCTTTGGAAACCGCTCGGATCGGGATTCTCCGCGACAGCCCCCGGAATGTTGGTGATGTTCGTACTCATGAACGTCACGATTATCGGCGGTGTGCAGCTCGCGACCGATCGAAGAACCGGGCGCCTGCGCCGCCTGGGCGCACTTCCGATTCGCCCCACCGAGCTACTCGCGGGGCGGGTTCTCGGCTCGGTCGGAATCGGAGCGATCCAGGTGGCCTTGCTCGTGGTTGCGGGTCAGACGCTTTTCGGAGTGAACTACGGCGCGAGCCTTTTCGGTGTGGCTATCGTAGCGCTCTCTCTGTCGGCCTGGGCCGCGGGGCTCGGCTTGTTGGCCGGATCGATCATGCAAACCGACGGCCAGGTGGGGGGGGCAACGGTGCTGCTAGTCAACGTCATGTCGGCTCTATCGGGATGCTGGTGGCCGATCGAAGTAATGCCACGTTGGCTTCAAAGCGCGAGTCTAGTGCTCCCCCCGCGTTGGGCGATGGACGCACTATTGGCTCTGACCGCCTTCGGGGAAGGGTGGACTGCCGCGTTGCCGGCGACTGTAGTGCTCTTCGCGTGCGCGGTGGTCACCGTGCTGGCGGGCGCGCGAACAGTCTTTCGTTTTCAGTGATCCCGCGCCAAGCTCTCCGGCGACTCCGGCGCCTTCGGCACAACCACTACTCCCAACTCCGATCTCACCTCGCCCCCTCGTAGCTCGTGCTCCGCGCCGCCGATCACCGCCCCATCCTCGACTATGACATTCTTGTCCAGAATGGCCGAGCGAATTGTAGTTCCCGCGCCTACGACGACATTGTCCATCAGAATTGAATCCTCGATCGTAGCACCGGTCTCGACCCTTACATTTCTACCGACAACCGAGCTCGTGATCATTCCGCCGGCAACGATTGTACCGGACCCAACGATCGACTGTACGGCCATGCCGCGCATGTCTGGATGATCGAAAACAAACTTGGCGGGTGGATCCTTGAAGCTCGCGGTCTGGATCGGCCAGTCCCAATTATAGAGATTGAGCGCGGGGCGCACACGGCGGAGATCCATGTTCGCCTCGTAGTAGCTGTCGATCGTTCCGACATCCCTCCAGTAGATCGAGCCCTTTTTCGATTCACCGGGGATCCGGTTGTTGTGGAAGTCGTACGCGAAGATCCGTTCCATTTGGAAGAGCTTGGGGAAGATCGACTTGCCGAAATCGTGTTCCGAAGCGTCGGTATCGGCGTCCAAAGAGAGTACGTCGATCAACAGATCCGGATCGAAGAGGTAGTTTCCCATGCTAGCGAGCGCGTAGCCCGGGCGCCCTGGGATCTCGCGCGGCTTCTTCGGCTTCTCTTCGAATCCCGTGACCCTCCATTCGTCATCGACTTCAATGATCCCGAAGCTCTCGGACTCAGAAGCCGGCACCGGAAGACAAGCGACAGTGCACCTGGATTTGCGCCCCTTGTGAAAGGAGATCATCTGCCGGATGTCCATCTTGTAGATATGATCCGCCCCAAAGACGATGACCAGGCTCGGACGGTAGTCCGCGATCAGATTGAGATTCTGGAAGATCGCATCGGCGTTTCCCCGGTACCACGAATGGCCGGTCTGCATCTGGGCCGGCACCGGTGTGATGAAAACATCGCGCCCCATCTGCCCTACCCAAGCTCGTTGCAGATGCTCGAGTAGTGATTGAGCCTTGTACTGCGTCAACACAAAGGTCGCGTGAATGCCCGAGTTAACCAGATTCGAGAGGACGAAATCGACGATTCGGTAACGCGCTCCAAATGGAACGGC
>NYZA01000228.1 GCA_002686955.1 Gemmatimonadota bacterium
ATTCCTCCGGTTTCGAGGCTCGCCGATCGACCAGATCTGCGGCACATCTGGGCGCCAAGATGACAAGCTATTCTTGCGCGGACCCTTTGCCCAGTGGGATTGACGCACCTTGGAATCACATCTCGCGCGCTCAGTTGCGCCTGCTCGCTGATTGTCAGTCAGCTACCGCACGCATCGGGAGAGAGATAGATTTGGTGACCGGTCACCAACACTGGTCATGTGAAGACGCTCACAGCGACCGACCTCAAGGTCCGTTGCCTGGCGCTTTTCGACGAGCTTGCCGAGACCGGAGTTGGGCTTCTGATCACGAAGCGAGCACGGCCGGTGGCCCGTGTCTACTCTCCGGCCGCCGGTGAAGAGGATCCTCCCCAATTCACCCTCGCCGACAGCGTGGAGTGCTTGAGCGAAATGATCTAGCCCGCATTTCTCACCAACTGTCGTCGTGAGGCGGCGCAGATTCGTGCCCTGGCGGTGCTTCGCACCGTTTTGCGCGGAGGCGTGCTGGTTGCACGTCGCACAAAGCGAAACGGGGGGAAGTGCTGCCAGGGTGCGGATATGCGCCGCCACAGCAGAAAGTTGGTGAGATATGCGGGCTAGCGCCCCAATCCCCGGTCTTCGGGTGGTCACCGGCCCTGTGGACGCCCCTCGCGGGCGCCCGGAGAAATCCGTGCTCGTGACCCGCGATGCGAGGTCGGCCGAGTACGATGTGACGATAGTGGGAGCCTGATAGAGGCGTTGCTCAAATTAGATCCCGGCGCGCCGCGCAGGTGTCCCCGATTCGATTCCGAGCGCCTTCATTCGACTTCTCAGAGTGGCTTCGGGGATGCACAGTGAGCGGGCCGCCGCCGTCTTTACGCCGCCGTGCATTTCCAGGGCTTGCCGGATGCGGGAGATCTCGTAGCGGCGGACATCGGTCTTGAGCCCTAGGTCGGATAGAGCCATTTTCGACTTGGCCACGTCGGGCCGCTCTCGCATCCAGAGCTCGAGCTCTGATCTGCACAGGGAGTGAGGAATCACGCGTCCAAGTGTTCGCGCGGCGAGCCGCTCCACGAAACCGTGCAGCTCTCTGATGTTTCCCGGCCATTGCCAGTTGCTCAGGATCTTGATCGACCCGATGTCGAGCACCGGAGTGGCATCGAGGCCGAGTCTCTGTTTCGCACGTTGGAGCGAGACTGTCGTCAGTTCTTCCAGGTCTTCGAGCCTTTCCCTCAACGGAGGCACATCGATGGTGTGAGGGCGGATCCGCTTGGACTTGCGCCGATTCGCGAGCTCTCGCGATCTCGCGAGCTCTCACGATGCGGCTACGGCTTCGCCAGATCAGCGGCGAGCGATCTCCAAAACGCCCCTCGAACCCGATCTTCGACCAGTTGTCGGACCGCCAGAGACCGGGCCGCCTCGATATCTCCATCGGCGCGCAGCGCGAAGGAGTGCAGCAGTTCCAGTCGCCCGCGCGAAAACGGGTCCGCCGGAGTCGCACCGGATTCGAAGGCCGCCGCGATATCCTGGATTGCCCTCCCCGGAACTCCCATCCGGAGCCATTCCCACGCCCTGGCCTCGGCAAGGTCCGCGTCATCGACCCGCCCCTCCGCGCTGCCACCGAGACGCGCGCCGGCGAGCGCTCCGATCGCCGCGGCACCTGTCACGACGGATGATTCGGCCACACGTATTGCTATCTCGCGCGCTTCACGCCATCCTCCGGATTCCAGGAGCATCCGTTCCGGGAGCGTCGAAACCGAGATGTGGCCCGGGAAGCGGTCCAGCAGACGGGACATCATGCGCACTGCTTCGTCTTCACGGCCGATTCGCCACAGCAGGTCCGCCCGTCTGATTGAGAGATCGGACTCGGAATTGACCGCCTCTATCGCAGACTGCGTAACGAGAGCATCATCAGTTGTCGCTCAAGGATCCCCCAGCAGTGCGGCCTGCCCCCTCCTACGGCAAGGAACGAACCGGCCCTCCGGATTCCACCCCCCGCGCCGCGGTTTCAAAGTAGCCGTTGTCGTCTTTGTCGTCCTCCCATGTCACGACGAAGTTTCCAATGAACAACATGATGCGATATGCACGCGGCATAGTAGATCTCCGAGTACCTTGATGATCCGTACGGGAGCATAACCCTAATGGAGTCATGGTCTTCCTTCGGATCGAACACCGGCGACCAATCGCCGCAGCTCTCCAACCTCACGCAGCGAGGCGAAGCTCGAGCGGTACGAACCCGAAGCGGGCAGACGCTCCACCTGGGCTTCGAAGATCTGGGCGGCCCGGATTGCGAACTCGCGAGCGGCTCCGAGGTCGAGAAGCTCCACGCAGGCGGTACCCGCCAGCACGGCGCCGGTCCACACCAGCCGCTGGGAGTCGATCCGGTCCGCGGTGTCGACCGCCCGCTTCGCGAGAGCGCGTGCGATCGCGGGCTTGCCGGCTTCCAGATGCGTGCGCGCCTCCGCCAAGTCGGCGCGGGTCTCGATGTAGCGATCACCGGCGGATTGCGCCAAGCGCCTCGATTCCGCGAGCAGGTTGGCGGCGGACCGATCGGAGCCCCGAGGATCGGTGAGCGCCGCACGACTCAGCGCCAACTCGGCGGCCAACGCCGGAGAGCCCCGGGCGCATTCGGCGAGATCCTGTCGCTCGCAGAAGCGCAATCGCTCTCTTGCCTCTCCGGTGCGACCCAGCCGGGTCAAAGCCTCCGCCCAATGAAGAGCGGTCTCGATCATCGCGGGGCGCTCCCCCGTCTCCGTCGCCTGGCGCGCGGCCGACTCGAGCAGAAGGAGGGCATCTCGAAAATCCCCGAGAGCCAGACTGCACTGCCCGGCAACGGCGCCGACCTGTGATCGCTCCCCCACATCACCCCGACGCATCCGGTCGAGTCTACGCGCCTCGGTGAGGGCGCCGATCGCTTCCGTCCATCCTCCGCAGCGGATCTCCAGTCGGATCCGTTCGAGGAGACAGGCCACGCGGGCGCTCGGGCCATGCTCCTCGGCCGCCGCCCGGAGCGCCGTGTCGAGTGCACTTCTCGCCTCGGTGCTCCGACCCAGCCGTCCCAGAATCCGAGCCCGCTCCCCCTGAGTCTGAGCAATCGCGCCCGTCAGAGCGGCCTTCTCGGCAAGCGCCGCGGCCTCGTCGGCGATGCCGAGCGCTTTCGCCTGGTCCCCCGTCGCTCCCACGATCGCCGCCTGCAGAGCGAGCGCCGTGGCCAGTGCATCGACCCGATTCTGCTCCCGAAAGAGATCGACCGCCCCCTTGGCGTGGTCGCGCGCCGAGGGCCAGGCTCCAGCATGAAAGGCAACCTCCCCGAGCCCCAGCGTGCAGACCGCGCGGCCGTCGGCATGCCCGATCGATTCCGCCAACCCCAACCCCTCCGCGTACGTCCTCTCGGCTTCGTCGAGCCGTCCCGCCCGGCGACTCTGCTCTCCCAGCGCCGCCAGTACCGGAACCTCCATCGAGCGAACGCCCTCGGAGCGTGAAATGTCGAGCGCACGATTCAATGCGCTCCGCGCCGCGCTCAGATCGTCGCGCTGCAAATGCACATAGCCGAGTGAGCAAAATGTGTTGCAGACTTGCAGAACCTGTCGCTGCGCTCCGAAGGCGGCCTCCGCCTCTTCCAGCGCGCGCCTGGCCCCCTCCAGATCCTGCGTGACGGAAAGGGCGGCGCCGAGCTCCGCCAGGGCGTGCATCCGCCCCTTAGCGATCTCCCGCTCTTCGCAGATTCGAAGCGACTCCCGAATCAGGGGCAACGCCTCGTGCACTTCGCCGCGAAAACGATGGAATCGCGCCAACGAGCGGAGCGACGACGCCGTGATCTCCGGGTGCTCACGGATGCGCCGACTTTCTTCGATCGCACGCTCCAGGTGAACGCGCGCCTCTTCCATCGCGCCCCCTCGCATCAAGAGCTCGCCCAGAAGTCGCCGGGCCTCGGCCAAGGAGTAGCTCTGCTCCGATGTGGAGAGCAGCGCCACGGCCTCCTCGAGGTGGGCGCGCGCCGCCTCATTCTCCGCCCTCTGCATGCACACGTGGGCCAGAAAGAGCAACGCTTTTCCGTGAAATTCCGTCGCTCCCTCGCGCCCCGCACGCTCGACGATTCCCACCGCCCGCGCCTCGGCCTCGTCCACGTGTCCCGTTTCGAACTCGAAGCGACACAAATCGATCAGCTCCGCGAGCGCCAATTCGCCCAGCTTCGCCGCCTCTCGATAGAGCCCGATCGCCTCCACGAATCCCCAGCGCGCCGCCGCCTCTTCCGCGGCGCGGATCAGATGGGGCACCGCCTCCTCATCGCGACCCCCATCTCTGAGGTGGCGGCCGAGGGGAGCCGGCTGGCCCTCGCCGTGCAGAGATCTAGTGGCTTCGGCCAAGCGGCGGTGAAGTCGGCGCCGTCGCGCTTCCGAGATTGTCCGCGCGATCTCAGCGCGGAGTAGGGCGTGACGAAAGCGGAATCCGTCCCCCTCTTCGACCAAGATCCGGCGGCGAAGCAACCCGTCGAGAAGATCGAGCAGCGGGTCTTCGTCGAGACCTGTCGCGGCCAGAAGCAGATCGAACGAGGGATGCGCGTAGGCGAGTGCGATCGCGCGAACCGCGAGAAGCTCATCCTCTCCCAGATCCCCCAGGCGCGCCGCCAACACGCTCGACAGCGTCCGGGGCACCGCATCCGGATCGAGCTGATCGGCAACCTCCAGCTCGCCCGACGCCGGATCCTCGCGAAGAGTGCGGTCGAGAAGAAGCCCGCGGATCAGCTCCTCGGCGAAGAAAGGGTTGCCACCGGAAACCTCGGCGACATGATTCGTCAGCTCCTCACTCGCCGCACCCTTCCCCACGAGCGACTCTAGCATCCCCCGGAGCGACTCCCGGTCGAGAGGACGGAGTGGAATCGAGAGCAGATCGGGTCGCGATCGAAGCGCGTCGATCCCCGTCGAAATGCGATCTGAGTCGCGCAGCTCATGAGACCGCAATGTCGCGACCACCAAGAGCGAAAAGGCCCCTTTTCCCTCCCCGCCCGCGAGCGACAGAAGCTCATCGAGCAGCGCGACGGTGCCTTCATCGGCCCAGTGGAGATCTTCGAGCTCGACCACGAGCCGGCGGCGGCGGCCGAGCTCCATCAGAAAAGAGGCGATCGATCGGGTCAGGGCGCGTTGAGCCTCGCGGGCGTGCAGGTCGGGCGTGGGGGGAAGGTCTTCGAAGCCCGGCAGGCCGAGCAGCTCCGGCGCCAGAGGAGCGAGCAGGCGACCCTGATCCCCCAGGAGGGCGCGCCTCTCCTCTTCCCCCATACGGCCGAGCAGCTTCTCGGCTCCCCGAAGCACCGCCGAAACCCCTTCGTAGGAAAGCCTGCTCTCTTGCCGGTGTACACCCCGCAAGGTGCGGAAACCCTCCCATCGAGCCATCTCCGAGAGCTCCGACGCCAACCGCGATTTCCCGAGTCCCGCCTCTCCCTCGATCAGCACGACCCCGCCGCGGCCCTCCCTCGCGCGCGCCAGCGCCGCCGCGATCCCCTCCACCTCACGCGCGCGTCCCGAGAGCACCGACCGGAAGGCGAACTCGGCCGGTTTCTCCAGCATCGCCGCGCCCCGCCAGGGCCCCACCGGCACGTCGGGCGCACTGCTCCCCAGCTCTTCCGCCACCCCGGCCAGAGCACGAAAGACCGCCTGTCCGGTCGGCGGACGCTCCGCCGGGGTCTTCCCCAAGAGGCGACCCAAGAGCTCGGCCAACGAGGACGGCGCCCACGCCGCGCCGCATTCCCGAAGATCGGGCGGACTCATCGCTAAATGCGCTTGCAGCAGAGCGGCGAGACTCTCCTGCGGAAAAGGCAGCCGCCCGCAGAGAGCCTCGAAGAGCATCACGCCGGCCGCATAGAGATCGGCGCGCGAATCGAGGTTCTTCTCGGCATTGATCTGCTCCGGCGCCATATAGGCCACCGTACCGACCAGCAGGCCGCTGCGCGTCAGCCCCTGCGCCTCGGCGTGGTCCCGCGCCAGCCCGAAATCGGTCAGCTTGACCACCCCATCGCCGGTGACCAGCACATTGCCCGGCTTGAGGTCTCGGTGAACGATCCCCTGCCCGTGCACATAGTCGAGCGCCGCGAAGATCTGTAGGAATGCCCGCAGAACCGACGCGCGCCGCGGCTCACCAGGGGGCTGATCCTCGAGCCAGGCGTGTAGATCGCATCCGCCGACCGCCTCCATCGCAAAATAGAGTCGGCCTTCGTCGTTTCCCATGTCGTATGCGCGGACGACATTCGGGTGCTCCAGCCGCGCCAGCGCCCGGAACTCACGCTTGAAGCGCATGAACTCTTCGCGCCCGATCGACCGATCGGAGCGAATGACCTTCAGCGCGACCTCGTCCGGCCCGAGCCCGCCGCCCGACGCCCGGTACACCACCCCCATCTCGCCCCGACCGAATTCACCCCTGATTCGGTGGGGACCGATCTCTCTCGGACGTGCTGCTTTAGCGGACAAGGAGCGGCCTGTTGGTTGGGGATCGACTCGCGCGGAAATGCCAATCCTAGCCGATCGACCGCCCCGTCCGTCCCCGGAGCCAGCCCCGTCCCGTGCCCATTTTGTTGCCTCTACTCCGTCGCCACCACGCCGATCCCCGGCGCCCAGATGATCCACTGGCCCCAATCCGGAATCTCGAGCTCCCAATCACCATTCAAGTCGGTCAGCTCGGGACCGACTACCTGGATCGGGATCGTATCGATCCGCACGGCATAGACACTGATCTCTTCCATCGCGACACCATTTACTTCGATCGCTCCGTCGGCGACCATCACTCCCTCATCGCCGACTTCCGCGCTCCGAACATTCACTATATTCGGAATCTCGAGGCTGTAGACACCCGGCAGCACATCGTCGAACGCGAAGATCCCGGCCGAATCGGTGCGGTCACGATAGGTGCAACCGACCGTTCCATCCGCCAAGAGCACCGGTCGGTTCACGAAGGGCTCACCGTCCACAAAAACATCGCCACCGACCACTCCGGCACCCGAGAGCCCGTACGTGAAAGCGTTGTAGAGAAGCTGCGGGTCGCTACGCTGCAGCGGAAGCCCCGGCGTGTACTCGTGGGGAGAGGAGAAGTAGATGCCGACTCCCTCGCCCCGCTCGACAAAGACCTCGACGCTGTTCGAATCGGGCTCGCCCATGGCGACGATTCGCCCATCCAGCATCAGATCGTCGCTCCATGCCCGCGAAGACTCCCGTTCCGCCCGCAGTTTCTTCGTTACGCCGAATGGCGTTCCGATCGGCAAACTGTCGGCGAGCTCCGGCGGCACATTTGCATCGAACGACATCAAAACGGTCGCATCGTGGACTTGATCGAAGATCCGATTCGACGTATCGATTCCGAAGATCGGCCCCAAATGGCGATTGTCGCTACCACGCGATCCTCCAAGAACGAGGCCAGTGCCGACGATTGTCGTCCCCTCACGCATCTGCATCGTCTCTAGCGCGATCATCTCACGGGGCGAGAACTCCTGATCGGTCCAGACCGGTGACGCGATCCAGATCGCATGCGGGTCCGCCGCGCGCAGATCCGCCAAGGTGAACGACGCCACCCTCTCCAGACGCCGATCAAAAACCAAGGGCAGATCGCCAAAGGTCCGCCACTCCGTCGTGAGCTCATCGATCCAATTCGTCGTAGCTGTGTCGACAATCGAAGACTTCACGACGACCACGCGAACCGTGTCGACGGACTCTTGCGGTTGCGGCCGTGTCGCCGCCAGTCTCATCGCGATCTGCGTCGCGGCATCGCGGCCGAAGATGCGCAACGCGGCGCGGGACCGTGCTTCGATCGGAACATTGTTCGAGCCGATCGCTGATGTGCGGCTGGTCACCGTCATCCCTACCAGAACCGCCAGCGCGGCGGCCGAGATGGCGGCATTCATGCGATTCGACTCTTTCATTGGGCCTCCAAACGGTCAGGTTTCAACGGCCGAGGATAATCGACATTTGAACCGTTCTCAATCAAAGCGCCTGCCCAGGATCCGTCACCCAATAAGCGCTTCGCCATGCGCCTCTTGGCCCTATCCTTAGCCACTCGCACCGATTTGATGCTCAACGTAGCACCACCACACCTGTGCTCAAATCGGCCCCAGTCCCACCTAACACGAGCCCGGTTTCGAGCACCGTCCCACCCTTGGGCTGGAACTTCTCGAGGTCGGCGATCTCGCTCGCGACGAGCGCCTGCTTGGCCCCCACCGCCGACGCCAACCAGACCACATCGGCCTTCGCTTTCGTCAGATCGTCGTATGTGATCGTCTTCAGCCAGTTCAGCTCGGTGCTAACACTCACCGGCAGCTCGCCGAAGTCGTTCCAGTGCTCGTTCAGATCGCAGATCCGCGACGAGGGGGTCAGCCGCGACTTCACCACGCCCACGCGCACCGTATCGACTGCGCTCAGCCCCTCGGGACGATCGAGCCCCGCCAGCCGCGCCACCATCTCGATCATCGCATCGCTCGCCAGATCGCGAAGGGCGGCGGCCGAGGGCGGCGATGAGGGCACCTCGCGCCGTGCCGCCGGCTTGGCGCTCGAAGCTGTTGCGCCCAGCACGCAAAGCGCGCCCGCGATCGAAAGATGAATTGCTCGGACTCTTGCGGCGCTGTTTCTCATCGGGAGCTCCCCAGCCGGCTCTGCCCGGGACCGCGATTCGGCCCCGCGCACGGACGCTCTTCACGATTCCATCGTCCGCGTTCGAGAGAAAAATGAGCGGCACTTCCGCCCTCCCGGGGGGATGGGGGCGATATGCGCCTTCGCCTCTCGATTCCGAGAGCCGACGCAAGTCGTCCCGGCGGCTGCGCGCGCGGTGGGGGCTCGGTCGCCGCTGCGTTTGAACACGTGTGCGATCTTCTCGATTCGTCCGACTTCGGAGAACAAATCGAGGCGTTCCAGAACCCGCCTGTTTTATCAGCAATCGCGTAATATTTTGGGATGTCGGCGCGGGGCCGGCCAATCGGCACCGCCATCGCTCCCGTTCTCGAACGTCACTCTCCCCCGAGAGTAGGCGGAGAAAAAAGTTCATGCGCAATGCACTGGTCTTGGTCTCGCTCTTGGCGGGGGTCGGTTCCTAGCCCGTATTTCTCACCAACTTTCGTCGCGAGGCGGCGCATCTCCGCACCCTGGCGCCACTTCCCCCCGCTTCGTTTTGTGCGACGTGCAACCAGCACGCCTCCGCGCGAAACGGTGCGAAGCACCGCCAGCGCACGAATCTGCGCCGCCTCGCGACGAAAGTTGGTGAGAAATGCGGTCTAGATCGGCGCCGTGCGCGGGAGATGCCGGCCGCGTTTCGTGGCGAAGAACCCTCCGCGGGACTGTCGGCCGAGTTATCCTCCACCCCAGAGACGCCGGAAATCGAGAGTCGATCGAGGAGCAATACATGAGCGCGGCCAGGTTCATGCTCGCCGCCTGCGTCATCGCGGGCACCGCCACGATTCAAGCCGAGACGATACGCGTTCCCTCGGATTACCCTAACATACAGGGCGCCCTCTGGCTCGCCGCCGAGGGCGACACGGTGCTCGTCGCCGGCGGAACCTACTCCGGTCCCGGCAATCGAGAGATCGGGTTCGAGGGGATCGATCTCGTGCTGCTTTCCGAGGAGGGTGCCGGCGCGACTGTCATCGATTGCGAAGGCGGCGGATTCGGTGTCTCTTTCCATTCGGGCGAGTCCTCCGCATCGATCCTCGAAGGCTTCGAAATTCGTGGTGCCGGCAATGGAATCAGGTGCATCGGCGCGAGCCCGGCGATTCGAGGCTGCCATCTGACGGGCCACGAAACCGGCGCGGGCGCCGGGATCTACTGCAAGTTCGCCTCTCCGGCGGTGACCGATTGCAGGATCACGGGAAATGTCGCTACATCCTCGGGCGGCGGTGTCTATTGCTACGAAGCGTCGCCGATCCTGACCGATTGCACGATCTCGCAAAACAGCGCCAACTCGTCCGGAGGCGGGATCTACTGTTACGAGGCGTCGCCGATCTTGACGGCCTGCGCGATCTCGGAGAACTCGGCGGGATCCAGAGGCGGCGCGACCTACATGCGTTACTCGTCGCCGGTCTTCGCGGGCTGCACGATCTCCGAGAACAGCGCCGACTACGATGGAGGTGGAATCTACGCGACCAACTCCGACCCGATCTTCGACGACTGTCTCGTGATCCGCAACCGATCGGATGCGGGTGGTGGCCTGTATCTCTGGGCAGGCTCCTCGGTGCTCACCGGCTGCACCATCGCGACAAACGCGGCCTACGATGAAGGGGGCGCGATCTACAACGCTTTCCAGAACACTCAGGCCATGGACAAGTGCACGATCGTGGGCAACACGGCCAGCATCGGCGGAGCGATCTACGTCCGCGGCGGCACGCCGACGCTCACCAACTCTATCCTCTGGGCCAACGCGCCCCGGGAGATCGACATCTACTCCGGAGCCCCGCTCGTGACCTACTCCGATATCGAGGGTGGCTGGCCGGGCAAAGGGAATATCGACGCCGATCCGCTATTTTGTGATGTGGTTTGCGGCGCCTTCGACGATCTGGGCCTGGCCGCCGACTCACCCTGCTTGGGAGCGGGATTCGCCGGGGCGGACATGGGCGCCTGGGGGGAGGCCTGCGCCCTGCCGATCGAGCCCCCCGAAGCGCTCGTCCTCGAAGTGCCGGCTCAGTACGCAACGATCGGCGCGGCCCTCTCCGATGCCTGCGACAACGACACAATTCTGATCGCACCGGGCACCTACGTCGAGTCCGACCTTGAAGTCCCCGGTCTCGGCATCGTGCTCACCGGCTGGGATCCGCGCGATCCCGACATCGTCTCGGCGACCGTGATCGACGGGGCGGGCGCGACCGTGATTCGCTTCTTGCCGAACCGTTCCTCCCGAAAGTGCACCCTCGCGGGCCTGACGATCACCGGCGGTGGCACGGGAATCGAGTGCCATGGAGCCTCGCCGACGATCGAGTACTGCACGATCTCGGGGAACAACTCGGAATACAGAGGCGCCGGACTCCACTGCTCCTACTCGTCTCCCGCCCTCAACCATTGCACGATCAGCGATAACACGACAACGGGATCCGGCGGTGGGCTCTACTGCAGCGACGACTCCTCTCCCATACTCGACCGATGCACGCTCGAGAGGAACTCCGCCCAAGGCGAAGGCGGGGCGCTCTACTGCTCATCATCCGATCCGATTCTGATCCGCTGCACTCTCGTCGGGAACGAGGCCCGTGGCAACGGAGGTGGAATCTACTGCTCTTCATCCGATCCGATTCTCACGAACTGCACCCTCTCGGCGAATGCTGCTGAAGGCGAAGGAGGCGGAATCTACGGCAACACCTCCCCGGTGACGCTCACGAACTGCACCCTGAACGACAACTCCGCCGGAGGGCGGGGGGGAGGACTGCGCTGCTACTCCTCCTCTCCCGCCACGCTCACCAACTGCACCCTCTCGGGCAACTCGGCCGGTCTTCCCGGCGGCGCGCTCTCCCACAGCTACTCCTCCACGCCCTGGCTCACGAACTGCATCCTCTGGGCCGACTCACCAAACGAGATCGAGGGGGCCGCGACCGCAACCTACTGCGATATTCAGGGCGGCTGGACCGGCGAGGGCAACATCGACGCCAACCCCGGTTTCCGTTTCGTAGGTGGCTTCGACTACCTGCTGCGCCTCGGTTCCCCCTGCATCGACACCGGCGATCCAACGATCGAAGACGGTATTTCCGACCGGCACCCGCGTTGGCCGGATTGGTATCACGATGGTCCGCGCTCCGATATGGGGGCTTATGGCGGGCCGGGGAATATTGGATGGCTGCCTTGATCGCACCTCACCATCCCGAAAACGACGCCGGCCCCATGGCTGCCGATCCGGCCTCGGCTGGACCGCCACCGCTTTTGAACACGTGTGCCGGAGATCTCATAGGGAGCAGGCCATGATCGAAACAAGATACACTCTCGCCGCATTGGCTCTCACGAGCGCCCTCGTCGCCCACGCCACGACCATTCACGTCCCCGAGGACCATCCGCGAATCCAGGGCGCCATCTGGTGGGCGGCCGAGGGAGATACGGTTTTGGTGGCGAGCGGCACCTACACGGGGGTCGGCAACCGAGATCTCAGTTTCGAGGGGATCGATATCGTGTTGCTCTCGGAAGAAGGCGCCGATGCGACGGTCATCGATTGCGAAGGCAGTGGCTCCGCGTTCTCTTTCGGCAGCGGGGAAAGCCCCGCATCGGTTCTCGATGGGTTCGAGATTCGGGGCGCCCACCATGGGATCAAATGCGTCGAATCGAGCCCGACGATACGAGGGTGTTATCTGACCGCGAACGAAACCGGTGTGAGCGCGGGCGGCGACGAATTGCCGACCCTTCCCGGCGCTTACCTCACCTTCGACGAGACCGGCGTGGGTGCGGCGATCTACTGCGAATCGGCTTCCCCCGTGCTGGATGGTTGCACCATCTCCGGCAATGCGGCCCGCATGGGCGGTGGGATCTACTGCATCTCGGCCTCCCCCTCGCTGACCAACTGCACGATTTCAGAGAACTGGGCATCGGAACATGGCGGTGGGATCTACTGCTTGGCGTCGTCGCCGACGCTGACCAACTGCGTGATCTCGAACAACTCGGCCTATTGGTACGGAGGAGGTATCTACTGCGAAGATTCGGCTCTCATCATCACCGACTCTTCCTTCGCCGAGAACTCCGCCGCCCTGGGAGGGGGCATCTACAGCGCGGATTCGACGCCCACTATTACCGACTGCTTCTTCGCAAAGAACTCCGCCAACGCGGGGGGTGGCATTCACAGCGAGGGTTCCTCGCTCTTCCTTCTGGGGTGTACTCTGGCGGAGAGTTCCGCCTATACTGGGGCGGGTGTCTACGGGAACTACTCGGATGCGCTTATCGAGAACTGCGCATTCTCGACGAATCGGGCGAGCTCACGCGGTGGCGGCCTTTACTGCTACCAAGGCTCGACGACGCTGACGAAGTGCACTGTCGCGGGCAATTCCTCCGACCACGAGGGAGGCGGGTTTTTCTTCGATGAGTATGTTGCGATCGAGCTCGATCGGTGCAGCATCGTAGGAAACACCGCTACGAACGGAGGCGGACTCTACTGCCAACAAGGCTCCCCCGTTCTGACCAATTGCATCCTCTGGGCCAACGCCGCCCAGGGAATCGTGGCCGACCGCGGATCTCCGATCGTGACCTACTCCGATGTGCAGGGCGGCTGGACGGGAGAGGGAAATATCGATGTCGACCCACTCTTCTGCGAGCTCCTGTGCGAAGAGCCCGACAAGCTCGGATTGGCGGCCGATTCGCCCTGTCTGGGAGCGGGCTACGCGGGTGCCGATATGGGTGCGTGGGGAGAGACGTGCGCCGAGCCGCCCCTTCTCCCCGAACCTCGTACACTCTTGGTCCCCGCCGACTACCCCACGATCGCTGAGGCCCTCACAGCCACTTGCAAAGACGACACGATCGTCGTCGCGCCCGGCATCTACCACGAATTGGATCTGGAGATCCCGGGGCGGGGAATCGTGCTTGAGAGCGAGGATCCACTCGATCCGGAGGTCGTGGAGGCGACAGTGATCGATGGTGGAGAGAGCGATGTGATCAGTTTCATGCCGAGCCTCTCATCGGGCGCCGGATCGATCGCGGGTTTGACCATCACGGGTGGAGGCATCGGCATCACATGTCGAAGCGCCTCACCCTCGATCGATCGCTGTACGGTCTCGGGCGATTCCACCGACAACGGCAGAGGGCTTTACTGTATATACTCCTCGCCCGCGATCACGCATTGTACGATCTCGGGGCGTTCGAGTGGCATCTCCTGCCAAAACAACTCCAGCCCGATTCTAAGCAACACCATTATCGAAGGCAACTCCGGCTACACCGGCGGAATCAGCTGTTTCGATCACTCCAGCCCCATCCTCACCGACTGCGCCATCATGAGAAATGCCGGCAGCGGCAGCGGCAGAGGCGGTGGGATCCGCTGCTCGGAGTTTTCCGATCCGACCTTTCGCAACTGCATTATCGAAGAGAACTCATGTGACGGGGCCGGTGGCGGTCTACATTGTTCCGACTCTTCGGCCCCCACTCTGATCGACTGCAGCATCATCGGAAACTCGGCCACTTTGGACGGAGGCGGGATCTACTGTGCCGATTTCTGCAGCCCGGTTCTCACGAACTGCACGGTGCGCGGATGCTCCGCCTCGAGCGACGGAGGCGGTCTATATTGCTATCGCAGCTCGTCGCCAACGCTCACAAACTGCATAGTCGGCGAGAACTCGGCTCAGGGGGGCGACGGCGGTGGGCTCTACTGCTACCAGAATTCGTCGCCGACTCTCACCAACTGCATCATCTCCGACAATGATGCAGCCGGCGACGGAGGCGGGCTTTTCTGCTATCTCAACACCTACCCGACTCTCACCAACTGCACCCTGACGGGAAATTCCGCCTTTGACCAAGGCGGAGGCCTCTTATGTCGTGCATCATCGTCCGCTGCGCTCACCAATTGCATCCTCTGGTCCGACACACCCAACGAGATCGAGGGGACCGCGACCGTGAACTACTGCGACATTCAGGGCGGTTCGCCCGGCGAGGGCAACATCGACGCCAACCCCGGTTTTCGCTTCGCTCGCGGCTTCGACTACCTGCTGCGCCCGGGTTCCCCCTGCATCGACACCGGCGATCCGGCGATCGAAGACGGTATTTCCGACTGGCACCCGCGTTGGCCGGATTGGTATCACGATGGTCCGCGCTCCGATATGGGGGCTTATGGCGGGCCGGGGAATGGAGGCTGGTGATCTTTCCTGGGCACTCCGAACTGCTGGCGGGCGGAAAGGCTCGAATGCCGGCGCGAGATCTTCCTCCAGGAGATGCCGGGTTCGACGTTTGGATCGATATCGGTCCGCCGCTGCGCAGTTCCTTACTATCGAAGCGTTGGCCGCAGTGAGCGTCTCTTCCGGTCTTGCTCCAAAAAGGCTACGATCGCTTCGAACAATGCAGGAGCCGCCATGCTGAACGACGTCCGTTGGAAACAGCGTTTTCAGAATTTCGACCGCGCCGTCGTGCTCTTGCGCGAGCCGATCGCCCGAGGCGTGGCATCACTCTCGGACTTGGAGAAAGAAGGGACGATCCAGCGCTTCGAGGTCGCCGTGGAACTGGCCTGGAAGACGCTGAAGGACTACTTGCAGTATGAGGGCCGGGTCATCGAACCGATCACTCCGAGGACCGTCATCAAGGAGGCCTTCGCGGCCCGGATCCTGGACGATGGACAGGTTTGGATCGACATGCTCGATCATCGTAATCTGCTCGCCCACACTTACGATGCCGCCATCTTCAGCAAGGCCGCTCTTGCGATCGAGGAGCGCTACCTGGCCGCGATCGATGCGCTGCATGCCTGGCTCCTCGAAAGGCGGGACGTATGACCGGGATTCAGGGGCTGGAGCCGGCTGAGCTCACTCTTGTCCGCTCCATCCTGGAGCGGCATCCGGCCGTGACCGGGGCACTCCTTTTCGGTTCCCGAGCCAAGGGCACCGCCGCTCGGGCATCGGACATCGATCTGGCGCTCGAAGGTGTGCTCGACCCTCTGCGCGCCTCGGCCGTTGGAGCGGAGCTTGAGGCTTTGCCCTTGCCCTACCGCTTCGATGTCGTGGCTCTGGCCGAGATAGCACACGGGCCCTTGCTGGAGCATATCGAGAGAGTCGGGATCAGGATTTACGGATAGCCGATGATGAGCACACTTCCCATTCTCGCCCTTGCGATCCTCGCCGCCGCCGAGGACCCGTTCTGGAACTGCACATCGGTGACCTGGTCCGGCGATCGGGCGGTCGGTGGGGGCGGCGACCTGGTCGTGGCCGGCACTCCGGAGGGCCCGCGAATCGAGATGCGGATCGAAGGCCTGGTTCGAGATCTGGCGGGAGGCGATCGATGGGTGGCGGTGGCCGGCGACTGGGGCGGCACCCATCTGCTGCGAGGGCCCGATCTCGAGCCTGTCGCCACGATTCCGAGCGAAGACGCCGGCCTGGCGGTCGATCTCGCCGGCGATCTTCTGGCGATCGCCGAGGGCACCGCTGGCGTCAGCTTCTTCGCACTCGATCGAGATGCGCCGCGCCTGCTCCGGCGGGAGCGCCTCGACGGGGCCGAGGTGGTGGATGTCGAGATCGAGGGCGGCGCGCTCTGGGCCGCCGCCTCGGACGGCCGGGTGTTCCGCTTCGGGCCGCAAGGCGATCGGAGCTCTTGGCGCATCGCCGGAAGTCCGTCGCTACCGCCATGTCTCGTCGCCACCGAGGCGGGGATCGCGGCGTGTCGAGGCGGTCGCGCACTGCTGCTGGACTCCGGCGAGCTGGTCGATGTCTCGGGTCCGATCCAGGGGGGCGAGGGCCCTTGGCTGGCCGCGGGACCCGCCGGGCTGCTGCACTGGCCCGATCCCAGCGGGCGCCCCCGAGATCCTCTGGCTCACGACCCGCACTCGGTCTGGGACCTCGAGCTGAGGGGCGATCGGATCGCTACCGCCTCGGGCGGGGGCGGGCTGCTGATCTGGCACACGCCCGAGAGAGGCGGAGCACCGCGGCCGCTGGGGTCGCTTCGACCGGTCGGACACAGTCGATCGAGCTCCCCGCCGGTTCCGGCCGATCCTGTCTCCGCGCCCTGGGGGCCGATGCTGGTCGAGATCGGATCGGTCGCGCTCCCCGGCAATCCAGTCGCGGTGGTGGTCGATGAGGGGCGCGCCTATGTGGCCGCTCAGACTCGAGGTCTGCGCGCGGTCGATGTGTCGAACCCGTCCCGCCCCACCGAGATCGGCGCCTACGATCCGGTCGAAACCCCGGCGTACCTCAACGATTTGGTGCTGCACCAGGGCCATGTCATCGCCGCCTGCCATGCCCTCGACGACTGGTACTATTTTCGCGTCTTCGACGTTCACGCCGGACCCGACCCGCTCTTCATCGGCGGCGAGGAAAGCGGCTCGGTGTTCTGGATCTACGGCATCGACGCCGGCGGCGATCGTCTCTATCTGAGCGGAGCGACGGGCTATGGGGGTAACAACGACGTCCTGTGGACCTTCGACATCCGCGAGATCGCCGAGCCGCGTAGTATCGGCCGGTACGGTTTCTCCGCCTCGGGCACGTACTGGCAATCGGTGGCCGTCGACCCCGACACCGGTGGAGCTCTGATCTACGCCGTGCACTCGCCCTGGCGTCTCTACGGCCTCGACGCCACCGTCCCCAGCGACCCCCTCCATGTTGACGAACGCTGGGCGGCCCTCGCGACCGACATGGAGGCCGAGGGGGACCTGTTGCACCAGGCACCGTACTTCTGGAGCGGTCCCGGCTACCGGGTGCTGGCGATCGACCATACCGGCAACCTCGACCTGGAAGCGGAAATCGACCTCCCCGGTGGTGAGATGGAGCGGCTGGCAGTACACGACCGAACCGTCGCCGGAGTGGGCCAAGACCATCTCTGGCTGCTCTCGGTCACCGACCCAGAGGCGCCTCAGCTCCTGGCCGATCCGGTCTCGATCCCCGGCGCCAGCGACGTGTTCCTCGATTCGGACGGCTACATCTACGTCACGGTCGCGGAGGAAGGGCTGCGCATCTTCCGCTTGATCGACCCGCGCCGTTGAGCCCCCCGGCCTCGGTTCGCTCCAACCAGGCACCGTTGTCCGGCCCTCCATACGCCCCGATATCGGATCGCACTCCGTTTTCGAACCAGGGCGGCCACCAGGGGTGGCTGTCGTAGATCTGATCCGCCAGCACCGGGTCGCCCGCGTCGATCGCCGGAGAGCCCGGGCCGAGCAGGTAGTCGAAACCCCGCTCCGAGAAGAAGCGGGGGTGGCCGTCGAAGTTCCCCGTGCCGGGCCATCCCCCTTCGATCAAGGAGTACGAGATGTCGAAGTAGCCGGTTCCGGCGTCGATCTGCTCCCTCAGGTTGCCCCAGATGATGGTGTTGACGATCGTGGCGACTCTCGATCGGAACTCGAAAGATAGCCCGGCTCCGGCATTCGCGCTGTTGCCGGTGATCGTGCAATTGTCAAGCGAGCTCCAGTCGCTGCTCAGCCAGACCCATCCCGCCGTGTCCGCCCGGTTCCCCTCGATGATGCAGCCCGTGAAATCGGAGTACTCCAGATGAGCGCCGCCGCCGATGGCCGAAGCCACGTTGTCGCGCAGGATGCACATGTGCGGCTCCGACGAACTCCCAGCAACGCCGCCTCCATCGGCTCCCGCTCGATTGCCGACGAAATCGCAATGCTCGAAATCGGTGCTGGAGATCATCGCTCCACTTCGCTCAAGTACATGGCTCCGCCGCTCCCGGCCCTGTAGTTGAGACTGAGGAGGCAGTCGGTAAAGCTGGGTTCCGCCCGATCGATGTAGACGCCGCCGCCCACACTGTCGCTTTGGTTGGCGACGATGCGGCAGTGCTCGATCCGCGGCAGTGCACCGAGACGACAGATGATACCGCCGCCCATGGGCGCCGCACCGCCGGTGACGGTCAGACCGCGGATGGTTGGGTTCTTGTCGAATGTGTTGCCGATGTCGATGACCGGGCCCGCGCCCTGCCCGTCGATGACCGTCGCCGCCACCACGGCGGAATCCGCCGGATCGCTCCCGGTGAGCAGGATCTCTCGGGCGCCCAGCTCGATCTCCGATTCGGTGTAGGTGCCGGGCGCCACGAGAACCGTGTCGCCATCGCAGACCCCCGCCAACGCCGCCTGGATGCTGGGGAGATCCTCCGGCACGCGGATCGATCCCGGCCGCACCGGCTGGTCGCAACCGATCTCCAGGCTGCCCCTATCAGTTCCGCCCTCGCCCGCGCCGATGCAGGGAGAGACGGTGGCCAGCCGCAGGTCGAGCTCGCCGCCGCATTCGGGATTGCGGAAGCACGGATCGGCATCGAGGGTCCCCGTTCCCGGCCACCCGCCCTCGGGTTGAAGTGATCAGCCCGTCGAATTGTAGCGGCGGCCGTAGAGTGAGGGAGGAGCGGTGCGCGCGATCCAACGACCTTGCGCCGGAGTAGCCGGAGCACGCCGATCGCGATCGTCTTTCCGGCACGGGGGCCCGCCTTCTCCACAACCTCGCCCCCCGCGCACGCGTTCAGAAGCAGCCTGATCGAGCCGAAATTGGGCGCGCGGCGACCGCGCATGCGTGGCTTGGGCGGTCGAGTGCTCGAAAGTGCACAGCGCCCCCATCTTCTTCCCCGACCGGGGAGGCGCTTGAAGCGGCATCGGAGGTTGCCGGATTCGGCGTCTGTAGGGGCGGCGCCTGCGAGAGGGGTCGAGCATTCACTTGCTATACTTACCCCCTAAGCATAGGATTACAGCATGGAACTTCCACGAGATGTCCGCGAGCGTTTTCGAGAGCACGGACGTGAGGGCGGCCGAGCTCGAGCGGCGCGCATGAGCTCCGCAGACAAGGTGGCGATCGCCCGCCGCGCGGCCGTCTGTCGCTGGACGCGGGAGCGCTTCGGCGCCTCCAGCTTCGCGGCTCTCGGCTTGCCGGGGGGAGAGATCGTCGACGCAGGCCTCGCTGACCTGGCAGCCGATAAAGAAACGCCGGAGAGTCTATTGGTGTCGCTGGCGGCCCCACGTCTTCGGCGAGAAGGGGTTCCACTGGCACGGGTCAACGACAAGCCCGAGAAACGTCTCTACGGGATGCTCTCGGAGAGCGAAGGAGATCTTGCTCACGCTCGCTACAACGCCTACCTGAGACAGATTGTTTCCTTTGCGGACGCCTGCGCGCTGGCACGGATAGATCGGAATCGATGTGCGACGTGAGCTGACGCTCGAAAGGTTGCAGGAGCTCATGCGGCAGCTCGCACTCTCCGCGCCCGGCGGCGATTCCTATCGCGTCTATTTGGTGGGTGGCGGCACCGCGGTCCATGCAGGATGGAGGGAATCGACGATCGACGCCGACCTTCACTCCGATCAAGATGCGGTCTTTCGTGATATCCAACGGATCAAGGAGGCTCTTTCGCTGAACATCGAGTTCGCTCGGCCGGAGGATTTCGTCCCCCCTCTGACAGGCGCCGGTAACCGACATATTTTCATCGAGACCATCCGAAACGTGAGCTTCTATCACTACGATCCCTACTCGCAGCTCCTTTCGAAAGTGATCCGTGGATTTCGGCGCGATCTGTTGGACGCTGAGCAGTTCGTGAGATGTGGAATGGTCGATTTGGCGAGCTTCCGAAGCCTCGTCCACCAGATCCCGGAGTCGATCTACGCGAAGTATCCCACCCTGTCGCGAAAAGCCGTGCTTGGAGCAATCGATGCTTTCGCGCGAACGCTATCGCTCTAGAAAACACCGGGGATCGTCGAAGCTGACATAGGTTCGGTCCGCGTCACTCAGCCCGCATTATTCACCGAAACGCGTAGCGATCCGGCGCAGATCCGTGCGTGGCAGGTGCTTCGTGCCCTTGCCGCGCGGAGGCGTGATAGCACCCATGTCGCACAAGCGGCGAGGGTGGGAAGTGCCGGCCACGTGCGGATATGCGCCGGCGTAGTAGCGTTTCGGTGAATAATGCGGGCTCAGGTGCCGCGGCAATGCGGTCTTGCCGACCTGTCGTGCGCCGGTGAGCAGGCACACGGGGAACTAGGCAGAGCTTCGAAGGAAGTGGGGCTCCAGGGTTTTGGTGAGGTACAGCGGATCCTCGCGGGCTGCTGCCAATCAGCAAACTAGTTGCAAAACAGCCGTCCCGCCGCCGCCCGATCACCGGATCGCCCGGCCCTCTTCCATCGAAACCGATGGCATTGGGAGCGATGGGAAAGCTTGACGGGAATTGACCGCTTGGTCCATGTTTCCATCATAACTGATGGCATCGAGAGCGATGGCGAACCCTGGCCAGGCCGCCAACCCACGATCATCAGCAAACTCGTTGCCGATTGGTGGCGGCGGCGCTGCGACGGAATCCGGACCTGGAAGCTCAATGGTTCCCCGTGGTGTTCGGGGAAGAGAGCTACCAGGTGGCGACGGTAGGAGAATTGTGGTTGGAAGCGTTGCTACACGCCAGTGATGCGACGGACGGCGACCACTGGGGCAAGATACGTCAGGAGCTGCTGCGAGAGCCCGATGACCAACGCCTGCACGACGCAGCCTTGGCCCGGCTGCTCGATTTCGCGGACGAAAGGGGGAAACGCCTCTTCAGCGCGCCCGAAGCCTCGAGGCGCGAGACGAATCAGACACTTCCCTTGCTGGTGCGCCTCGCCGCCGCCGCGCCGGACCAGACCCTGAGGCTCCTGGAGCGCTTGCCGGTGGAATGCGGTTTCGAGCCTCTCGCCGTTGCGGTGGCTCTGGATCTGGAAGAGGAGGTGCGGGCGCCCGTGGAGATGGTGGAGGTGGCGCGAGACCGGCTGGATGATATTCGCGACGCACGGAGAGCCGCCCGCCAAACCAGATGAGGTCCTTTCCAGATCCGTCGATTCTCCGGGCTCGGTGGGTGGGAGGGCCAAGGACCGAATGGGGGCGCTGGAACCGCTATCCACCGGTACCAACAGGATATCAATGGACTATACTACCAAACGGTATTTGCGAACAATCTCGCCATAGGCACCACCGACGAGTACCAAATCGTCTATCCCGGAGAAGGTGGCGCCATATCGTGGGTGTCCAGCAATGGACCGGTGCGTGTTACCAACAACACATTTGTGGGAAATCAGGCCTTTGATGTTCGAAATACCAGACCGGGCGATGGGGCTGCGATCTTCATTGGAGTGGCCGGATTCTGCGGCAATAACGTGATATCTCAGAACTCCGGCGGGACCGCGGTGGCCATCGCAAGCCGAGCGACGCAGTGGGGCTTTCAGCTCTTTGATGACAATGCGGACGGTGAGTACTCACGCTACGGGTTCTTGCAGCCAAGTGATGCCTTGGGTGCATCCGAGTTCGTTGCTCCGGAAGAAAAGGACTTTCGAATCGCGAGCGGTTCAGACGCGATCGATGCCGGGCATGTCGATCTCCTCGATGCCGATGGAACCCGCTCCGATATTGGAGCCTACGCGGTGGATCAGCGCTTTCCGGTGCACGCGTACATCTCTCGGGCGGAGTCGCTTGTTGCGCTCGGTCAAGTGGAAGAGTGGGCCTTCGCCCTAGACAACATCCACACGGAAGCGGTTGGGGTGACCATGACGATCGAATTCCGGAAGGACGGACACCAGCTCCGGACCTTTTCCCGCTCGCTGCGGCTCGAGCCGGAGCGAGTGTGGCGAAGATCGGTTCCACTCGTGATTCCGCCAAAGGTCGGAGAAGGTGCTGTGTCGATACGCGTTTTGCTCAACTCCGGGTGGCAGGACGAGTGGCGCGGCCGTCTTGTTTCTTCGCCGACCCCAAGGGCTGAGGCGTCGCGACATCCGTCATCCCCGATTCGGTGCGGAACGCCGGCCGATGGCGCGCGGTCGAATCCGATGTAGGCCTTGCTCGTCTCATGGCCTTCCAGCGGTAGTGCGCCCTCCCCCGCGCACGCGTTCAAAAGCAGCCGGATCGAGCCGGAATTGGGCGCGCGGCGATCGCGCATGCGTGGCTTGGGCGGTCGAGTGCCGGATTACACCCAGCGCCCCCACATCTTCCCGGATCGGGGAGGCTGCGCTACCGGGGCTCGATGGGTGAGATCCAATTCTGCCGAGCGCCCAATCTCCAGGAAGAGCCGGAGGGAAGAGGAGTTGGGGAGGCGATACGCGTCATCGCCGCTCCCGATTCGCGAGCCACGCGAGCTCCAGCGGCCGCGCGCACGACAGGGGCTTGGTCGCGGGCGCTTTTGAACACGTGCGCGATAGGCCGCGTTGTGCTTCGGGCGGCATTCGACCCGCCTACTCGGGCGATCGAGCTCCTGACTAGCCCCGATTTCTCACGAGATTCCCTAGCGAGACCGCGCAGGTTCTTGTCCTGCCGGTGCTTCGTGCCGGTTCGACGCGGAGGCGTAGTGGTGCTACGTCGCACAAGGCGACACGGTGCGAAGCATCGC
>NYZA01000229.1 GCA_002686955.1 Gemmatimonadota bacterium
CGGTTCCGGGGAGAAAGCCGAGAGAAGACAGGGGCATGATTGCGGGCGGGTTGGCTACACCGATAGAGCGGAAACCCGGTTTGGAGTGCCTATCCGCAGGCTGGCCAGACGCATTGGCGGATTCTACCGTGTCGCGTATCGGAAAGTGTCGGTCTCGACGACGGCGGTAGCGGTCGGGATTCGGAGCGACGCAGCGCAGAGTTGGGGCGGCTGCGGCTCGATGTTACCTTCGAGCGACACTTCTTCCATGCTGGACCATTTAGCGAGGGAACTGCCGACGAGGCCGATCATGCCACATCTCATCCCGCTGCTGGCGAGCGTGGCGCTTGCCGCAATCATCCCACATGCGCCCGAGACAGGCCGCAACCTCGGCCGCGTCTTCGGCCCCGACTGCGGCCCAGACGACCTCGTTTCCACACAGTTCGCCGTCACCTGGCACACCTTTCCCGGAACGTCGATCTTCGTGATCGGCGATGGCGAGCATTTGGGCAGCTGGGATCCGCTGGCCGCGGTGAAGCTCGAGCCAGGTTCCTATCCCGCCTGGCGAGCGGAGATTGGCCTGCCCGCGGGGGAGGTGCTCTCGTTCAAGTACGCCGCTCGTAGAGATTCGCCGGAGGAGCTCGAGGACCCGGAAAATATCGAACTCGAGGGTGGTGCTCTGCGGTGGGTCGCGGTCGAGGGCGAGCGACCGAGCGGGGAACGGCGGCTCTATTACCATTCGGGCTGGACCGAGCCCACCGTGCTCTGGCGGTCCGGCGGTGGCCCGGATTGGGAAGAGGAGCTTCCACTCGAGCGGCAGGGACCGGGCCGAGCACCAGGCGAATGGCTCTACGCGGTGGATGGAGTCGGCAGGGTTTGCGCGGAGGTGGAATGGATATTCACAGACGGTGCGTCGGGCCGAGACTACGCACCCGGCGGGGTTCCCTACCGCTCGCGGGTACCACGCGCGCTGGTGCAAGACGGTGCTGTCTACGACTACTCTCCGGCCGCTTCGGTCACGCCGTCGCGGATCGAGATCCACCCCGATTTCGACTCGGTCTTTCTGCCCGACGATCGGGACATTCGCGTCTATCTGCCGCGAGGCTACGACGACCATCCCTGGCGCGCCTATCCGGTACTCTACATGCACGACGGACAGAACATCTTCTTCCCCGGTGGGCCCTTCGGCTGTTGGTACGCCGAGGAGACGGCCGATGAAGAGATCGGTCACGCGCGCATGCGCGAGACGATCGTCGTCGGCATCGACAACACGGCGGCGCGGCTGTGGGAATACATGCCGCCTGAGGACGGGGGCCTCGGCGACCTCTATCTCCGCCTGCTCGGCGAAGAGCTGAAGCCGTACATCGACGCCACCTATCGCACCCGTCCCGGGGCCGAGGACACGGGTGTATTGGGGTCGAGCCTGGGTGGGCTGATATCGCTCTACATCGGCTGGGAGCGCCCCGAACTGTTCGGTCGCGTGGGAGCGATGTCGCCCTCGCTCTGGCTCGACTCTCTGGTGGAGCGGGTCGAGCTCGAGCCTCGTCGGGAGGGACGCTACTGGCTCGACAGCGGCACGGCCGGACCGTCGAACGACAGCATGTGGGACACATACAACGCCCGCGACGGGATGCTTCGCAACGGCTACGTGCTCGGCGCCGACCTCGAACATTTCCTCGACCTGGGGGCCATGCACAACGAGGCGGCCTGGGCGGCGCGCCTGTGGCGGCCCTTCGACTATCTGCTTCCAGGCAGCGACGGTTCCAACGGCTTCTATGGTCCCCAGGCGGTCGTCGCGCCGGTGCCATTGCGCGGACTTCTTCCATAAGAAGTCGCCCAAGCGTCACAGTCTGCTCAGGATCTTCTCGATCGCGACGAACTCGCCGGCCTTCAGGTGGTCGTGGCTGGGAATGAAGGGGATGTTGCCGAGCACAGTCACCCTGCAAAGTCGCTCCACCACCTCGGGGTTGCGTGCCTCCTCCGGCCCGGGCGGGACGGTCTGCGGATCGTGGCCGCGAGTGAAAACGACCCCGAGCACTTCCAGCCCGCGGGCGCGCGCACACTCCACGGTGAGCCAGGTGTGGTTGATGGTGCCCAGGCCGATCCGCGCGACGATGAGCAGCGGAAGCTCCATGGCGAGGGCCAGATCGGCGGTGCTGCGCCCCTCCTCGTAGGGCACCAGCAAGCCGCCCGCCCCCTCCACGAGGGTGACGTCGTGGCTGCTCCGGATCGGGCGAAGGAGCTCGACCGCTCGGTCGATCGAGAAGGAGCCTCCCTCAAGAGCGGCGGCCTCGGCCGGCGCCAGGGGCGCACGAAAGCGGAAGGGGCAGACTTGATCGAGAGAGAGCTCGGTCCCGGACTCCCTCCACAAGAGCGACGCGTCGGACGGGAGCAATCGGGGCTCTTCGCCCGCGACAGTCTCGCACCCGGTCTCGCAAGGCTTCATGACGCCGGTAGACAGGCCGGCCGCGCGCCAGGCAGCCGTGAGGGTGAGGGCGACGAAGGTCTTGCCCACACCGGTGTCGGTGCCGGTCACGAATAGTGCCCTCAAAGTGTCTCCACGACCGCATTGATGCTCTCCTCCACGATATCGAGGAGCCGGTCGAGCTGGTTTCGGCCGATGGCAAGGGCGGGCATGATCACGATCACATCGCCGAGCGGGCGCAGGATCGCGCCGCGCTTGCGGGCCTCCAGGATCACCCGATGCCCAACGCGCAGGGCCGCGTCGAATGGCTCTCCCGTGTCCACATCCTTCACCAGCTCGACCCCAGCCATGAGTCCCTTGGCGCGGACCTCCCCGACATGTGGCCGGCCCGCAAGAGTGTCGAGGCGGCATCCCAGGTCGTGCGCCAGAAGCGCGACATGCTCGAGCACGCAGTGCTGCTCGAAGAGCTCGAGGCTGGCCAGGGCCGCGGCGCAGGCGAGGGGATTTCCGGTGTAGGTGTGGCCGTGGAACAAGGTGCGGCGACTCTCGAAGCTGCCGAGGAACCCTTCAAAGATTCTGTCCGAGGCGATGGTGGCGGCCAGCGGAAGATAGCCGCCGCTGAGCCCCTTCGCGAGTGCGATCAAGTCGGGTTCCACCCCTTCGTGCTCGCAGGCGAACAGCTTCCCGGTTCGTCCGAATCCGGTGGCCACTTCGTCGAGGATGAGGAGAACCTCGTTGTGCCGGCAGGCCGCCGCCACCCGACTCAGGAAACCCTCGGGATGCACGATCATGCCCGCTGCCCCCTGCACCAGAGGCTCCATGACCACTGCTGCCAGTTGGTCGCGATGGCGATCGATGAGGCGCTCCGCCTCGCCTGCGCACTCCATGTCGCAGTCGGCGCGTCTCTCTCCCAGAGGGCAGCGGTAGCAGAAGGGGGCCGGAATTCGCACCGTCTCGAAGAGCAGGGGCCGGTAGATGGCGTGGAAGAGATCGATTCCGCCAACCGAGACCGAGCCGATGGTGTCGCCGTGGTAGGCGTCTCCGAGACAGGCAAAACCGGTTTTCGCGCCCCGGGGGGCACCCTGCTGGCGCCAGAACTGGAATGCCATCTTGAGCGCGACTTCCACCGCCGACGAGCCCGAGTCTGAATAGAAGACCCGAGCCACCGACGACGGCGTGACGGCCACGAGGGCGCGGGCCAGATCGATAGCAGGCGCGCTCCCCAGCCCCAGTAGGGTGGAGTGAGCGACCTTGCCGAGCTGTGTGCTCACCGCCCGGTCGATCTCGGGAACCTGGTGGCCGTGAACGTTGGTCCAGAGGGAGCTGACCCCGTCCAGATACCGTCTGCCCTCGATGTCGATCAGCTCGACCCCCTCGGCGCGCTCGATGACTAGGGGATCGTCATCGAGCCAGTCTTTCATCTGGGTGAACGGATGCCAGACGAATCGCTTGTCGTCCCTCTTCAGGCGCTCGATCCGCTCCCGGTCTATCGGGGTGTCTCCAGCGGCCGGCGGCATCAGAGAATCTTCCCGAGGGCTGCGGCAGCCTGGTCCAGCTGCTCGTCGTCATGTGCCGCCGAAATGGAGAAGCGCAGTCGGCAACTTCCGGCCGGAACGGTGGGAGGACGGATCCCCTGGCAGTAGATGCCGAGTTCGAGCAGATCGGCGCACGCCTTCATGACGCGTGTCACCCCCGGGAAGAACACCGGCACGATGTGGTCGATGCCCGGCGGATTGCACCCCGTGATCTCCAACACCGCCTCGCGGAAGCGTTCGGTGTTGTGCCTTAGTCTCTGGCGCGCCACCCGGCCGTCGCGCACCAGGTCGATGGCTGCGGAGCCTGCTGCGGCCACGGCCGGCATCGGCGCGGTGGAATAGATGAAGGAGCGTGCCCGATTCAATAGAAGGTCGACGATGGGCGATCGGGCAGCGACGAAGGCACCCGAGGCCCCGAAGGCCTTGCCGAGCGTCCCTAGAACTACGTCCACCGAGTCGGCGCATCCCGTTTCGGCGGCCAGACCTCGGCCCGATGGCCCGGTCGCACCGAGGGCGTGGGCCTCGTCCAGATAGAGCATGAAGGGCCGGGTGCCCTTCAGAGCGACGATCTCCTCCAGGCGGCTCCGGTCCCCCTCCATGGAGAAGAGCGACTCCGTCACCACCAAGACCTCATGGTCGGCCGGAGCCTCTATCAGCAGGCGGCGCAGCTTGCTCGTGTCGTTGTGCGGGTAGATCCGGCACTCGGCCCGCGCGAGGCGGATGCCGTCGATCAAGCTCGCGTGGTTGAGCTCGTCGGAGAGGATCGTGCAATCCCGGCCAGCCAGGGCGGGGATCGCGCCGATGTTGGCCTGATACCCACTGTTGAAGAGGAGCGCCTTCTCTCGCTCCAGATAGGAAGCGGCCTTGCATTCCAGCTCCTCGTGGGGATGCATGTTCCCTGAAACGAGGCGGCTGGCGCCGGAACCGACGCCGTAGCGCACAAGCGCGTCTTGCACCGCGGCACTCAGTCGGCGATCTGTGGCCAGGCCGAGGGAATCGTTGCTCGAGAAATTGATGATCCGGCGGCCGTCTAGGACGATCTCGGCCTTCAGTGGCCGACCCGCTCGATGCAGGCTGCGATGAAGGCCTGCCGCGTGGATGCGGTGTAGCTCATCCTCGATCCCACCGCGGTGGTCGGTCGTCCCCGCGCCACCCCCACCCATCACGCTGGAGCCCCGAGGGGCCGGACCGTGAGCCCAAGATCGCGGATCATGGTCAGGTCGAGGGTGTGCTCGCGGCCGCGCGTGGTCAGGTAGTTGCCGACCATCATTCCGTTGGCGCCCGCCATGAAGATCCAGGACTGCAGATCGCGCAGATTCAGCTCACGGCCGCCGCAGACGTAGATGTCTTTTGCGGGCATCATCAGGCGGTAGACGGCCACGATCTTGAGGCAGTCCAGAGGAGTCAGGTCATTCTGCCCCTCGAGGGGCGTCCCGGGAATCGGGTTGAGAAAGTTGAGCGGGATGGAGTCGACATCGAGCTCCCGCAGAGTCACGGCCAGTTCGACACGCTGGGCGGGGCTTTCGCCTAGACCGAAGATCCCGCCGCTGCAGACCTCTAGCCCAGCGGACTTGGCTCGGCGAACCGTGTCCACGTCGTCCTCGTAATCGTGCGTGCTGCAGACCGAGGGGAAGTAAGAGCGGGCCGTCTCAAGGTTGTGGTGGTAGTTGGTGAGGCCGGCGTCCCTCAATCGAGCCAGAGTCTTCTCGGGAAGGGTGCCAAGAGAAGCGCAACGCAGCATTCGCCCTTCACTCTGAAGGCGCCCGAGGGCTTCGCAGATCTCGCCGATCTCCCGGTCCGAACGGACGGAGCTTCCGGCCGTGACGATGGAGTATTCGCGGGCACCCATTCCCTCCACCTCATGTGCCCGCTCGACGATCCTATCCGAGCTGACCAATGGGTAGATCGGCGCCCCGCTTCGATGGTGTGCGGACTGGGCGCAGAAGGCGCAATCCTCGGGGCATCGGCCGCTCTTGGCGTTGAGGATGCCGCAGAGCGTGACGCTCCGGCCCTTGTGCCTCTCGCGCACTGCGCCGGCCCGCGCCATCAGGGAGTAGAACTCGGCGCCCTCGGCGGCAAGCAGCGCCTCGGCCTCCGCGATGTCGATCGGCTCCGCTCCGGTCATCGTCCTTCGGTTCTCTGGTTCGATCGCAGGGTCTGAGTTGGTCATTCGGACGCGTATGGTAGCGCGACATGCCGGGGCCCTGCTGGCGATCCTGTCCAAGCTGGACAGCGATCGACGCCGGTGTCGAGTTCGAAATGACCATAGAGCGCCGTGCCGGAGCCGAGGCTGGCCACGGTTCAGGTGTTCCTGCTCGGGCTCGCCGGCGCGCGGCGATCCCATGGATGCCGAAGCCGGCCCAGAAATAGGGGTGGGCTGGGGGCAGCTGATCGAATCGTCTCTTCGACCTTGTCGTCGCAGGCGAATTCCGGGCCTCGTCGAGCATCTTGCGTCTCCCCGTGGCCAGGGCCTCGACCGGATCGGTGCTGCGGACCGTGATCGCCTTGCCCCGGAAGTCGATCTCGTACTCGAAGTAGGTCCCCTGCTGGACGACTACCTCGTCCCCATCGACGGCGGCATCGATCGCGTCCTGGATCTTGTCGTAATCCCCTGGAACATCGAACGTGATCGCGCGCCCCAAACGAGCATGGAGCAGTCCCAGCAGAAAGATCGCGGCCAGCATGCGCATGATCGCCCCGCTCGGGCAGATGTGGCTGATGAGGCGGATCACCGGTAGGCATCGAGTGCGCTGTTCGGGTTCCAGCTCCGCTGTATTCGAGACGAGCTTGACCCGGACCCGCCGCCAGCGAGAGTGCGCCACCGAGCCGGACGCAGCCTACCGGGCCTCGATGACAGAAAATTCGGTCTAGGAGCCTGTTGCGCATAGGCTTTCGAGCCCAGCATCCGTCTTCGTTCCGATCTCTGCATCGCTAAGTCCTTGAAAGGCAACCGGCCTTCCCGCGGACCCAGCTTCTTGATCTCGAAACGAGCTCGAACACTGGGCTCGAAAGCCTATGCGCAACAGGCTCCTAGCTCCGGATCCGTTCCAGATAAAGTCCATAAAGGATCGCTGTCAATCCTCTTGGACTTTCCTGCGCAATCGCGCGCGCTGGGGAGTAGTACACGCTCCTAGGCGACGGTCTCCTCGCCAGCGCCGGCGGCTCTCAGTCGAGAAGGCATCATCAGGGCGAATCCGACCCATGTCCACCAGAGAAGGCGCGGGAGATCCGGAAGAGAGGGAAGGGAGACAACGAAGTAGGGGCGCGATGATTCGAATCTCCGATATGCTCACTGTTGGAAACTCTGCTTGAATTGGCAACTCACGAGAGTCCAATGCGAATCTAACTTCGGCCTCGCCCTCATTTGCGAGGCGCACAGCTCTCCGTGTCACACGAGTGAGAGGCGAAGAATGAGCTCCATGCATCAACCCTTGCTGGGGGGGGCGCTCCTCACTCTGGCAATTGCGACGATCTCATCGGCGTTTGTTGTCGTGGACACCAGTCAAGAAGCTTGCTTCGACACAAGCCTCGTGATCACCTGCCCCGCCGAGGGGAGTGATTACTACGGCCAAGATGCACAATACTCCGGGCCCATGCCCGGCTATACCGACCATGGAGACGGAACGGTTACCGACCACCAGACTGGCCTGATGTGGCAGCAGGATCCCGGTGAGAAGATGACCTACGACGAGGCCAAGGCGGGGGCGCCGACCTTTGACCTCGCTGGATACACCGACTGGCGCCTGCCGACCATCAAGGAGCTCTATTCACTCATCCGTTTCGACGGCACCGACCCATCGGGCTACGGGGGATCCGACACCTCTTTTCTCGTGCCCTTCATCGATGCAGACTACTTTGTCTTCGAGTATGGAGACCCGGACCAGGGGGAGAGGATCATCGATTCCCAGTACGCGTCCTCCACCGAGTCCATCGGCTACGTGGGTGACTATGAACAGCTTTTCGGAGTGAACTTCGCCGACGGTCGAATCAAGGGCTATTGGACCGCACCCAATCCTGAATCTCCAGACGGCAAGGAGTTCTTTGTCCAATACGTGCGCGGCGACACCGGGTACGGAGAGAACGAGTTCATCGACAATGGTGATTTCACCGTGACCGACAATGCCTCGGGGTTGATGTGGCTACAGGTGGACAGCGGCGAGTTCGGCGTGGGCGAAGCGGGCGACGGCGCCCTGAAATGGGCCGAGGCTCTCCAATGGGCAGAAACCCTGGAGTTCGCCGGCCACGGTGACTGGCGACTGCCCAATATCAAGGAGCTCCAGAGCATCGTCGACTACACGCGGGCCCCTTCCATCACCGAGAGCGCTGCCATCGATTCCATTTTCGTGAGCACTGCGATCATCGACGAGCTGGGGGCCACCAACTATCCCTACTACTGGAGCAACACCACGCACTTCAACTGGCTCGACACCGGTCCCAATGCCTCGTATGTGGCCTTCGGTGAAGCCCTGGGCTACTTGGACGACGAATGGCAGGACGTGCACGGAACCGGCGCCCAACGGAGCGACCCCAAGACTGGCGATCCCGACGATTATCCCCAAGGTCACGGGCCCCAGGGCGACGCGATCCGAATCTACAATTTCGTGCGACCTGTTCGGGGTGGCTTGGTGGGCGTGTCATACGGTCCCGATGGGGCGCCTCCGGCGCCGGCGCTGCGAGCCCGGCTGTCGCAAAACCACCCCAATCCCTTCAATCCTCACACCCAGATTCGCTTCGAGTTGGAGTCCCGGGGGGGCGCCACCCTGCGGATCTTCGATGCACGGGGAGCCCTGGTGACGACTCTGGTGGAGGCGCAGCTCGAGGCTGGCCCCCACGTGCTGGGCTGGGACGGGCGCAACTCAGCGGGCATAGGCGTCCCCAGCGGGCTCTACTTTTACGCGCTGGAAGTTGGTGGACACATACAATCCCGCAAGATGATCTTGCTGAAGTAGGTGCGCGGATCGTCCCCACCGCTCTCACCAATCTCCCTCCCTGGTGCGGGGAATAGGGTCGAATCTCCAAGAAGGGAGAGATCACGATGTCTCGCATGCTCGCCAATCTCGCATCTCTGGCCTCGGTCCTAAGTGTCCTGGGAAGCCCCGCTCTCGCCGCGCCGCCGCAACAGCCTTTCGATCTCCGCGCCGCGCGGATGGTGGATCTCACCCATCCCCTCAACGACGCCACGCTCTTCTGGCCCACCTCGCCTTCCTCTTTCGAACTCGACGTCCTCCACCACGGCATGACCGAGGGCGGTGTCTCGGTACCATTCGATCGGGTAGAGCGCATCGCGCTCACTGAAAAGGCGGCGCCATTCCTTCGTTGACAACGTACTCCGCAACGCCACTCCGGAAGTAGATCCGGAGCACATCGTCGCTGAGGATCATGCGGCTGCCTCCGGCGGCGGGCATGTGCAACTCTTGGCCAAATTGGCCGTTTTCGATGGGATAGCTGCGCAATAGACCATTCTCGTTCAGGAAAAGAGCCTGGTTCTCGAGTGGAATCGCCGACAGATAAAAGTCTGCTACAGAGAGGGTGTCGCTCAGACAAGGGGTCTCCGGCACGCGCCAATCGATCAGATAGACCCTGAAATCGAACGGCGCTTCCCAATCCTGCGCCAACACCCAACCGTCTCGACTTCGGAAACCCCACCACGGCTCGAAGTCGCCGTCGGTGGGGTAGCTGCCTCGCAGATAGGGGCCGCCCATGTCGGAGCAGTCGTGAACACGGATGTAGTCGGTGTCGCTCTCTATGATGTGAGTAACCACGCCGTAGAGCTGCAAGTCTAACGACCAGTTGCCCGATCCAGTCAGGGTGGTTCGGATCCGCGGGGCCATCGGTCGAGTAGATCATCCAGGTCTCCCAAGCAAAGTCCTCTCCATCGTCCAGAATCCACCACCTACGCCCGACATCGGCCGGCTGACCGGCCCCGGCGGGCGCCCGAACGTGAGGAATCCTCCTCTTGGCGCCGCACGGGATGGGGCCGACGCCCGCGTACGCAAGGGCATGCCGACATCCGCCACATCGGACACCCGGCCCGAATGACCAGATCGAAGCGCTCGAAAAGGGGCATCGGGACGGCGCCGAAGGCTACCCCTCTCGTATCGCTCTCCTGATTCGCGAAGCGAAGAAGACGGCGTTCTTCGCTTCGTGAATGAGGAAAGCGAGTTGAATTTGGTGGTGGATCCAGGCGGATTCCCAGCGTTTCGACATTGGCGCGGGATCCCCGGGAGGACCGCGCACTGGGGGCGAGTTTCCGCAATTCAAAGCCAGGTACGCCCCCTGGCTCCGCTCCTCCGAACCGGCGATTCAGTGTGCTCACACCGGCAACACAGTTTCGCTCTCCTTCATCGCTCGGTCTTGGGCTCGTGCCCGAAGGCCCGCCCCGCCCGCACGATCTCCACATCGACCAGATCGCTCGCCTCGATCGAGCTCCCGAAGA
>NYZA01000230.1 GCA_002686955.1 Gemmatimonadota bacterium
GGCGGGGGACGGCCGGGCCGGTCCTCATCGTCCCTCTCTTCGTCCCCTACGATCACAGCCTGCGACCCTCGCACGTGCCGGAGGAAAGGGTGCGGGAATGGGCGCGACGAAAAGGGGTTAAACCCGCGGACATCGCCGCGATCGACCCCACGCCGCACGCAACGATGGGCGATTGGTGCGTCGAGCGTGTGCGCATCTCCGAGCGGAGGATCGAAGAAGCACTGGCTCCGACCGAGAGCGCGAGCGACTCGATTCCAACGGTGCTCATCAATCACTTTCCCCCGCGGAACGACCTGATTCGCCTCGTCCGCATCTTCCGCTTCGGCCCCTGGTGCGGAACCCGCTCCACGGAGACGTGGGCGCGTCGTTATGGCGCGAAGGCTGTGGTGTACGGGCATCTCCACCTGCCGGCCACCGATCACCTCGCGGGCGTTCGGTACGAGGAGGTGTCGCTCGGCTATCCCCGCGAGCGCGGCGTCGAACGCGCCCCCCGCACCTACCTGCGGGAGATTCTGCCCGGTCCGACCGATGAGGAGCGACATTCGGGACCCCGGTGGCACGCCCCTTGACTACCAGTCGTTTCCGAGAATCCCCATGTCCCCCTGACCCTCTCCCGACCCGAGGGCGGGCGAGTTCTCTCGGAGGCTGAAGCCTCGGATCGCTTCGAACGCGGTCGCCCACGCGCGGCGGGCCCCCATACCCCCTTCGAAATGCAAGAGATCGCGGGGTGCATCGACGAAGAGAGGATTCCTCCCGAGGAGATTCGTCGCGTCCAGGTCGACGTTCGAAAGTGCACTGTCTTGCTGCAGCAGGTTATGCGTGATCTCTACCTGGAATCCTGGCAGATCTCCATCCCGAGAGTAGATCGCCCAACGCTCGCGATGTGCGTCGTCACTCCCGTTCATATGGAAGATGTTGTCCCGCACTTCCGCCCGAACGGGCACGGTGCGACAGTCCTCATTCGGGAGGAATAGCTCGGAAGGAGCGATCCGTAATCCAGTGCCCTCGTTGGCGACGAAGACGTTGTTGCTGATGGAGACCGTGCCGCGGTCGCCCCCTCCATCGATCACGAGACCATGGCCGCCGATCCGCCCCAGACCGATCGGGTGCTCGATCGAGAAGGCGCCGGCGAAGAGGTTGTTGCGCACGCTAACGTCCCCCGGCATCTGCAGATGCAGCTGAGCCTTGTGGGAACGGATGAAGAGATTCCGTTCCACGTGGAGCCGGTGCGCCGCCGTGGTGTGAATCCCTTCAGTCCCGCAGAGTGCGAATAGGGAGTGATCGATCCGCCCTTCGGAGCGATGCAGCTCCAGGCCGTTTCCAGAGAGGTTCACGAAGGCGGAGCGGCTGACGCGAATGAGCGAACGCGCCCGATCGAGCTTGGAGGGATCGATCGCCGTCCAGCGCGGGTCGCAGGCGCGGGCGCCCGCTCCGGCGCCGAGCTTCACGCCAGTGAGCAGCGATGAGAAGCTGCACTCGATCAGATCGATTGTCGTGGCCGCCCCGTCCTCCGGCGATCCTCCGTCGATCAACTCGATCCCGATCGACTCCCCGGCTCGCCCGCGGAAATCGAGGCGCTCGAGCCGGAGCTCGAAGGGGCGAGCCGCCCGATTGTCGATCGTCAAGATCGTCGCGTCGCCGAATGCCGGCCGGATCGTGGCCAGCGACTCGCCCGCTGCCGTCAACACGAGCGCCTCGACTCGGCGGGCATCTATTACCACCGACTCTCGAACCGATCCGGCTATGGCGATTGTGTCGCCGGGGGCGCTGGATTCGATCGCGGCTGCCAGGGTGGGCTGCTCCATTGGTACGAGCGTGACGGAAGCGAACGCCGTGCCTACCAGCGTCAACGCACCGATCCATGGGATCGGATTGAGGATCGGCTTGGCCATCATGGGATCGATCTCCTGGGTTCTCCTGGAGATCGTCCGAAAAGGAGCCCGACTTGAGGGGCGGGAACACGCGAGCGCGGACCTCAGTGCGCCGCCAGCACCTCCTCGATCGATCCGAAGGGAGCGGGGCTTCGCCCGTGAAAGTCGGTCAGGCCGCCGGGCGTCGTGACGAACGCCGCCTTGTAGGCATGATCCGCCGATTCGATCCGCACCATCTTCTCCCCTCCGTGGAAAGCCCAGTGCTCTCCGCGCGGCCCGAAATGCTCGATCGGAACACCCTGGCGGGTCTTCACGTGCCATTGCTCCGATTCGATGTCCCAGGTGCGGTCCACTACGAAGTCGATCACCTGCCAGAAGTTGCCCGATGGCAATCTGCCTTGATCGATATTGAGCCCCGAATCGTTCGGCAGACCGAAGGCCATGCAATGGGGGAAGCTGCTGGCGACCTGCATCAGATCGCCCTCTCTGCCCCGCTCATGGTGCAGGGTCGTTACGACATTGCGTGCCAGACCGAAGGCGTTGGAGTCATCCATTCGGTGGTGCGCGGAGGATGAGAGGATCTCACCGAGCTGGTCCGCTCCCGCCGAGAAGCCGACCGTCAAGAGACCGCGGCTCTGACGCTCGTGCAGAATCCGCCCGAAGCGGCCTGGCTCGTTTCCGAAAACCGCCCCCAGAGTCTTGTAGCGCTGAAGTCCCAGCTCGCTGCTTCCGCCGGCCAGAACGACCACCTGCGATTCGTAGAGCAGGTGCCAGAAGAGATCGGCGTCTTGCCGGCGAAGCCCGCTGGACCAGTAGAAGGGGACGAACTCCAATCCGTACTGCTCGAAACGCTTGAAATACCAGTCGAAGGTGCCGGTCTCGTACTGCTGCCTGTTTCGCTCGTCCCCGCCGTTGACGGTCTGCGACATCGGAAGAAGGAGAATCCGCTTGTTGTCGAGGCCTTGAAGCGCTCGCTCGGCGATCAGATCGCGGTGAATATGCTGACAGCGATTGTGGGAGCTATAGATCAGACAGGTGCCCCGCATGACGGACTCCATGACTTGGGTTGGGACGAGAAAGGGCGGAGATTATGACCGATCCGGCGGAGAATCGCTACTTGTGGCGGTTGATCGACCAGTCGTACTCCATGTAGCGGATCTCGTAGCCTGGGGCAGACTGGGCCGCCGCCGCGACCGGTGCACCTCCGTAGAGCTCGATGAACCCGAGCACCGTGGGCGCTTTCCCCGCCCGCTCCGCGTGTTTCTCGAAGTCTTCGCGGAACCAGTCGTAGATCGATGAGAGGTGCACCACGCGGTTGGCGGAATCTATGCGCACGTGCCGCGCGTCGCCGGCCAGCTCCGCGACGGCCCGGTCGAGATCGGGTTCGAGGGTCTCGGGCATCCATGCGCGCGGCTGAAGCGTGGGGCAGGACACCGATGCGCAGTTGATAGCGGCGTGGATCCGGGCGTCCTCGAAGCCCTTGCGCAGAATCTCGTTCTCGAGGTCGTTCAGGTTGATCTCGTCCCCATCCAGGTTGAAACGCAGGCCGTAGAAAAAGCCGAATCCCCCACCGGGAGCAAGGGGAGCGCGCACATCGCGCACCGACTCGATCGGCCAGTTCTCGACGACGCCGAGAAGCACCAGCGCGTTGTAGGCGTTGAGATAGTAGGCCAGACGATCGGCGCGCGAAGTGAAGCGATCCGGCGTCGTTCGGGGCCCGCTCGCGGCCAATGAGGCGGCATAAGCGCGCAGATCGCCCGACTCCATCGCCAAGGTCTGGTAGTCGACACCGCTGGAATTCGCGTGGCGGGTCAAGACACGGTCGAGGCGTTCGTGCGAGAAGCCGGAGGGGGGGAGGGGGGGAGGATCGACCCCCGCCGAGATCGTGCGCACGCCGATCGCACCGCAGCAGGGCATGGCGGTTGCCGCGACCAGCAGAAGCTGGATGCGGAGCGTTCTCAACGATGTCGGCAGGCGCATGTCGGTCCTCCTCGAGTACTGCACCGTAGGCCGGAGGAATGAGCTGTCAACCCGATCGGGTTGCTCTTTGTTGCCTCCGGTGTGGAATACGACGGGCGAAGCGCCGATCTCCTCGTTGACACGCCGATGGTTCGCGGTGACGATCGAGCAATCTTTAAGTCTATGTCGCTCAGGAGGACCTGTTGATGCTCATTCGACGAGGGAGCGCGGCCGCGATGGTCGCGATCTTCGTGGCACAGGCGCCCGCGGCCACCGATCTTGCGATCGGTCCGAACGCCGTCGTTCCCGCCGGCGCACCCCTGCCCGCTGCTTATCGACCGCGCGCCACCGCGGCCTGCGATCACTTGGGCGTCTGCGGCACTATCTGCCCCAGCGGGGGGAGCTTTTTCATCGCCGATTTCGCATACGACAAGGCGAACGACCGCTTCGCGGTGATCGATGTCACCTCGCCCGACGGCATCTTCTGGCTCGACGCCGCCTCCTGCCAGGTGGGCCAGTACGGCAGCTTCGCGGGTGTTTCTCAGCGGGGTTGCGCGATCGACAATCTGAGCGGCATCGTCTACACGGCCGGTTGGACCGACCACGAGGTCTGGCGCGTCGACGAGGGCTTCAACGTGCTGGGCAGCCAGTCTTTCGAGGAAGATTTCGGCGGCCTCGCCGTGGACGAAGATGGCTCTCGGCTCTATGCGGCCACGACCGCGGATCCCGACGAGCTGATCGAATACGAGATCGGGCTCGATGGGGAGATCACACCGAGCGGCAGACGCTGGCCGATCCCTTGGGGCGCGTTCAGCGACGGATTCTCGGCGGCCTCGCTCGAATACGACGACTGCTCCGGGACGTTCATGGCGATCAACCAAGATGCGAACGAAATGGAGTATTTCAAGCTCCAGGGATCGAGCCTGATCTCGACCGGCCATTGCCCTCTTCCGGGGGGAATCGGCTGGGGTTTCGGGCTCGACTTTGCTCGGGTGACCCTGTCGGTGGCCGACATCGCATCCTACAGTTGCGATTTCCCGATCGTCTCTCTGGCCCCCGATGGAGCCGTGTGCGGCGGCGGCATCGATGATCTGGCGTTGCGCTACGAACCGCTTCTTTCGACCGCCGTGCAGAGCTATGCGATTCCCTACGGCGCTAGAATCAACAATCGCACCAACGCGGCGCTCACGCGCACGTTGTGGATCGAATTGGATGCTCCGCCGATTCAGGTGAACCTAGGCCCACTGGTTCTGCCTCCCGGATCGAGTCGTCTCTTCGGCTTCGCCGGCCCACTCCCGATGCCAGTCGGTACCTATTCCGGAAGTGCGCACCTGGGAACGAGCTTCATGGGTGAGCCCGAGGCCTCGACCGATTTCGAATTCGAGCTCGCCCGCCCCGGCCTTCAGCAGTAACGAGGGATCATCGACATGAACACGATGGCAACACGGGTTGCGCTATTGACTCTCGCGGCCCTTCCCGCCCTCGCTTCCACGCCGCCGGTGGCGGTGGGCCCGGATGCCGTGGTTCCGGACGGTACGCCCCTTCCCGCGGCGCGGGCCGGCGCCGACGCGATCTGCGAAGAGATCGGGCTCTGTGGGGCGATCTGTCCGAGCCCATCCACCGTCTTCGTGGGAGATTTCGCCTACGACACCGCGAACGAACGATTCGCGGCGATCGATGTCGGCTCGCCCGCCGGCATCTTCTGGATGGACGGCGGTACCTGCTCCATCGACCAGTATGCGACGGCGGCGGGCCCCTCTCAACGAGGATGCGCTTTCGACAACGAGACCGGTGTCGTCTATGTCGCCGGCTGGAACGACCAGACGATCCATCGCCTCGACTCGAACTTCTCGATTCTGGGCTCGCAGGTGCTGGGCGAGGCGTATGCCGGATTGGCGATCGATGAGAGAAATAGGTTGCTCTACGCCATCTCGATCGCGGGCTTCGACGAGCTGATCGAGTACGCCATCAATGGCGACGGCTCGGTGACCGCGACCGAGAGGCGATGGAATGTGCCTTGGGGCGGATTGAGCGACGGCTCCGCGAGCGCCTCTCTCGAATACGACGACTGCTCACAGACATTCATGTCGGTTAATCAGGACGCCGGCACCATGGAGTACTTTCAGTTGCAGGCGAACGAGCTCGTCAACATCGCCTATTGCCCGCTCCCGCAGGGTGTGCCCTGGGGTTTCGGACTCGATTTCACGTCGGTAGAGCTGAAAGTGGCTGATATCGCTTCGTTCTACTGCGATTTCCCGATCGAATCGGTGGAGCCCGAGGACGCGATTTGCGGGGGCGATATCGGCCCCGATTTCGTCCTATCGTACCGGGCGATGACGCAGCTCTTCGTCGGCAGCGGCGGGGGACCGGCCTCAGTGCTCGTGCGGAATCTCACCGACCAGAGCGCCGAAAAGGTGTTGTGGCTCTCGGCCCCGCCGAACATCGTCATTCCACTGGGCGTGGCCACGGTATTTCCGCCGGGGAGCAACTGGTTCTACACCGGCGTTGGCGAGCTGCCGCCTTTCCTTGCTCCAGGAGACTACTCGGGGACGATCAATCTAGGCGATACGGTCGGTGGAACCGCCGATGCATCGGTTCCCATGAGCTTCACCGTTGTCCCCAAAGGCCTCGAGCCCTAGATCTGGCCCCTTCGCCGTAGTGAACATCGAATGCATCGATGATCACCTGCTGATCCCAATTGTGGCGATCTCCCTCGCCGACTACGCCGATCTTCAGAACGTGGTGGCCGTCGTAGAGACCGTCGAGCGACAGCACGGGGATGTTCCACTCTTCGACAGGGCTGTACAGGTCAAGTGTATCGGGTGGGCTGCCGTCCAGCCTCCACACGGCGGAACCCGAGCTTGGTGTTCGCGCACCGATCCAGTCGACTCCGGTGCCGTCGAACTCGAAACGTACACCCGATTCGGGCACACAGCCGATCGTCGCGATCCCTTCGGCGTATTGTGCTCCTACCTCCGCATACCAATCGAAACCATTGCCCCGCTTCCACAGCTCCACATGCCGAATCGAGTTGCCCAGGAGCGGAACCTCCGGAGTGGGCGACCACAGAGCCGTGTCCTCGCGACGATCGTCGTACCGCTCCACGGAAGTGGTTCGGGTCCAAGTGTCGCCGCCGTCCCAGGTCATATAGAAGCCGCCGTAGCACCCGGCGATCATCGTTCCGTCGAACGCGAAATTCGGCGAGATCGCCATACATTCCACGAAGCCACCTTCGAGCCCATCCTGCCAACGCGACTCCCAAGAGGTACCGGCGTCTGTTGAAATCGTCACGCCGGCGCCGTGTGTCGCCACCGCGATCGTCAGGTCGCCGACCGAAGATCCCGATATCACCAGATTGTTCAGATTCGGATCGGGCATGCGATTCTGCTGCGATTCCCAGTTGGCTCCACCATCGAAGCTACGGTCTAATCCCGTGGCTGTATAGCCGACGACGGCAAAGGAATCCTGCGCGAAATCGGGAGAGAGCTCGATGAAGCGAAGTCCGGCTGGCACCAATCCCTCGCCGTAGTCGTGCCAGCTTGCCCCGGCATCGGTGGTTCTGAGAATTCCGCTCGGAACTATTCCAAATACCGTTCGATCTTGAGCATAGTTGGGTGAAATCGCGAGGTCGTAACACCTCTTGCGCAGATCCAGCGATTTCTCCCACATGATCCCGCCGTCGACCGATTTCTGAATGGTCCACCAATTGCCGGCGAAGATCGTACTGTCCTGGTCCCATTCAGGGGAGAACTGGATCGCCTTGGTGGCTCCGAGCGAATTGATATCGATTCTGCCGAATTGGCTTCCCTCGTTGAAATAGCGCAGGTTCCAACTCAGACCCCGATCGGTGGAGATCTCCACTCCCCAGCCTGTCCCGCTCATGATTCGACCGTTGTTCGCGAAATCGGGCGAGAGCGCCAGCGCATAATTCGAAATCGAGGAGGAACCTTGATTGCGAATCTCCCAGGTTCTGCCGGCGTTGCTCGAAAAGAGCACCTCGAAGCCGTAGCCGGTCGCGACGATCGTGGAATCCTGCTCGAATGCGGGAGAGATCTGGACCCGACGCCCCAGCCGTGTATGGAGAAGGCGGGGGGCGAACCAGGGCTCGGGGGCGTAGGGACGGTAGATGCGTAAACCCTCGAACATCGCAACGAAGAACTCGCCGTCGTTTTCGTAGTCCGGCGAGAAGGAAACACCGCGGAAGTGCTCGTTGGTCTGAGCGGTATAGGGAATGTAGGGCAGGTCGACCGGCAGCCAGGTATTGCCGCCATCCCGGGTGCGGAACATGCCGCGGCCGGCGGTTGTAGCGAGCGCTTCCCGGTCGTTGGCGTAGTCCGGGCTCATCGTGACGGCGGTTACATTCGGATCGATCGGAAGGGTGTCCAGGTGGTAACGCTCCCAGGTAGTACCCCCGTCGTGGGTCGCGATGATCCCCGACTCCTTCGTGGCGAGGATGATCGTCGGGTCCTGGTGAAAGTTCGGCGCCATCGCCAGATCTCGAACCGTGATCGGCTCGAAACCGGTGAGACGCTCTTCCCAGGTGAGGCCGGCGTCGGTCGAGATCAAGAGGCCCGCACTATCCGCGGCCGCGAGGATCGTCCCGTCCGACGAGAAGATGTTCGAAAAGCGCAGCGCATTGATGATCGGCCAGTCGGGGTACTCGAGCACGACCTCGACGGTCGTCCCCCCATCCTCGCTGCGGTAGAGACCCTTGTTGGTTCCGGCGAAGAGGAGATCATCCTCGGCGAAGTTGGGAGAGAGCGCGATCGAGCGAGCCTGCGCGCGGTTGATCGCTGTGTGGCTCCAGTGGTCGCCGCCGTCGGTGGAGATGTCGACACCGGCCCGATCGGTTCCTACATAGAGCGTGCGATCGTTTGCGAAATCGGGCGAGAAGGCGAGATCGTGCACCAATCTGCCGCTCATCCCCTCATGGGTCGGTTGCCATGTCGTTCCTCCGTCGGCGGAACGTAGCAAAATGTCGAAGGTCCCCTGAATCGCCACATAGACGGTTCGATCTCGAGCGTAGTCGGGGCTCGGCCTCACGATGGTGGTCACGTCGTGCGGATGGTGCGCAAGCGCGCGTCCGGCCAAGACAGCGGCTACGATCAGGATCGCGTACTTCTTCATTGACTCGCCTCCTTCGGGCGTTCTGGGGGGATCGATCGGCACGATCGGTCGATGAAATGGGGCAGGCACGCGGGCGATCGCCGATGCGACCCCGGGCCGACCTCTGGAATAGGAGATCGGCAGATCTCAA
>NYZA01000231.1 GCA_002686955.1 Gemmatimonadota bacterium
CGCCTCGTCGACCCCGGGGCCGAACATCTGGCGCAAGTACGGCCTCGGTGCCCACCGCGGCGGGATGTAGTAGGCGTTCGGTTGCGTTCCGAGCTGCGGATAGAGCGGCAAGGCGACCTTCGCGACGTGCACCATGTAGTAGAGTGGGTGTTGTCGGTCCTCGACCCAGGTACCGTTCTCGCCGATCTCAACCAGGCCCTGCAGTCGAATCTGACCGATACAGGAAGCCATGCAGCGCGTCTCCATCGGTCGACCGTCCCCCTCGGGGTCTTTTCCCTCGACGCGAGGGTAGCAAGCGATGCATTTTTCCGTCGTTCGCGTGTTGCCACGATAGATGCTCTTCTTGTAGGGGCAGGCTTCGACACATTTTCGGTAGCCACGGCACTGCTCCTGATCGATCAGAACGATGCCGTCCTCCGGCCGCTTGTAGATCGCCTTTCGAGGACATGCGGCGAGGCATGCTGGATAGCTGCAGTGGTTGCAGATTCGCGCGAGGTAATAGAACCAAGTCTTGTGCACCGGTAGCTCGGCACCCTCTGCATGCAGCTCGCCGCGCTTCCCCGGCGGCCCCACGGGGTTGTCTTCCCAGATGTTCGGCAGGTTCCACTCTTCGTCGGTGGGCAAGTAGCCGAGCGCTCGCGCGCTCTCCGGCTTCAACTCGGAGCTCGCCTCGAAGATCGTCTTCCCTTCATAAGTGCCGTATGGGCCGGCCTCCGAAGGACCCGCCCCCCATACCTGCCCGCCCGGATTCGCGTCTTCGAGCATCTGCAGGATCTTCATGTCCCACGATTGAGGGTAGCCGCCGTACGGCTTCGTCTCGACGTTCGCCCACCACATATGCTCCTGACCCTTGTTGAAGGTCCATGTGGATTTGCAGGCCATGGTGCAGGTCTGGCATGCGAGGCAACGGTTGATGTTGAAAACGAAGGCGAACTGTCGTTTTGGGTATGCGCCTCGATAGGGGTACGACATCTTGCGACCGAGATGCCAGTTGTGCACGCTCTCGTTTGCCATGACTACTCCTTTTCGGCGCCGCTCTCGGAACGCCTGGAACCAAGGGGTTGTGCATCTCGCACGACGAAATGAACCCGACCCAAGGCTTGAACACATTCCTCGACGATCCGCAACACTTCCGTGTCGCCGAGGACCTTGTATGCACCGTGCGCCCCTGCGTAGTGAGGCCTGCGGAACAGGGCCATGATGCTCTCCGCGTCATGCCCCATCCCGGCGAACTCCTCGGCGAAGGCCCATGCCATATCGGTCATCGAATCTCGCCCGACGTCGACCTGGACGCCCACCAACGACATCGGATCGGTCGGGTCAGGATCATGGAAAGGCATATCAGGCCTTCTTCACTTTCACGAGATCACCGAGGAGGTAGCGCTGCATGAACTCGCTCTCGTTGTCGGGTGTAAACCCCGTGGTGGCCGGCTTCCAACGGCCTTTGCCGCCCATACCACCGTCCTCCGCCTTGGTGATGCGCACCAAGGTCTCTTTCGGCACAGTATTGATGGCATGATTGTCCGCCTCCCCTCCGAACATGAAAGCCATGAAGACCTTCTTCTTGTGGAATAGGGAGTCGGTTTGGTGCATCGGCATGTGCCAGTTGCGCGTGATCGACTGTTGCGATCCGTAGCGCAGGTTGGCCTGGTAGCCGGTGTTCGCCGAGAGCGCACGGCCGTCGGGGCGGGTCTCGTGCGCTTTTACGCTCTTCTCCGTCGCGATATATGGTGCGTGTTTCATCATGACGATGCCGTAGGGATAGGCACGGTTGTACTTCACGCGGAGCATGCACCGTGAGACACGGTAGAAGGGGTCGCTCGGATTCGCGCCGATATAGGGCCTGTCGGCGGGATTGGCATCGATATAGACGTAGTCGCCGTCGTTGATCTTCATATCCTCCGCCGCTTGCGGGTTGATATGAAGCTGGTGTTCACCGACACATGGTGCTCGCCGGTCCAGACGGTACGGATCGCCGAAGTTTGAATCGTAGAGCATGTGCCAATCGACGTTCGACCACCCGCTGTGCACCCTGTGGCGCGTCTTCGGCGTCAAGCAGAAGAACTGGTACCCCTTTTTCCACAAGAAGTTCTCGGTCTTGAGGACCTCTTCCCAGGGCATTTTGATGTTGCGGATGGTGCGATCGTCCCAGTGCTCGGCGTCGGCCGGAATGCCGTAGTCGTCGGGCCGAATATAGGGATTGGCGCTCACGATCACGTTCGGCAGGAACGGTGTGGCCTCCGGTCCTTCTCGATGCACGATGAAGTTCTCGCCGTAATCGATCGCCTCGTCGATGTCCGAATAGGCGTGCATCCGTCCCGTATCGGTGTGGAAGGGAATGCTGTCGTGTACTTGTTCGTAGAAAGGCACGCGCGGGTAGGTGCGGAAGAGCAGCAGAGCGCCGCCTGGAGGGCCGTACTTCCCGGCCATGATCTTGTCGAGATCGTAGCCGCGTGTTGTGGTGCAACTATCCAGGAGGCGCTGCACATAGACGCCGCGTTTCTCCGCGCTCGCGAATGCGAAGTGGTCTTTGTAGCGTGTGTCGTCGGTGGCATCTCCGAGCGCCCGCGCGATCCCAGCCAGGATGTCGAGATCATCCCGGCTGTCGAATATCGGAGGCACGCCGCCTTTCCAGATTTGGAGGAAGGGGTTGGAGCAGCTCGCCGTGACCTCCAGCCCCTCGAACTCGAGCCAACTGTTGGCCGGTAGCGCCAGATCCGAGTACTCGATACTGGCGGTCATCTGAATGTCTAGCGACACCAACATCTCGATCTTCGGGTTCACGTTCTTGATCATTTCGTACGCGTGCTTGGCGTTGTTGATCAAGTTGACGTTGTTGAAGATGATTGCCTTCGTTGGCGTCGGCATATGGGTTTCGCCCGTGAAGTTCTTCCGTCCGTACTTCGGTGTATCGACGATGAGCGCCTTGTCGCCGTGATTCCAGTAGGCAGGCTCCTCGTCCTTGCAGGTCATCCGTGTTTTGATGTCTTTTCCGTCAACGGTCGGATCGAGATTGGGCGCGAAAGGATCTTCACCGATCCACCCCTTGAACCCAGGTCCGGTCCAGGGTGATCCCTGGAAAATCGCCGCCTTGTAATTGCCTGCCCAGGTCTGAGATCCGGCGCCACGCTCGCCGATGTTTCCGGTCAACATCAGCGGCAGATACGAGGCTCGGTTCATCTCGGTGGCGTGGAACCAGTGGTTGATGCCCTCGCCCTGGTGAATCGCAACCGGCTTGATGGTCGCGATGTCCTCCGCCAACCGCAGAATCATCTCTTTGGGCGAGTTGGTGATCGCCGTCACGGTGTCGATATCGTAATCGGCCAAGTGGACCTTGTAGAGGCTCCAAAGTGTCGCGACCTGGATCGTCGAGCCATCCGCGAGCTGCAGCTCGAACTCTCCGTCCAGTGCGGGATCGATGCCGGCGCCGGTCATGGCGTCGCCGACCTGATCCCGGTTCATGGCCTTCGGGGAGTCGGTCCCAAGGTCCCAGCACACATAGTCGCCGAGCTTTTCGTGCTGTTCGGTCTTGAAGCCCTGGATGCGCATCGAGGGCCCGTCTTTGGCGAGCGAGCTCTTGTAGTCGGCGAACAGCTCGTGTGCACGCAGTCTCTTCAGGTTGTCCTTTCTGACCAGGAGCGGAAAGTCGGTGAAGCGTTTGACGAAAGGTTCGTCGTACCAGCCGCGCTCCATCATGATCCGCGTGATGCAGAGGAAAAGCGCTGTGTCGGTCTGGGGGCGGATCGGAATCCAGTAATCCGCCTTGGTCGCCGGAGGACTGTACTCCGGTGCGATCACGACGATCTTCGCTCCCCGTTCCATGCACTCGATGAACCAGTGGGAGTCCGGTAGCTTGTTCTCCACCAGGTTCTTGCCGTCCATGATGATCAGCTTGGAGGAACGCAGATCGTTGAAGTCGCAGTCCGAGGTCTGCAGGCCGTGCACCCAGGGATGGCCGGGAGCCTGATCGCCGTGCCAGGTGTAGTTCGACCAGTTGCGCCCGCCCCTGGCCTGGTCCGGCGAAACTCCTCGGACCTTGGAGTCGAGTAGCGAGAGGGTGTTGTTGAGGCGGTACATACCGTACTTGCCGATGACGCCGAGCAGCCCCATGCCGCCACGCATCTTCACCGCGCGGGTGCCGGCTCCACCCATCGACTCGACCATCTCGGGCTGGTAGCCCTGATCGATGAGCCTCCTCTTCCCCGCAGCTCCGCTGTAGCGCTCCGCGATGCTGACCAGACATCCGGCGATCGCTCGAAATGCGTCGTCCCAGGAGATCTGGACGAACTCGTCCTCGCCTCTCTTCGTGAAATAGTAACGATCACGGAGCTCTGCAGTCAGCTCCGGGAACCCGGCATCGGCCCATGCCTTCCAACCCTTGCGCACGATCGGGTGGCGGAGCCGGTAGGGGCCGTACAGGACCCGGTGAAATGTGTAGCCTTTGGCACACTGCCGCGGGTTCCAGTTGACCGTGGCGTTGTTGCCGTAGGTGTCGGCGTAGGTCTGGTAGTCGTAGGTGGACCCCAGTCGGGTCACGATGCCGTTGCGCACGTAGGCGCGCACCCTACAGGCGTGGGTATCGTTCGGTGAGCAGACCCAATCGAAGGTACTGTCGTAGCGGTACTGGTCGCGGTAGATCTGCTCCCAGTCAGTCTCGACCGCTCCAGCCAGAGGGTTCTGGTCTGGATCCGCCGCCGCGAGGACGCGCATGGGAAATGCGAGCCCAGTAACACCCGCGGAGGTTCCGACTCCGAACCATTGAAGGAAGGTACGCCTTGAGATGGCCATCATGGGCTCCTCTAGTGGCTATTCGGCGAGGACGAAGTCCTGCCAGATCGTCACGGATTTCTTGCCGTCTCGGTCCCCCGCCGATCCGTTCCAGATCGCAAACGCCGCGGGGACCTTTCGGCCGGGCTTCAGGTCCACTGCTTCCCTGCCCTTCCCCTTGAGCTCTCGGCGCAGCACGACTCGGTACGACCCGGTCTTGTAGACACCGGATGCCTCGACGGCCTGGTCCGCCATGGGGCGCGCCTTGAGCGTGCCGAAACCCTGTGCGCGCAGATCCTCCGCCGCGCTCCGGAGTGTGGGATCGGCAACGATATTTCCGGCTCCCCAGGCAGTGATGAAGGTGGCGTCGGCCTCGAGGGTCGCGGCGTGGCGCATCGGTTGCTCGTAGGGCGAGCGTTGGAGATTCGGGTACGAGTCGATGCCGGTGTTGGGGTACTGGGTGTCGATGTCGTGGAAGCCCGCCAGGTCGGCCTGGCGATCCGACTTCCACATCCAGATATTGACGAAGTCGCCTTTGGTCCCCATGGCGAAGAAGGGGGGATCCTGCGTGGTAGCGAACTGCACCGCGGCCGCGTCCCGAAAATCTTGTGGCCTCACCGCCATTTCGTCGTGCGTTTCATCGGCCCATGCCAGGAGGATCGCCATGCTCTTTCCGTCGTGGGCGGCCTGGACCTTCACATACTCCGGTCGGCTGTAGCGCCACCAGAGCGGCATGAGATGCAGCGTTGCGCCGGGTATGTCTCGCCAGGCGCCCGCATCCGGATGGTCCGGGAGCGTCTCGACTCGGGAACAGAGAAGCTCGATCCTTCTCATCTCGGCTCGCTCGCGCAACTCGTCGCTCGAAAGCGAGCGCACGAAGTGGACGAGATCCCAGGCGTCGTCCCCGATCAAGTGGGGATGCGCCGGCATCGGTGTATCTGCGATGCCGCCGACAATCCGCCGGTAGATGCTCGCCGGGGACGGATCGCCTTTGAAAACGCCTGTCGTCAGGTCGCGCGGGCGGATCGGATAGCCCGATGCGTCCTCGAGTGTCTCGACCCGCGGACCATCGCCCTGACCGAAAGGTCCATGACACGATTCGCAATTCTGCGCGAAGTGCACGGCCCCCCGCGCGCGGCCCTCCCGTGTATCGGCCGGCTCGCGCGGAGCCTCGATAACCCCTTCCCCATCGTCGCCCTCTTCGAGATCGGGCGCTTTGCTGGGGGGAACCAACAGCGGCCTCTTCGAAAGCGACTTTATGTAGTGGACCAGCGCCCACCGATCACTCTCCGGCAGATGTGCCCAGGAAGGCATGGCCGATCCAGGCATCCCCCGCGTAATTGTCGCGTACAGATCCTGATCGGTCGGCGTAGCGTCCCACGTCGATGTGATGCGGTAGCTCCCTCGTCGCAGATCGCGCGGTTTGGGGTAGAGGAGGTACGCAGCCTCCCCATCACCGCTGCCGTCGGATCCATGGCACGCCAAGCACTTGAGCGTGTAGAGCTCGGCGCCGCGCTGCAGGAGCGTTTTCGACGGCGACCGAGGAGTGGGCGAAGCCAGGGCCGGCGCGGTCGCCAGCGCCACTGCGAGGAACCAGCCTTGGGCGCTCATGAACGGCGAAAGGGGCGTTCCACTGTGATCCGCTCTGCAATCTGCCATGCGTTCTGCCTCCGAGTCTTCGCGGTAATCGGATGAGCACCGTAGCGTAGGAACTGCGCGGAGGCACGCCGCTGAAACGGTCGAATTCATGTAGCTGTAATTACGACAAGCGGCTACCCGACGACGTCGTTCTCAATCGCGAAACGGATGAGCTCGGCCGTGGACGAGAGCTCGAGCTTGCTCATCAGCCGGGTGCGATAAGTAGACGCGGTGCTCGGGCTGATGTTCAGAGACTCCGATGTTTGGCGCAGACTCATCCCGGAGCCCAGGAGGCGCAGAAGCTCGAATTCGCGGGCGGACAGAGCCTCCACACCTACGCGGTCTCGCCGTGGCCGCCGGAGTGAGTGGATCACTTTGTGCGAAACCTGCGGGGTCACGTAGACCTCATCTCGCCGAACCGATCGGATCGCCTCCAGCAGCTCTTCGACGGCGCTAGACTTGATGACATATCCGTGAGCGCCGGCCTCCAGCACGCGCACCGCATAATGGATGCTCTCATGGACGGTGAGAACGATGATCCGAGTCCGGGAGCGACTCCGCACGACCTGCTCGATCACCGGGAGCGCACCGCCACCGGGGATGCTGTAATCGAGGACCAGCACATCCGGCTTCTGACTCACCAGGGTGGACAAGGCTCGAGGACTGTCGCCGGCCTGGCCCACGACCTCGATCCACCCACAGCTGCACAGAAGCGTCGAAAGCGCCTCGCGCACTAGCGTGTGATCGTCCACGAGGACGACACGGACCTTCGGACGTTTGGCGGTCACGAGAGGTGTTCCTCCGGGCCGAAGCCCCGCTCGAGTGGAACGCTCAAGCTGATCCGCGTGCCCTCCCCCGGAGTGGAGTGCAAAACTAGCTCCCCTCCCATGAGTTCCGCCCGCTCCCTCATGCCCAGCAGTCCAAAGCGATCCGACTCGGTCGCCCGCGGGTCGAATCCCTCGCCATCGTCGGCGATCTCCACGATCACGCGGTCCTCCGAGGCAACCATCGAGAGCGTGATGGATTCCGACCCAGCGTGTTTGGCGGCGTTGGTGAGGCCTTCCTGCACGATTCGATAGACCGATTCGCTCACCTTCGGAGGGATCGGGTGGGAGCTCGGATCGAGCCGAAGCTCCAGAGCGATTCCTGTGGTTCTCTCGAAATCCCTAGCATAGCTTCGAATCGCCTCCAGCAGCCCGAGGTCGTCCAGGATCGTCGGCCGCAGGCGCGCTACGACGCCGTGCAGCTCCTGGAGCAGGAGCGAGGCAGCCTTCTCTGCTCGCCGAATGTGGCCAGCCGTGCTCTCGGGAGCCGCTTTGGCCGCGCCGCGGAGCTCGATGGTGATGGCGGTTACGAGCTGCCCAAGCTCGTCGTGCAGGTCCCGGGATATGCTCCTTCGCTCCTGCTCCTGGAGGGAGAAGAGCCGCTCCGAGAGAGATCGCAGGCGACGTTCAGAGTCCACGATGGCCTTCCGCTGCCGCCGGCGCGCCTCGCGCGCGTGGGCCAAATAGGCGGAGAGGACGAAAAGCGGGATCGAGGCAGCCCCACCGACCCACAAGAGCCGTTCGAAAAGGCGATTCGCACCCTTCCGAGACTCCTCTGCAGGAACTTGCGACACGATTCTGAGGGCGTTCTGGCCCTCGCCGATGGCGGCGAAAGAGAAGATTCCGTTCCGCGTCTGGATCTGGCCGCTGCGTTGAGCGGAGATGCGGGCCCACGCTTCCGGATGGTCCACTCGAAAGCTGAGATCGGTGCGGCCGAAGAGGAACCCCCACCTGCGCTCGGGCGGCACCCCGCTCAGATAGGAGCCGGACGCATTCAGCAACATCGTCGGTCCGGGGGCGCGCAGACCGAGCTCGGTCAGCTCGTCCAAGAGCTGCGCGCCGTCGAGACTCAGGACCAGCACTCCCCGTTTCGCGCCCTGAACATCGGTCACCG
>NYZA01000232.1 GCA_002686955.1 Gemmatimonadota bacterium
CACGTCGCACAAAGCGAAACGGGGGGAAGTGCTGCCAGGGTGCGGAGATGCGCCGCCACAGCAGAAAGTTGGTGAGAAATGCGGGCTAGATAGGCACGGACCCTAAGCGCGTTCGCGACCCGGCCGGTCGACGTCGTACGCAATCTGCGTCGTTCCAATCTGTGGCCCGATCTTCAGGCCGGCATGACGGTCGCCGCCGTGGCGATTCCCCAAGGGATCGCCTACGCCGCCATCGCCGAGCTGCCCCCGCAAGTCGGGCTGTACACCGCAATCGTCGCGGCCATCGTCGGATCGCTTTGGGGTTCCTCGCCCTTTCTTGCGACCGGCCCGACGAATGCCACTTCGCTGCTCACACTTTCGGTTCTCTTGCCTGTTTTCAGCGTAGGCTCGCCTGAATTCGTCGTCGGTGCGGCGATCACTTCGAGCCGTACACATGCTGCGCGGTCTGGGGTTCGACAACATGCACAACCTCGAGGGGGGCATCCTCTCCTGGCGTGCCGAAGGGCTCCCGGTCGCCGTGGGCCACGCGACACGAGCACGACTCCGATCCGACCGACAGTAGAAAGAGCCGACCTTCATGAAAATCGAAGAGCTCCGCGAGATCCCGGGATTGGGCGTTCCCGGCCCAGTCGTTGTCGCCGTTCTGGACGGCGTCGGCCTGGGTAGAGGCGACGGCGGCGACGCCGTGGCTCAGGCAAGTACTCCGAACCTGGACCGGCTGGCGGCGCGCACCCTGCTCACCACTCGCCTTGCCGCTCACGGCCGAGCGGTGGGTATGCCCTCCGACTCCGATATGGGCAACAGCGAGGTGGGCCACAACGCCCTGGGTGCCGGGCGAATCTTCGACCAAGGAGCGAAGCTGGTCTCCGAAGCGATCGGAAGCGGCCGCATGTTCGAGGGCTCTCTCTGGAAGGAGATGGTTGCTCGATGCGTCTCAACGCGGAAACCGCTCCATTTAATCGGCCTCCTGTCGGACGGCAATGTTCACAGCCACATCGATCATCTGATAGCGATGGTCGTTCGCGCCGACGCCGAAGGGGTTGGCGAGCTCTTCGTCCACGTGCTTCTCGATGGACGCGATGTACCGAAGACCAGCGCCGAAATCTACATCGACCAGCTCGAAATCGTGCTGCGGCCGATCGATGCCAAGCCGGATCGTTGTTACCGTATCGCTTCTGGAGGAGGTCGTATGGGAACCACGATGGATCGTTATGAGGCGGACTGGAGCATCGTGGAAAAAGGATGGCGCACTCACGTGCTCGGTTTGGGCCGACCCTTCCGCTCGGCCTGCGAAGCGATCGATGCGTTTCGAGCCGAAGAACCGGGAATTGTGGATCAAGATCTGCCGGCGTTCGTCATTACCGAGAACGATCGACCGGTCGGGACGATAGACGACGGCGCATCGGTCATTGCCTTCAATTTCCGTGGCGATCGAATGTTGGAGCTAGTGAGGGCCTTCGAAGAGACCGATTTCTCCGAGTTCGATTGTGTTCGCGTTCCCGATGTTCTCTTCGGCGGCATGATGCAATACGACGGTGACACCGATCGCCCGCGGCGTTTTCTTGTGGCTCCGCCTGAGATCGAACGGACGCTCGGCGAGTTGCTCTGTGAGCGCGGTATTGGTCAAGTCGCGTGCAGTGAGACACAGAAATTCGGGCATGTGACATATTTTTGGAACGGGAATCGGAGTGGGGCTTTTGACGCGCAATTGGAGCAGTACATAGAAATCCCGTCCTACGACCCTCCTTTCGATGCGCGACCGGAGATGCGCGCACCCGAGATAGCGGAGATGGTGCTACGGGAAGTGGCTGCCGGCGATCACCGTTTTCTTAGACTCAACTTCGCGAACGGAGACATGGTTGGGCATACAGGTGATTTCGCCGCGACCGTAAAGGCCGTCGAGGCGGTCGATCTGGCGCTGGGTGCTCTCGTTCCTCCGATTCTCGCCGCTCGCGGCGCACTGATCGTTACAGCCGACCATGGCAACGCGGACGACATGGTCGAGATAGACAAGAAGACAGGGCAACTGTTGTTTGATGAGGAGGGACGACTCGTAGCGAAGACCAGTCATTCTCTGAATCCGGTTCCCTTTCATGTCGTACTGAATCCGCAGGACGCGCCCTTTTTTGAGCTCACCTCCGTCGAAAGCCCCGGTCTGGGAAACGTGGCGGCCACGGCGGCCCTTCTCTTGGGCTTCGATCCACCGAAGGGCTACTTGCCGAGTCTTCTGCGGAGAAGAGGAGGCGCGTAGCGCAACTGATTTCGTTCGATCGCACGATTGGAGGCGGCCATGGACGTTGACTGTTTGGGCGGCCGCGAGGTAAGTTCAGAGGCTTCTCGAATAGGGGTTCGCTCACGAAGACGACCGAAGACCTCTTTGCCCGGACCCTCGATGCCCCGCCTCAAGCTGCCGAGGAAACCAGTATGAATGTAGGCATTGTGGGTTACGGCGCCTACCTTCCGAAACACCGGATCAAGGTCGAGGAGATCGCCCGGGTCTGGGGTGCGGACGCGCCGAGCTACAAGAAAGGACTGGGCCTGCGGGAGAAGTCGGTTCCCGCTCTAGATCAAGACGTGATCACCATGTCGGTCGAGGCGGCACGAAACGCGCTCGCTCGCTCAGGTGGAGTCGATCCCAGAGAGATCGGTGCTCTCTACATCGGTTCGGAGTCACATCCCTACGCGGTCAAGCCATCGGGCACGATCGTCAGCGAAGCGATCGGCGCCACCCCCGCGATCCATGTGGCCGATTTCGAGTTCGCATGCAAGGCTGGATCGGAGGGGATGTTCGTCGCACACGGCCTTGTCAAGGCGGGCCTGATCAAATACGGCATCGGGATAGGAGCCGACACTTCGCAAGGTGCACCAGGAGATGCCCTGGAGTATTCCGCGGCGGCGGGAGCGGCGGCTTTTCTGTTCGGCTCAGACAACCTGCTCGCGCGGATCGAGCACACCTTTTCCTATACTAGTGACACTCCCGATTTCTGGCGGCGAGAGTATATGCACTATCCCCAGCATGCTGGGCGCTATACGGGAGAGCCGGCCTACTTCAAGCACACGATAGGCGCAACCGAAGGCGTTTTGGAGCGCTCGGGTATGAAGCCAAGCGACTTTCAATTCGCTGTTTTCCATCAGCCGAACGGCAAGTTCCCGATGCGCGTGGGCAAAATGCTCGGCTTCAGCCATGAGCAGATGGAGGCTGGGTGGCTGTCTCCCACCTTGGGCAACACGTACTCTGGAGCTTCGCCCATTGGGCTCAGCGCCATACTCGACGTGGCCAAGCCGGGCGACAAGATACTCATGTGCTCGTACGGATCCGGTTCCGGAAGCGATTCGTTCGTCTTCACCGTGACCGAGCGGATTACCGAGGTCCAGGGCTTGGCCCCCAAGACCCGCTACATGCTTGAGCATGAGCCGATCTACCTCGCCTACGGCGAGTACGCCAAGTTCCGCAGGAAGATCCGCAAGGCCGAGTAGGTCGCGCTAGGAGTTTGCTATGAGAGACGTCGCGATTGTCGGCGTAGGCATCAAGAAGTGGGGCGAGCTCTGGGAGCAGTCGTTGCGCAACATATTCGTCGATTCCGCTCTCGCGGCCATCGACGATGCGGGCGCGAATCGCATCGATTCGATGTATGTCGGCTGCATGTCCGGTGGGCTCTTCGTCGGGCAGGAACATTTGGGCGCGCTCTTGGCGGATCATCTGGGTCAAGGCCCCATTCCCGGTACCCGCGTCGAGTCGGCCTGTGCTTCGGGAGGAGTCGCGCTACGAAGCGGGCTGCTCGAAGTGGCCAGCGGCGCGAGTGATATCGTGCTGGTCGGAGGCGTCGAGAAGATGACCGACGTGAGCGGCGACGAAGCGACGTACGCGTTGGCGACCGCGTCGGACCAGGAATGGGAGGCTTTCAACGGCGTCACATTTCCCGGCCTCTACGCCATGATGGCGGTGGCGCACATGCACAAATACGGAACCACGCGGGAGCAGATGGCGGCGGTCGCGGTCAAGAACCACTTCAACGGCTCCTTGAACCCGTTGGCGCAGTATCCGCATCCAACCACGGTCGAGGCGGTTCTGGGATCGGTCCTGGTGGCCGACCCATTGCACATCCTCGACTGCTCTCCGATCACCGATGGAGCCGCCGCCCTGATCCTCTGCCCGGCCGACAAGGCCGCGGAGTTCAGCGGAACCCCGGTTCGGATCATCGGCTCAGGGTTCTCTACCGACACCATCGCTCTGCATTCGCGAGCGGATCTGAGCTCGCTCGACGCCGTGACGCGCGCCGCGCAGAAGGCATACGAAATGGCGGGCAAGAGCCCCGCCGACATCGACCTTTGCGAGGTGCACGACTGCTTCACTATCGCCGAAATCATGGCCACCGAGGCCCTGGGATTGGTAGAGATAGGGCAGGGTGGCAAGGCTGCCGAGGCAGGCGAGACGGCGATCGGTGGGCGGATTCCGATCAACACGAGTGGCGGCCTGAAGTCGAAGGGCCATCCCGTTGGGGCCACGGGCGTTGCCCAGGCCATCGAGGCCGTCGAACAGCTCCGCGGCGGCGCCGGCGAGCGCCAAGTCGAGGACGCGCGAGTCGCGATGGTCCAGAATATGGGCGGCACCGGGGCCAGCGCTGTCGTCCACATCATGGAGGCGATGTAGATGTCATCGGCCAGAGCATGGAGGGAATACCCTCAGCGTTACCGATACGAGGCTGCGGTGTGCGACCAATGCGCGAAGTGGTTCTTTCCACCTCGTCTGGTCTGCGACGCCTGCGGATGTCGTGAGTTCACGACCAAGGCGATGCGGCGAACCGGCAAAGTACTGACCTACACGGTGATCCGCGTGCCACCCGCGCCTTTCAAGGACCAGGCTCCGTACGTCGTGGCCATCGTCCAGATGGATGACGGCCCCCGTCTCAACGTCCAGGTCACCGATTTCGTGGATGGGCAGCTGAAGATCGGCCTTCCGGTCAGCCTCGAGTTCCGTAAGATCTACGAGGAAGGTGAGGCGGGGATCATCAACTACGGCTACAAGGCCGTACCTGTCTGACAACGCTCGCCCCGCCAGATGCGGAGAGACCGAAGTACCCCATGCACCGAGACATCGACTTCCACGCCGTCCCTCTGAGTGATCGTACGACCGCTAATCTAATGGTGACGATCTACGAGGAGCCCGAGGTCAACCGCGAACATCTCGCGAAGCACCTCGGTAAGGGAACGGCCGACGCGGTCGTCGAGCTGATGACGAAACATCGAGTCAGCTGGCGTTACAAGGAGTTCAACCTTCTCCCCGGCGCCTCGGACGTGCATGGCTTCGAGTGGATTCTCCTCTTGGGGCTCGGCAAGAAATCGAAGATCCGCCACCCGCATCGGCTGCACGATCGTCTGCGGTCGGTGATCGCCATCTCCGCGAGGCAGTTCCGCCGAAAGGGCCTGGGGGCGTTCGCGGTCGATGACCTCAGCGATTTCGGCGTTGCCCCCGAGATTGCGGGGCGCTTGGTCGTCGAGGGTGCGATGCTCGGCACCTACCGCTTTCATCGCTACAAGACCAAGAGCGACGAGGCAGCTCCCGACGATGTGCCGATCTCCGACGTCTATCTTCTGACCGACGGCCACCAAGGCGCTCTGGCGGACTCGATCGAGAGCGGGACGGCAAGGGCGACGAGCACCTGTTTGGCGCGGGATCTGGTCAATACCCCGGCGAAGGACCTGACACCTTTGAGCTTCGCCAACGAGGCGAAGAAGGTGGCCGATTCCGAACCGGAGCTTGAATTCGAGCTCCTGGGCGCCAACGATATGGAGAGAGAGGGGATGGGGCTGCACCTCGGCGTAGGGCAGGGATCGCAAGAGCCTCCCTGCGTAGCCATTGTGCATTACGCGCCCCGTGGCGAATCAAGGGGTTGGAATATGGCCCTTGTCGGAAAAGGGGTCACCTTCGATTCGGGCGGCTACAACATCAAGCCGAGCTCAGGAATGACGCGGATGTACGGAGACATGGCCGGGGCCGCGGCGGTGCTCGGCGCGATGCGATCGATCGCCCAGCAGAGGCTAGACCTCAATGTCGTCGGGGTCATGCCGCTCTCCGAGAATCTGGTGAGCGGCAAGGCGTACAAGCCCGGGGACGTGCTCCGGTCCCACCATGGACGAACTGTCGAGATCACCAATACCGACGCCGAGGGGCGGCTACTGCTGGCCGACTCTCTTAGCTACACCTGCCGGCGCTATCAGCCTGAGTTCTTGGTCGACATCGCCACGCTGACCGGCGCGATCGTCATCGCGTTGGGCCATTTCGTATCGGGGCTCTTCACGCACGCGAATTCGACGGACGACGACGACGCCTTCGCCGGCAAGCTCTTCGCTTCTGGTCGCGAGGCGGGCGAATGGCTCTGGCGCATGCCGATCGACGACGACTACAAGGTGCAGATCGCCAGCGATGTGGCCGATCTGGCGAACTGCAGCACCGACCGAGCGACCGGCGCGGGGGCGATCACCGCCGCGGTTTTTCTGAAGGAGTTCGTGGACTTCGACGTCGTCAAAGCGTGGGCCCACATCGACATCGCGAGCTCAGCACTGATGGAACGCGCCTTGATCTACAACAAGAGCCCCTACCAGCCGAGAGAAGGTGCCACCGGTGTGGGAGTGCGCCTCCTCTCCTCACTCGCCGCACACCTCGAAGATCCTCCGAAATAGGTGCTCGTGAGAGTGACAAGTCGAGGCAGGTAGATTAGATTGAGGGAGTATGCTCGTTCGATCTCGACGCGTCCGCGGGGCGCGTCTCCACCAGGAGTTGGGACCCGGCGTAGACCGGGCTTGCGCGGGGTCGAGAGCCCCGTCGGGCCGTGGAAGGCGTCTCATCTCCGCAGCTGATGAGGTCGCCGATGGTCACCGTTCCCGAAATCGCTCAGACGCTCGATATCCCGAATGAAAAGGTCCATGATCTCCTAGATGCCTTTGCTCCATGGGTTCCCTATGGCGGGGGCGGAGAGGTTCCAAGGCGGTACCCCGCGTGGGTCGCCGCGATGGTAGAAGAGATTGAGGAGATGTTGAGCGAGGGCAAGTCGGGCGCGGAGGTAGGCGCTTGGGTGCAAGAGAAGTTCGGCAGGAAGAACTTGGCTCAGGCTCCAAAGGCAAAGCACATCGAACAGGTCATGTGGTAGGCGCTTGACCCCGGTTTCTCATACGATTCCGTAGCGAAACCGTGAGGATCCGTGCCTTGGGCGAAGCCTTGGTGCGGGATCGACGCGAAGGCCCATCGGCGGTCGCAAAGCGCGCGAGATCGTCCGCGGGTGCCCGGTGGCCAGGTCGACGAGTGCTCGACGCTGGCGACCAACACACCGCAATCCCTCGAGCGATTCGCCGGACTCGGTTCCGGCAGGCCCTTTCAGTGTCGCTCATGGCCCCGCGGGGCCCGACATTGGACGACCGCTCTTCTAAGGAGCCGACCGCGTGCGGGGTTCCTCGCCGGTCGCCAGACCTTCGCCCCCGCGGCCGTGATCGCGATCGCCATCCGCCGCGGCGCTGAGACGACGGCGTTGTACGCACTTCCGTGGACTGGAAACGACAAATGGGGGACGAGAGAGCTCGTCGTCTCCATCCAGGCCCACCCGCACCGCGACCGCCGTGAGCGGCCGCACCGTAGAGCGGAGTTCCATCCATGCCGGCGATCTCCCCAATCCGCGGCCTCCCCGGCCTCGCGATCGTGAGCGCTTCGCTCCTCGCTCCGCCGGCCGGTGGGCCGAGCGCCGAACGTGCCGCCACCACCATAGCCAGGCTCACGCTCCCGACAGTATCCGGACGAGCCGGCATCGGCGCGTGGAGCTCGCCGACCCGTGGGCTTCTTCGATCGCCGGCCCGGGATTCGGGCGAGCACCGATCGGACGCCTCCTCGATCCCGGGGCGGCCCGCCAACCCACTCGAGAACGAACAACAGAGGAGAATCGGATGAGATGGACGTACACCCTGGCGGTTTTCGCGTTGACCTGTGGTGGCGCGCGAGCGCAGGAGGAGCACCATGTGGACCCCATTGGCCGCCACACCTTTCCGCCGGAGCTCGTGATACAGCATCAGCGCGCCATCGCGCTCACCGAGGCGCAGCGTGAGACCATCAAAGGCGAGCTTCAACAGACGCAGAGCGCATTCACCGATCTTCAGTGGGACCTCGAGCGAGAGATGGAGATCTTCGTGTCACTCCTGGCCCAGGAGAAGGGCTACGCTTCACACTGCACCTCTTTCATGAGCTTCGACGCGACCTCGGGGAAGCGCCGTCGTTGCTTGAGTTTTTTGCCTTGGTTCTTGATCGGCGGATCGTCGCCGGGGTGCTCGTACAGGCACTCGCTTTTGTCGTTGTAGGCGTGTGCGCGGAGCAGGCCGCCCTTCCGCCAGATCTTCACCGTACGGGTCGAGACATCGAGGAAGTTGGCGATTTCGTCGAGCGTCAGCATGCCGACGCCGCGCAGCCGGTCGTATCGCGTTTTGAGTTCGTAGTCACGCCGGAGCCGCTTCACCCTGATCCGGTGGAAGGGCAGGCCCTCGCCGGAGAGGCGACCGCGTTCGTTGAGGATGTTAGCGATCTGGCTCTCCGTGTAGTTGTCGAGTAGGGCGTCGATCTCGGCGATGACATCCTCCGAGGTCTGGCGGAGCTGCCATGCGGGCAGGGCGAGGGGTAGCGTCAGTGTTTTGGTGGTGCCCCCGCGGAAGCGTACGCCGGCGGCGATTTCGTCATCTTTAGTCAGCGTTATGTCCTCGATGAGCAAGCGCACCATGCGCTTTCGTTCGCGTTGCGGCGTCTTCGGATCGTTCCACAGTCGCGGGAAGTCGGTGGCCAACGACAGGATCTCCTTGCGTCGCTCGTCACTGAGTTCTTGGTGGTCCTCGGCTCGCCGGTGCTCGAGCTCCTCCTGGGCGTCGTGCAGCGCGCGCAGCTTGTGGTTCCACTCCGCCTCGAGGACGTCGACCACGAGGCGATTGCCCGGGTCTGCCTCCATGAAACGGCGCCGAGCGATGTCGGCCTCGTGGCGGGCGCGTTCGACCCGCTGGCGGCGCAGCGCGTCCGCGTCGTCCGCGCGTGCCTCGAGCTCCGCCTGGACTTGCAGGGCGACTTCGAGGGTCACCGGCGTGACCATCTCGACGAGCAACTCACCGATGGCGTCGTCAATACCGGAGCCCGGGATGGTTTGGCACTTCGCCGACGCGGTCTCGGTGGCCTCGCTCTGGCAGACGTACTCGGGCCACTGTCTGCCCTTGCGCGTGTGGTAGCGCACCGTCATTCGCCGACCACAGACGCCGCAGATGGCCAGGCCCTGCAGTAGCGCCGGCCCCTGCCGCGGCGGGCTCTTGCGACGTTCGGCGCCGTGGGCCTGGGCGTTGTCGCGCAATCGCGCGAGGTTGGCTTCGAACTGCTCCCAGGAGATGTAGCCAGGGTGCGCGTCGGGAAACAGCGCCGTCCATTCGTCGCGCGGGAGCACCTCGACCTCGATTCTCTCGCCTGGCCGCTTGTGCGTGCGCGTCCGGCCGAAGCAGAAAGCGCCAGCGTAGCGCGGATTGTGCAGCACGCGCAGTACGCGCCAGTGACGCAGTGACTCCCAGAGCAGCTCCCCCTTATGTGGTCCGCTGCGCGGGCGGCGAGGGAAGCGCAGGTCCAGCTCGCGGAAGTGTCTCACCGTGGCCGACGCCGAGCCTGTGCGCTCGAAGGTCTCGAATAGATGCGCGATGCTCCCGCGGACCTGGCGGTCGGGGTCGAGCATAACGTTGTCCGCCGCATCGTAGACCAAGCCGACCGGCAACGGTGTCTTGAGCGCGCCCCGGCGTGCCCGGTTGAGAATGCCACCACGTAGCCGCGCGCGCAGCACGTGCAATTCGGCGTCGGACATGGTGCCTTTGAGCCCCAGCAGGAGCCGATCGTTGAAGTCTCCCGGCGAGTAGATACCGTCCTCATCGAGGATCAGCGTGTCGGTCAACGCGCAGATCTCGAGGAGCCGATGCCAGTCGGTGGAGTTGCGGGCCAGGCGCGATACCTCGAGCCCGAGCACGATCCCGACGCGGCCCACACCGACCTCGCCCACAAGCTTCTGGAAGCCCTCGCGGTCAGCGCTCGACGCACCGGACTTGCCCAGGTCGGTGTCGATCACGTTGACACGCTCGATGGGCCAGCCGAGCGCCACCGCCCGCTCGCGCAGCGCGTACTGCCGCCGGGTGCTCTCGGTATTCTCGAAGACCTGCCGCACCGTGGACTGGCGTACGTAGAGGTACGCGTCGCGTCGCAGGTGGCTGGCGGTCACCTTCTGGTGGATCGGCTGTGTCATGCACGCACCTCCTGGATGTGACTCAAGGTCATGGCCGCGAGGACGCGGACCACCTCCGCGCTCGCCTCATCCGGCAACGGCGAGAGGTGCTGGCGCTCCGTTTGCATTGGCGGCGCGGGTGGCGACGGCAGCCTGGACCACGCCTCCATCCAGGCCGCGACGCCCTGGCGCAGCAGCACGACCAGTCCCTCGCGGCTCGCCGGAGCGCGACGCTGCACGGCGTGGGTGCGCAATGCCTCGTAGCGCTCGGCATGGTCGGGCGTGCCGTGCCCGCACGCCGAGCCCTGCGTCGGGCCGCCTGTCAGCGCCGTTTTTTTTCCTGCCGTGCCAGTGCCCGCTCGATGCTGCGCGGATGGACAGAAACGCCGAAGCGATCCTCGACCAGCCTCACGAGATCCTGTGCGTCGATCTCCGGCTGCTCGGCGAGCGCCACTTCCAGCGCCGCCACCACCTTTTCGGACAGCTTGTGCGCTCGCCGGGGACCGGGCTTCTTGGGCAACAGCGCCGGCAGGCCGCCCTTCTCGTACGCCGCCTGCGCCTGATAGTACGTCGGCCGCGACAAGCCGAAGCCCGTCGCCGCGTGGCTGATCGCCTGCCCGTCTACGCGAACTCGGCGCAGCATCTCGTACTTGACCTGCACCAGGTCGCGCGGGTCGAGGAACTCGCTCGCGGCGAACGCCTCGTCGGTGACCTTGTTGGGGTGCGGGTGCAGGCAGCCCTGCTCGCGGAGGGTGTCGGCCTTGGGGTCGCTCTTGGGTCGGGGCATGGGCAGCGCTCCAGAATAGCGTAAGGCTCATTATGCCGTGCAGAAACGCGATGTCAAGCTGCGAATGGCGAGACTCGACGGTTTGCAGCCGTGATAACGGGCAACTGTCTATGTGTGCATCGCCAAACAACAAAGCAACAGCACCAGCGGGCGGCGAAATCTCCTTTACGTTAGCGGCATAATCTCCTTGACAGCCGCCCGCCCCCACGAACCGCATGAGGAGCGCCCGATATCGGCATCTCATCGGGACGTTCCGCGAACGAGCTGCGTCAGCTCAACCAGATCGGCCAAGCGGAAGTGCGAGCGCCCGGCCGACACGACGACGGCTGGATCGTCGGACACAGCGTTGGTCCAACCCGCCGGAAGGCTGCGCGCCGCGCCGGTCTCGTCCACGTAAACCACCCGGTCCTCGGACCAGAAGTGGCGGTACTGGATCAACTCGTACTCGCGCCCGTACAGCGGGTGGAACGGGTGGGTCACCCGGAAACGTCGGCGCTCAGCCTCCGCATCGGGTGCATTCGACAGCGGTGTCCAAGGACTGGGTCGAGACCAGGATGGTTCTTCGATGGATCGGTCTCATGATGACTCCCGTTGCTAGGAAATGATTCTGCAAGTCAGTATCGAGACGTTAGCGAATCGATTCCCTTGAGTCAAGAGAGATGCAATCGGCTGGGCAGTGCTGGGCGAGCTACTGGTGCGCGGCCGGCACAGCGTCGGGGACGTGGTTGGCGATCGGCGGGACGGTGTTCAGGTAGGCCCAAATGGCTTCCAGATCCCCGTCGGTCATTCTTGCCATCGTCTGCCACGGCATCGGCGGAAGGATGGGGCGTGAGGTCCCGAAGTGGCGGCCGCTTCGGATCGCTTTGACGAAAACCTCCTTCGACCACGCCGCCAACCCCGTCGCATGGGGCGTCAGATTGGGGGAGTAGCTGATTCCCCATGGGCCCGCGAAGGCGGTGTTGGTGCCGGAGCCGACCCAGACCCAAGGGCCGGGCGGGAGTGCGGGTGGCGGCGGCATGACCATCTGTTCCGGGTGTCCGGAGAGCATGCGGGACATGTCAGGGGCCGGCCCCTGCGCCCCCATTTTCAGAGGCGTGTGGCAGTCGTGACATCCATCGATCGTGGCCAGGTATTCACCTCGCTCTGCAGTGCTCGAGCTAGTTCCCGCTGGGGTTGTCGATTCGGAGGAAGCGGATAGCGCGAGAATCGCGACGAATGAGGCAATTGAGATTGGGACCGTCATGTTCACCTCCAGTTGGGAGGATGATCCTAGCCGTTTTTCGGACCGGGTCGATATCCGCATCCCCGCTTTTTTCTTGACCCCGGAACCTGGCCGAGCTAAACATCAGATGTCTGATGTTTTCCCACGCCCGAAACACCCGATGCAGAACATACGCCGACCGCGTCTGAGCGCGGCCGACACCGTGGCGGAGCAGCTGCGCCGCTCCATCCTCGATGGCGCCTTCCCACCTGGAGAGCTTCTCCCATCCGAGATCGAGCTGGCCGAGCGCTTCCAATACAGCCGTCTCACCATCCGAGAGGCGATCAAGACCCTGTCGAGCCAAGGACTCGTCAGAGTGCAGCAAGGTATGGGTACCGAGGTTCAGGACTACCGCCTCAGCGGCAGCCTCGATCTGCTTCCCGCCCTGCTCCGAGTCAGGCGGGGCGAAGACGGACGCCTCAGCGGAGGCAGAGATGGACTCCTGCGCGATCTGCTCGAGATTCGCCGGATTCTGGCCGCGAGCATGATCGAGCTGGCCTGTGAGCGGGCCACTCCGGCCGACCTGCGGGCATTGCGCGCGGAGGCGGAGGCCCAAAGAGAGAGGGTCGACGATCCGGCGGCCTTCGCCGAAGGGGATTTGCGCTTCACACGGATCGTGTTGGGATGCTGCAAGAACCTCGCGGTGGAGCTGACCTTCAACACCGTGGTGAGGGCCGTCGACACCATCCAGAAGCTCGTCGAATCGATGATCCTCCACATGCAGGAGAACTTGGCGTACTACGAACTCGTGATTCACATGATCGAGGGCGGTGATGGCGCGGCGGCGCGAGAAGCCGCAAGTGCGGGGCTGCGCGAAATGGACGAGTACCTGCTCGCATCGATAGACGAAGAGAGCAGTCACCATCGAAAGGACGAAGCGATATGAAGCTCCGGGCATTCCAGATCGTGTACACCATCCTAACCCTGAACTTCATCATCCCGGCCTTCCTATACCTCTTCGCGCCGGAATTCGCCTGGTCGTCGCTGAAGGAGGTCGCGACGCTCTTTGGAGCGTCTCACTACCCGTACTCGGAATCCAGCCTGTACTGGCGCATCCTCGGGTTCGGGAATGTGATGACACTTGGCTTCATGTGTGCGCTTCTCCTGTTCGATCTGCGCAAGTACTACCCCACGCTCGTGCCGCTCGTTTTCCTGAAGGGCTGCTCCGCCTTCGGCTTCCTAGGTGTCTATCTCTGGGTACTCGATTACCCGCTCTTCCTCATCGCTTTCTTGTTCGACGGCCTCACCTTGGCCGCGATGATCTACTTCGCTCGCACCGCGAGGAACGCTCTATCCTAGGAGTCTTCAATGAGACCCACAAGAAGAGAAACCCGGTGGGCAGAGGTCATCTTCGAAACTCTGTTCCCACCCACGCCGGATGCACCCAAAGGAGCACGCGACGTTCCGATGGGGCGTTTCTACGCCGAGCAGGTTGCGTCGTCTCCCTTGCCCGTCGCGATGGTCTACCGCATTACGATGGCGATCATCTACCTGATGCCTCTTGTGGTGATCGGTCGCTTCCACACTTTTGGCGGGCTCGACAAAGAAGACAGAGAGCGCTACCTGATGAAAATCTACGAGAGTCGTTGGTATGCACTCCGCCAAACGATCACTCTGGTGAAGATGATCGCCGGCACGGCCTTTCTGGGCTTCCCGGAGATCCAGCGACAGTTTGGCGTCGAACACCATGACGCCACCAGCCCAATCGAGATCTGAGCCATGGTTTTCACTCACGAGCAGATCACGCAACCCGCCGGAGACGAGTGCGACTATGTGATCGTCGGTTCGGGCCCCGCGGGAGCGACCGCGGCCCGAGTTCTCGCGGGGGCGGGCGAAGAGGTGATTGTGGTAGAGGAGGGGCCGCCCTGGCCCAGGCAACGGCGCAAACCACCACTCTATCCGACCATGAAATCGGCCTGGCGCGATCAGGGCACCAATGCCGCCTTCGGCAGCGCCCTGATCCCGGTCCTGCAAGGGTGTGCCCTCGGCGGCACTTCGGTGATCAACTCCGCGATCATGTGGCGCATGCCGGAAGATGTGGTCGACCTGTGGGGACGGGATCGCGGCATCGGTGAAACCATCACCTTCGGGGCATTGGAAGCAGCCTTCGACAAGATCGAGCGCGAAATCCGAATCGCGCCGGTCGCCGACGAAGCGATGGGCAGACACAACACTCTAATGGAGATCGGGTGCGAGAGGCTCGGCATCGATGGACGGCGAATCGATCGCGCGGAGCGGAATTGCCAAGGCTCGGGCCGTTGCCTGCAGGGCTGTCCCAACGATGCCAAACTATCGATGGATCTGACCTTCCTTCCAAGGGCGCAACGCGAGGGGGCGCGGATCTATGCCACATGCCGTGTCGATCGCGTGATGACCGAGGGCGGGAGGGCAAGCGGAGTCGTGGGCAGATTCGTCGATGCCCGAGTCGGTCGAGACACGTTTCCACTGCATGTCCGCGCACGCAAGGGGGTCGTGGTGGCGGCCAGTGCGATTCAGTCCCCACTTCTCTTATTGCGAAGCGGGCTCGCGAACTCGTCGGGAGAGCTGGGGAAGCACTTTCAGGCACATCCCGGCGCGGGGGTCGTGGGGGTTTTCGACGAAGAGGTGAAGATGTGGCTGGGAGCAAGCCAGGGCTACGAATGCGCTTCGTTTCGCGACGAGGGCTTCAAGCTGGAGACACTCGGATTGCCGCCCGAGTTGGCCGCCGCCAGATTGCCGGGTGTGGGCAGCCGGCTCGTAGAGAATCTGCGTCGCTATCCACGGATGACCGTGATCGCCGCCCAGATCCGAGCACGTGCCCACGGCCGGGTGAGATCCGCCGGCGGCAATCGCCCCTTCATCTCTTTCTCACTTACCGACTGGGACATGGCCGTTCTGACCAAGGGACTCCGAAAGACCTGCGAGGTTCATTTCGCCGCCGGCGCAACCGAGGTCATGCCCGGTATTTTCGGTCTGCCCGAGTCGTTCCGATCCCCCGATGAGCTGCGGGTTCTCGACGATGTGGTGCTCAGACCGAATCAGCTCACGATCGTGGCGACGCACCTGTTCGGCACCTGTCGAATGGGCTCCGATCCGACGACGAGTGTGGTGTCCCCCAGCTTCGAGACCCACGACCTGCGCGATCTCTTCGTCATCGATTCCTCGGTCTTCCCCACCAATCTAGGCCTCAATCCGCAACACTCGATCATGGCGATGGCGTGGGTGGCGGCGGAGCGGCTGTTGGATCGATCGCGGTGACCACGGATTGACAAGGCGCCGGCATCGTCCATCATGGAATCGGTTTGACGCGAGTCCATCGATTCGAAGGAAAAGCCATGATCCTGGTCATCGGCGCTACAGGCACAACTGGAAGCCACGTAGTCCAGCAACTCTCGGCGAAAGGCGTGAAAGCGAGAGCTCTTGTTCGTAGCGTCGAGAGAGCTGGCGCAGGTCGGGACGCGAGTGAACGCCGTCTGCCCGGGTTGGGTGCGGACCGATATGGGAGGAGAGCGCGCCGACCGGAGTGTCGAAGAAGGGGCGCGAGGGATCGTATGGGCGGCCACGCTCGCAGCCGCCGGTCCCACCGGCGGCTTCTTTCGGGATGGGGAGGCGATCGAGTGGTAGCTCCTCGCGCCGGGAATTGAACCGGCCCTTGCTCCTCTTCGCCATCATCGCCCTCACGCTCTGGGGGACGACCCACGTCTATGTCGGCCGGCGACTGATCGCTCCGGCGAGTCTCTCGGCGGGAGGGCGACGGCGAGCGTGGCTCGTGGTGGCCGTGCTCGCATCGATCCAGCCGATCGTCTTCGTCCTCGATGGTGTTCTGGCGAATTCGGGGGCCTACCTGGCGGTTCAGTGGGCGGCCTATTGCTACATGGGGGTCTTCGGGCTCGTCTTGCCCTTCTTGGTCGTGCGTGACCTCGTCTGCCTTCCGCTCGCGCTGACGAGATCGATGAGAGGACGGGGCGGGACGGCGGACGCGGCGCCCGATCCGGAACGTCGACGCTTCATGACCAGCAGTGCCAACGCCGCACTTCTCGGGCTCTCGGGGACTCTCTCGGCGATCGGTGTCGCGGGGGCCCGCCGCAGGGCCGAAATCGTGGAGATCGACCTGCCGATCCCCGGTCTACCCCCCGATCTCGATGGATATCGGATCGTGCAGTTGAGCGACATTCACGCCGGATTGACGATCACGGCGGACTACGTGGAGAAGATCGTCGCCGCGGTCGCTCGCCTCGACGCCGATCTCGTGGCCGTGACGGGTGATCTGGTGGACGGCACGGTCTCTCGCCTCGACACGGCCGTCTCGACGATCGGCGATCTGCGCGCCCGCGACGGCGTTTTCTTCGTCACCGGCAACCACGAGTACTACCGGGACGCGCCCGCTTGGTGCCAGGCCCTGCAAGAGTTGGGGCTGACGGTGCTGACGAACGAGCATCGAATCATCGAGCGAGGCGTGGCGCGGATGTTGATCGCCGGGGTGACCGATCTGAGCGCGGGTCAATTCGTCCCCGAGCACGCGAGCGATCCGAAAAAAGCGATGCGCGGAGCCCCTCCCTGCGACCTTCGCCTTCTTCTCGCGCACCAACCCCGAAGCGCCCCGGCTGCGGCGCGCGCCGGCTTCGACTTGCAGCTCTCGGGCCACACCCACGGCGGCCAATTCTTCCCCTGGACTCTCTTCATCGGCCTCGCCCACCCCTTCGAAGCCGGCCTGAGCCGCATCGGCGAGATGGCGCTCTACGTGAGCCGGGGGACGGGATACTGGGGGCCCCCGATGAGATTGGGGGCGCCTTCCGAGATCGGGGTGATTCGTCTAATTGGGGAAGGGGATGGATGACCGAGCATTGGCTCGCCGATCTCCGCCATTTGTCGCCCCTCGGGGCGGCCTTTTGTCTTGACTACCGGTGGGCTCATAAGTGTTATTCCGCCTCGTTCTTTGCTTGGTCAGTCTTTGTTTGACTGCGCATGAGCGCGTTCAGCAGATCTATGAGGTCACGCCCTCGGTTAAAACGACGCTTTTCGATGAGTGTCGCTGCGCGCCGAGCCTCTTGCCAATCGGTCGGAGTCATGGTGTTGGAAAGCGCGCTGATGTCTAACGAATCTTGCGGGCGACTGTCATTGTCACGTGAAAGCAACTTGGCCACCAGCAAATGGGCGGTGGCACATACGGGAACCTCCAGCCCTTCGAGCAGTTCCAGTATTTCTGCGGCTCGCACCATTTCCGGCTCGATGCCGCTACTCGCAAGAAGGAGATTCACGACGATGCCACTTGCCTCCTCTTTCGGAGGAATGAGTCGCGCGGTTGCGATGCGACCTGTGTGCGTTTGCTCCACAACGGCGAGGACTCGATACCCAGAACGTTGAAGGGAGAACACGAGACTCTCTGCCGATCGGTCATCCGCCGCGACCACCGCTACGTCTACATCGCGAGTGAATCGAGGCTCGGCTCTTGCCGACACCGCCAGTCCCCCAACCAGTGCCCACTGCGCCTGATGTTTCCCGAGATCCTCTTGGAGCCTCCGGAGAATCTCTGCCAAGCGAGTCATTGGTTGACCGTCCGAACGCGATACCCCTTTATCCCCTCCAGCGGCAACGTTGCTTCGCGTAGCCACTTACGAAGAAGACGATCCTCGTCGACCCGACTGATACCCGGCCTTTGGCGACGGATCGTGGCTCTCTTCATCTCCACTCCCGCTTCGAATAGATGGAACGCGGTCCGTAGTCGCTCGGCTTCGATTCCTCGGGCTGCTGGTTCCATACCCAATTCTACCGCCCATCAGGACCATCGGGCACCCCCAACCGCACGGACTAGTTCGCTTGGTTCCGAAAAAATCAATGCATGGTTGTTTGGCGGCCATCGCTAAAACCATGGTCCGCTTGGTATGCCAGATCGCAGAATTCATGCGGATGTAGCCCCCCCCATACCACAACACTTTTTGTGCTTCTTACCGCTACCGCTACCGCAAGGGCATGGGCCGTTTCTGGCAATCCTAGTTGACTGAACCGGTTCCGATGGATTGAGCGCCCTTTCCAAGTCGGACATATCCTCAGGCTCATCAGGCTCCAGCGCGATCATGAAGTGCCATCCGTATTGATCACACGTATCAGCAACAGAGCGCGCGGCATCTTCAGATTGCACTCGGACTATTATTGGGTGCTTTTTTGTTCCTCGTTTTGCCATTTCCTGTTCCCGGAAGACTTGTTTGTCAAACACCTCTGACACCCGTCGAGAAACGCAACAGCGTTGGTCGCGGTTCTTGCGTGGCGCTCACGGAGATAGGGATCAACGACTCTTGCTCGGTCGGAACGTTGCTCATGAGCGGCGCGGTATTCCGCGTCCTGCTCAATGAGCTGGTTGTGCGACGGTCTCATCCCATTAAGTCTTTGCCGATGACGACAATACCAAGTATCGCCAGGATCGGACCCCACCAATGCATCTTTACAAAAAACAATGTATGGGACGGAGAGTCTACTACCTGCTCTCCTGTTTCGCTGTCAATTAACGTTCGCGACCCGCGCCGCGATAATAATAGCCCGACGCCCCAGCAAAGTATGGCCGACGCAAACAGAGAGACGCCGAAGGGCCACTGGTGCGCCTCCCAATAAGCGTCTCCGCCCGTCACAGAGTTCGTGATAAGATTCGCCGCGATGGAACACCCGAAAACGAATACCGCAACCAAGAAACCAAATCGGGACCAGATTATCATCACCAATCTCCTTGCACAACGCTGTCGATCAGCTGCAAGCCGGAGCGAAGCGGAGGCTTGTCAGACCGCATCGCCTTGATACTCATTGAGCCCCCTCCTGGCCGTACCCTTTGGGGCAAGGCCAGGCTGGCCGTCAGCTAGCACTCACACCAGCACGGAGGAA